>NZ_JBJGZZ010000004.1:0-308721 GCF_054050775.1 Blastococcus sp. SYSU DS0533 | reverse complement strand
TCGTAGACCTCGCAACCAAGGTCCACATAAGAAGGACGCCGCCGGAGGGCCTTCTTGACCAGCTTCACGCCGCGGCGGCCGGGTGGCCCGGCAGCGCCCGGGGCCGGCGGGCGCTGCCGGGCCCCCGGTCAGGCCTGCCCGGCCGGCTCCCGGTACCCGGCCACCTCGAAGTCGAGCCCGCCGTCGCCGACCACCACCCGGACGGTGTCGCCCCGCTGGACGCCGCCCTGCAGGAGCAGCCGGGACAGCGGGGTGTCCAGCTCCCGCTGGATGACCCGCCGCAGCGGCCGCGCGCCGAAGTCGGGCTGGTGGCCGTGGTCGGCCAGCCACTCGACCGCCTCAGGGGCGACCTCGAGCGTGATCCCCTGCGCCGACGTCCGCCGCCGGGTCTCCTCCAGCAGCAGGTCGGTGATCCGGCGGAGCTGGTCGGGCTCCAGCCGCTCGAAGACGACGACCTCGTCGATCCGGTTGAGGAACTCCGGGCGGAAGGACTCCCGCAGCCGGCGCATGACCCGCTCCTGCAGGTCGTCCCCCGACCCGCCGTCGGCCGAGCCGAACCCGAGCGGCGTCCCCCGGCCGACGATCAGCTCCGACCCCAGGTTGCTCGTCATGATCAGCACGGTGTTGGTGAAGTCGACCGTCCGGCCCTGGCTGTCTGTCAGCCGGCCGTCGTCGAGCACCTGCAGCAGCGTGTTGAAGACGTCGGGGTGAGCCTTCTCGATCTCGTCGAGCAGGACGACCGAGTAGGGACGCCGCCGGACGGCCTCGGTGAGCTGGCCGGCGTCCTCGTACCCGACGTACCCGGGCGGGGAGCCGACGAGCCGGCTGACGGTGTGCCGCTCCTGGAACTCGCTCATGTCCAGCCGCACCATCCGGTCCTCGTCCCCGAACAGGGCGGCGGCCAGCGCCTTGGCCAGCTCGGTCTTCCCCACGCCGGTGGGGCCGAGGAAGAGGAAGCTGCCGATCGGGCGGTCCGGATCGCCGAGCCCGGCGCGCGACCGGCGCACCGCCTCGGCGACGACCGCCACGGCCCGGTCCTGGCCGATCACCCGCTCGTGCAGCCGGGCCTCCAGCTCCAGCAGCCGCTGCATCTCCTCCTGGGTGAGCTGGCTGACCGGGATGCCGGTGCTCCGCGACACCACCTCCGCGATGTCCTGCACCTCCACGCACGGGATGCCGCTCCCGCCCCCGGAGCGCGCCTGCTCCAGCCGCTGCTCGGCCTCGCGCACCTGGTCGCGCAGCTCCGAGGCGCGCTCGTACTGCTCCGCGGCGACCGCCTGGTCCTTCTCCCGCTGCAGCCGGGAGAGCTCCTGCTCCAGCCCGCGCAGGTCGGTCGCCGGCGTCTTCACCCGCCGCCGCACCCGCGCCCCGGCCTGGTCGATCAGGTCGATCGCCTTGTCCGGCAGGTGCCGGTCGGCGATGTAGCGGTCGGACAGCTCGGCGGCGGCCACCAGCGCCTCGTCGGTGAACCGCACCTGGTGGTGGGCCTCGTAGCGGTCGCGCAGCCCGCGGAGGATCTGCACGGAGTCCTCGACGCCGGGCTCGGGCACGAGGACCGGCTGGAACCGGCGCTCGAGGGCGGCGTCCTTCTCGATGTTGCGCCGGTACTCGTCGAGGGTCGTCGCCCCGATGATGTGCAGCTCACCGCGGGCCAGGGCGGGCTTGAGCATGTTGCCCGCCCCACCGGAACCCTCCGACGCCCCGACGCCGACGACGGTGTGCAGCTCGTCGATGAAGACGATGAGCTCGTCGCTGTGCTCGCGGATCTCGTCGATGATCTTCTTCAGCCGCTCCTCGAAGTCACCGCGGTACCGGGTGCCGGCCACCAGGCCGGTCAGGTCGAGCTCCACGACGCGGCGGCCGCGCAGGGTCTCGGGGACGTCGTCGTCGGCGATCTGCGCCGCGATCCCCTCGACGATCGCCGTCTTGCCGACGCCGGCCTCGCCGATGAGGACGGGGTTGTTCTTCCGCCGGCGGGCGAGCACCTCCAGCGTCTGGTCGATCTCCTCCTCGCGGCCGATCACGGGGTCGATGCGGCCGTCGCGCGCCATCTCGGTGAGGTCGCGGCCGAACTCGTCGAGGGTCGGGGTGCTCGACGGCGGCTTCGCGGCGGGCCCCTGGCCACCGCCCCCGCCGGCGGCTGCCTGCTGCAGCGCCTCCGGGGTGACGCCCGCCGAGCGCAGCACCTGCCCGCCCGGGGAGTCCGCGTTCACCGCCAGCGCGAACAGCAGGTGCTCGGGGCCGATGTAGGTGGAGCCCAGGGCCCGCGAGATCTGGTGCGCGTCGAGGAGCGCCCGCTTGGCGGCCGGGGTGAGCGCGAGGGCCCCGCCGGCCTGCTGGACCCCGTCGTGCGGTGCCGCCACCTGGTCGTGGAGGACGCCGGGGTCGACGCCCGCGCGGCCGAGCAGCTGCTGCACCGTCTGCTCCTCGGTCAGCGCCGCGAGCAGGTGCTGGGTGTCCACGTCGGTGCTGCCGGCGTCGACGGCGTGCCGCGCCGCCGAGTTCACCACCTCGCGGCCGCGCTCGGTGAGGAGCTGGGTGATGTCGATGCGCTGCCGGGGCTGCCGGGAGCCGCCCAGGTAGCGGGCGAAGAACTCGTCGAAGGGGCTACCGGCACCGCCGGGGAAGAATCCGCTCGTCATGCCACTCGTCTCGATGTCGGGGACCACCCGCGCCGGGGCTGGGCGTCGGGCCGCCGTCCCCTACCCGGTGCCGGCGACGGCCTAGCATCGGGGCGTGCCGGTCCTGCCCGCTTCCTTCTCCCCCACGACCATCTCGCGGGTCGCTTTCGCCAACGTGCTGGCCAACGGGGCGATCGTGCTGACCGGGGGCGTCGTCCGCCTGACCGGCTCGGGCCTGGGCTGCCCCACGTGGCCGCGCTGCACCACCGAGAGCTTCGTGACGACGCCGGAGATGGGCATCCACGGCGCCGTCGAGTTCGGCAACCGGCTGCTCACCTTCGTCCTCACCGTCCTGGCGGTCGCGCTCGTCGTCGTGGTGGTGCGCTCCTCGCGCCGCGACCTGCGCCCGCTGGCGGTGGCCGCGTTCCTCGGCATCCCCGCGCAGGGGGTCGTCGGCGGCATCACCGTCCTGACGGGCCTGAACCCGTGGACCGTCGCCGCGCACTTCCTCGTCTCCATGGGCCTGGTCGCGCTGACCACCGTCCTCTGGCTGCGCTCGCGCGAGCCCGGGGTCGGCGAACCGCTGCTGGGCCGGCCCTTCCGCCTGCTCGTCGGCGCCATCGCCGCGGTGACGGCGCTCGTGCTGGTCATGGGCACCGTGGTCACCGGCAGCGGACCGCACAGCGGCGACCCGGAGGCCGGGCGCACCGGGCTGGACGCCGAGCTGGTCAGCCACCTGCACGCCGACGCCGTCTTCCTGCTCGTCGGGCTCACCGTGGCGCTGCTGGTCGCCCTCTACGCGACCGACTCCCCCGGCCGGGTCCGCCGGGCTGCGCGGGACCTGCTGGTCGTCCAGCTGGCGCAGGGCGTCGTCGGCTACGTGCAGTACTTCACCGACCTGCCGGTCCTGCTCGTCCTGCTGCACATGCTCGGCGCCGTGCTCGTCACCGGGTACACCGCGCGGCTCGTCTGGTCGGTCCGCGGGCCGGCGTCCGACCTGCCGCTCCCCGCCCGCGCCGAACCTGCGGTCGCCGCCCGCTGACCCGTTGTCGCCCTGGGCGTGTGCCCCCACGCCCGGTTCGACCGCGTGGAACCGGGCGTCAGCGCACACCCGCGAGCAGATGCCGTCGCCTGGCGGCGTGGACCGACCGGATGTCCCGACGGCACTCCTCGGGCTCGGCGGGCAGCCGGGGGTAGCTGGAGCGGAGCGTCTGCCGACCGGCGGTGGCGAGGACGGCGTCTCGGCGGGTGTCCCGCTCCCGCTGGTCTCTCGAACCGTGCCATGCGGCGCCGTCCATCTCGACGGCGAGCAGGACGTCGTCGTAGGCGGCGTCGAGGTGGTGGGTACGGCCGCCGACGGAGACCGCCCGCTCCTGGGTGAACCGGGGCATCCCCGGTGCGCGGAGCACCTGCAGGCAACCCCGGATCTCCCGCTCGCTCTGGCAACCCTGCGCCAGCAGCCGGACCAGCCCGGTGAGCGCCACGTGCGCGGGAGGGCGGTGTGGTGGCTGAGCACGCCGTCGCAGGCCTGCGCCGCGGCACGGGCTCGGACGCGCCAGTCGTCGGCGAGAGCGGGGGGCGTAGACCCCCGGCTGGATGCGGCGGAGCCGGCCGGCGGACACCCAGGCGGCGAGGGTCTTCCGGTCGATCCGGCTGACGAGCGACTCCACGTCGCCCAGCCGTCGGGGTCCGAGCAGCTCCGCGATGTCGTAGGCCGCCTCACGACCCTGACCGGTCGCCCCGTCCGTGGCGGCGTCGGCGCCGATCTGTGGACGGAGCAGCAGTGTGTGCGTCGAGGTCCGGTTCCGAGCGTTGGAACCGGGCGTCGGCGCACACGCTCGGCGCAGCAGCCGTCAGACGATGGCGTCGACGATGATCGCGACCGACAGCAGCGACAGGTACGAGATCGAGACGTGGAACAGCTGCATCGGCTTCGTCTCGCCGCCGCGCTTGATGCGGGCCAGCAGCCGGTGGGACTCGACGACGAACCAGGCGCCCAGCAGCGCGGCCGGGATCGCGTAGCCCAGCCCGATGCCGTAGCCGGAGGCGACCGGCCAGAGCAGCAGCGAGACGGCGACGGTGGCCCACGCCCACGCCGCCGACTGCCGGCCGACCGACAGCGCGGTGGTCACCACGGGCAGCATCGGGACGTCGGCGCGGGCGTAGTCGTCCTTGAAGCGCAGGGCCAGCGCCCAGAAGTGCGGCATCTGCCAGCAGAAGACGATCCCGAAGACGACGACCGCCGGCCAGTCCAGCGAACCGGTCACCGCCGCCCAGCCGATCAGCACCGGTGCCGCGCCGGGGACACCGCCCCACTCGGTGCTGCGGCGGGTGTGCCGCTTGAACACCATCGTGTACAGGACGGCGTAGTAGAAGATCGCCGTCGCCGCGAGCACCGCGGCCAGCGGCGTCGTCGTCACCAGCAGCAGCACGGTGGAGCTGACGGCGAGGACGGCCCCGAAGACCAGGGCGGCGCGCGGGGTGACCTCGCCGGTGACCAGCGGCCGCTTCCGGGTGCGCTGCATCAACCGGTCGATGTCGCGGTCGAAGTAGCAGTTGAAGACGTTGGCGGCGCCGGCGGCGAACGTGCCGCCGAGCAGCGTCCAGAACAGCAGCGACAGCGACGGCCAGCCCCGGTCGGCCAGCATCATCGCCGGCACCGTCGTGATGAGCAGCAGCTCGATGATGCGCGGCTTGGTGAGGCCGACGTAGGCGCCGACGCGGGCGCGGACGCGGGTGGCGAGGCGGGGAGCAGGGGCGGGGGCGGCGGTGCGCTCGGACAGCACCGTCACCGGGTGCCCTCGTGCGCGGTCGCGCGCGGGCAGCAGGGCACCACGGGATCCCTTCGAGCCTGGGGGCGGAACTCCCCCACTGTAGCCCCGGCCGCTCGCGACGCCGGCGCGCGGCATGACCTCGGATGACTAGGGTTGATCACGTTGCTGCCGCCGGTGCAGCGGGTAGGGGCGACCCCGACGACGCCGTCACGCCCCCCCGGTCCCGCACCAGCCCACCGGCGGCCGGCCGCGCCCGGGCACGACGTCAGGCCTACCTCGAGGGAGAACCGACCAGATGGACACGCGCAGCACCGGGCCGGAAGCGCCGGCCGAGGCCGCGACCGACGCGCCCACCGGCAGCCCGTCGCAGCCGCAGCCGACCCTCCCCGACGGCTTCGGGGACCTCGACCGCCGCGCCATCGACACCGCCCGCGTCCTGGCGATGGACGCCGTCCAGAAGGTCGGCAACGGCCACCCCGGCACCGCGATGAGCATGGCCCCGACGGCCTACCTGCTGTTCCACAAGTGGCTGCGGCACGACCCCAGCGACCCGAACTGGGTGGCCCGCGACCGGTTCGTCCTGTCCATGGGGCACTCCAGCCTGACGCTGTACGTGCAGCTCTTCCTCTCCGGTTACGGCCTCGAGGTCGAGGACCTCCAGGCGCTGCGCACCTGGGGGTCCAAGACCCCCGGCCACCCCGAGGTCAACCACACCCCGGGCGTCGAGACGACGACCGGCCCGCTGGGCCAGGGCGTCGGCAACGCCGTGGGGATGGCCATGGCCGCCCGCCGCGAGCGCGGCATGCTCGACCCCGACGCCCCCGAGGGCGAGAGCCTGTTCGACCACCACATCTGGTGCTTCGCCTCCGACGGCGACATGGAGGAGGGCGTCAGCGGTGAGGCGTCCTCGCTGGCCGGCACCCAGCGGCTGGGGAACCTGACGCTGGTCTACGACGACAACCGCATCTCCATCGAGGACGACACGACCGTCGCCTTCACCGAGGACGTGGGCAAGCGCTACGAGGCCTACGGCTGGCACGTGCAGCACGTCGACGACGGCGAGGACCTCGCGGCCGTCGACGCCGCGTTCGCCGCGGCCAGGGCCGAGACCGGCCGCCCCTCGCTGATCGTGCTGCGCACCGTCATCGCCTGGCCGGCGCCGACCAAGCAGAACACCGGTGCCTCGCACGGCTCGGCGCTGGGCGAGGACGAGGTCCGCGCCACCAAGGAGATCCTCGGCTTCGACCCCGAGCGCACCTTCCAGGTCGACGACGAGGTGCTCGCCCACGCCCGCTCGGTCGTCGAGACCGGCCGGGCGGCCCGCGCGGAGTGGGACGAGGCGTTCACCGCCTGGCAGCAGGCCAACCCCGACGGTGCCGCGCTGCTGGCCCGCATGCGCGAGCGCCGGCTGCCGGAGGGCTGGGCCGAGGGACTGCCGACCTTCCCCGCCGACGAGAAGGGCGTGGCCACCCGGAAGGCCTCCGGCAAGGTCCTGGCCGAGCTCTACCCGCGGCTCCCCGAGCTGTGGGGTGGCTCCGCCGACCTCGCCGAGAGCAACAACACCGCGGTGGAGGGCGAGCCGTCGTTCCTGCCCGCCGACCGCCAGACCAAGATGTGGTCCGGCGGGCCCTACGGCCGCACCATCCACTTCGGCGTCCGGGAGCACGCCATGGGCGCGGTGATGAACGGCATCGCCCTGCACGGCGGCACCCGCGTGTACGGCGGCACCTTCCTCACCTTCTCCGACTACATGCGCGGCGCGGTGCGGCTGGCCGCGCTCATGCAGCTCCCCGTCACCTACGTCTGGACCCACGACTCCATCGGGCTGGGCGAGGACGGGCCGACCCACCAGCCGATCGAGCACTTCGCCGCGCTGCGCGCCATCCCCGGGCTCGACGTCGTCCGCCCCGCGGACGCCAACGAGGTCACCGTCGCCTGGCGCACGATCCTGGAGAACAACGACCGGCCCGCCGGCCTGCTGCTGTCCCGGCAGAACCTGCCGGTGTTCGACCGGGAGCAGCTCGCCTCCGCCGAGGGCGTGGCCCGCGGCGCCTACGTCCTGGCCGAGGCGTCGGGCGGCAGCCCCGAGGTCATCCTGCTGGGCACGGGCTCCGAGGTGCAGATCGCCGTCGCCGCACGCGAGCGGCTGGAGGCCGACGGCGTCCCCACCCGCGTCGTCTCGGTCCCCTGCGTCGAGTGGTTCGCCGACCAGGACCAGGCCTACAAGGACGAGGTGCTCCCGCCCTCGGTCCGCGCCCGGGTCAGCGTCGAGGCCGGTGTGCCCATGGGCTGGCGCGAGTTCGTCGGCGACGCCGGCCGCATCGTCGGGCTCACGCACTACGGCGCGAGCGCCGCCTACACCGTGCTGTACGAGGAGTTCGGCCTGACCGACGAGGCCGTCGTCGCGGCGGCGCGGGAGAGCCTCGAGGCCGTCCGCTCCGGCACGGCCGTCCCCACCGGCTCGGTCGCCGCCACCGGCGGCCTGCCGCACCCCACCGGCGACCGATGAAGGACCGCCGTTCCCCCCACGCCTCGCGAGCTCGGCGCGGGCCCCTGGACGGCGGCCGTTCCAGAACCTCACCAGGAAGGCACTGACATGGCACAGAACGAGAAGCTGGCCGAGCTGTCGTCCGCGGGGGTCGCCGTCTGGCTCGACGACCTCTCGCGGGACCGCATCCGCAGCGGGAACCTGCAGTCGCTGGTGGACGAGCACTCCGTGGTCGGCGTCACCACCAACCCGACGATCTTCGCCGCGGCGATCAGCGGCTCGGACTCCTACGACGACCAGCTGCACGCCCTCGCCGTCCGCAGGGTGAGCGTCGAGGAGGGGCTGCGCACCGTCACCGCCGCTGACGTCCGCGACGCCTGCGACCTGCTGCGGCCGGTCGCCGACCGGCAGCCGGGCGACGGGCGCGTCTCCCTCGAGGTGGCCCCCGGGCTCGCCAACGACACCGACGCCACGGCCGCGGAGGCCGCCCACCTGTGGTGGCTGGTGGACCGCCCCAACCTGTACATCAAGATCCCGGCCACCGAGGCCGGCCTGCCGGCGATCACCACCTCGATCGCCCGCGGGATCAGCGTCAACGTGACGTTGATCTTCAGCCTCGAGCGGTACCGGGCGGTCATGGAGGCCTACCTCTCCGGGCTGGAGCAGCGGCTCGCCGACGACCCGGAGGCCGACCTGTCCCAGCTGGAGTCGGTGGCCTCGTTCTTCGTCTCCCGCGTGGACAGCGAGATCGACAAGCGGCTGGACGCCGCAGGGGCCGACGCGTCCCTCAAGGGCAAGGCCGGCGTGGCCAACGCGCAGCTGGCCTACCAGGCGTACGAGGAGGTCTTCTCCTCCGAGCGCTGGCAGGCGCTGGAGGCCAAGGGCGCCCGCCGGCAGCGGCCGCTGTGGGCCTCCACCGGGGTCAAGAACCCCGAGTACTCGGACACGATGTACATCAGCGAGCTGATCGCCCCCGGCACGGTGAACACCATGCCGGAGAAGACGCTGATGGCCTACGCCGACCACGGCAGGCCCGGCACGCCGGTGCAGAAGTCGTACGACGACGCCGCCGCGGTCATGCAGGCGGTGCGCGACGCGGGCGTGGACCTCGACGACGTCTTCCGGGTGCTCGAGGAGGAGGGCGTGCAGAAGTTCGTCGACTCCTGGGACGAGCTCACCGACTCCGTCCGCACCGAGCTCGAGGACAAGGCGTGAAGCTGCAGGTCACCCGCACCGGCCTGGACGTCCCCGAGGCGCTCCGCGCGGAGCTCGAGCAGGACGAGGTCGCCGCCCGCCTGGCGCGCAAGGACCCGACGCTGTGGGGTCCCGAGGCCGAGAGCGAGGCCGCGGTGCGCCTCGGCTGGCTGGACCTGCCGGCCACGTCGCGGTCGCTGCTCGCCTCGCTCGCGGAGCTCCGCGCGGAGCTGGTCGCCGAGGGGCTGGACCGGATCGTGCTGTGCGGCATGGGCGGTTCGTCGCTCGCACCGGAGGTCATCTGCCGCACCGCCGGCGTGCCGCTGGTCGTCCTCGACACGACCGACCCCGGCCAGGTGCTCGCGGCCATGACCGAGCTGGAGCGGACCGTCGTCGTGGTCAGCTCCAAGTCCGGCGGCACGGTGGAGACGGAGAGCCAGCGGCGGGCGTTCGTCGCCGCCTTCGCCCGCGCCGGTCTCGACGAGGCGCAGATCGGCCGGCGCTTCGTCGTCGTCACCGACCCCGGCTCCCCGCTGGCCGAGACGGCCTCGGCGATGGGGGCCCGGGCGGTCTTCCTCGCCGACCCCACCGTCGGCGGCCGGTACAGCGCGCTCTCGGCGTTCGGGCTCGTGCCTTCCGCGCTCGCCGGGGCCGACGTCGCCGCGCTGGTCGACGACGCCGAGCAGCTGGCCGAGCGGCTCGCCGAGCCGGGCAACGCGGCGATGGAGCTGGGAGCCGCGCTGGGTGCCGCCTTCCGCGCCGGCCGCGACAAGCTCGCCCTCGCCGACGCCGGTGAGGCCCCGATCGAGGGCTTCGGCGACTGGGCCGAGCAGCTCATCGCCGAGTCGACGGGCAAGGAGGGGCGCGGCATCCTGCCGGTCGTGCTGGAGTCCCCGGAAGCCCCGGGCAGTTCGGGGCCCGACGTGCTGCTGGGCCTGGTCGGGGCCGACACCCCGGGTGCCGGTCCGGCGGTCGGCGTGACCGGCCCGCTGGGCGCGCAGTTCCTCGGCTGGGAGTACGCCACCGCGGTCGCCGGGCGGGTGCTGGGCATCAACCCCTTCGACCAGCCCAACGTGACCGAGAGCAAGGAGAACACCCAGGCGATCCTCGCCGCCGGGCTCCCCGACGAGCAGCCCGAGGCGACGATCGGCGCCGTGGAGATCCGCGGCACGGCCTCGGTGCTCCAGGGCGTGGACCTCTCCTCCCACGACGGGCTGTCGCTGACGCTGGACGCCCTGCTGGCCGCCGTCCCGACGCGCGGCTACCTGGCCGTCATGGCCTACCTGGACCGGCTCCGGGACGCCCGCGCCGCCGAGGTCCGCACCGCGCTGGCGCTGCGCACCGAGCAGGCGGTCACCTTCGGGTGGGGCCCCCGCTTCCTGCACTCCACCGGGCAGTACCACAAGGGCGGGCCGCAGATCGGCGTGTTCCTGCAGATCACCGGCGCCCTGGAGGAGGACCTGCCGGTCCCCGGCCAGCAGTACACCTTCGGCACGCTGCAGGCGGCCCAGGCCGCGGGCGACCGCAAGGCCCTCGCCGACCGCGATCGCCCGTTGCTCCACCTGCACCTCACCGACCGGGCGGCCGGCATCGACCAGCTGCTCACCGCGTTGCACTGCTGAGCCCCGGCGGGCCGGCCGGGGAGCCGCTCGACCGCGCCCGACCCACCCCGCCGTCCCGTCCCGCCGGGACCGGACGGCTGGATCCCCCGACCACGAGGACGGACGATGACCCTCCCCCCGCTGCGCGGTCCGCGATGATCATCAACCCGCTGCGCGATCCCCGGGACCGGCGGCTGCCCCGGGTGCCCGAGCCGTGCGCCCTGGTGGTCTTCGGCATCACCGGTGACCTGGCGCGGAAGAAGCTGCTGCCCGCTGTCTACGACCTCGCCAACCGGGGTCTGCTCCCCACGAACTTCGCCCTGCTGGGCTTCGCCCGGCGCGACTGGGGCGACACCGAGTTCGCCGAGCTCGCGCGCGACGCGATCCGGGAGCACGCCCGGACGCCGTGGCGCGAGGAGGTGTGGGAACGGCTGGCCGGCAGCGTCCACTTCGTGCAGGGGTCGTTCGACGACGACACCGCGTTCGACGAGCTCGCCGCGGCCCTCGGCGAGCTGGAGGGCACGCACGGGATCGGCGGCAACGCCGCGTTCTACCTGTCGATCCCGCCGTCGATGTTCCCGGTGGTGCTCAAGCAGATGCAGCGCACCGGCATGGCGGAGAACACCACCGGCCGGTGGCGCCGCGTCGTCGTCGAGAAGCCGTTCGGCACCGACCTGGCCTCCAGCCGGGAGCTCAACTCCCTCGTCGACTCGGTCTTCAGCGCCGACGACGTCTTCCGCATCGACCACTACCTGGGCAAGGAAACCGTCCAGAACCTGATGGCGCTGCGGTTCGCCAACAGCCTCTTCGAGCCGGTCTGGAACGGCCACCACGTGGACTCCGTCCAGATCACCATGGCCGAGGACGTCGGGATCGGCGGCCGGGCCGGCTTCTACGAGAAGACCGGCGCCGCCCGCGACGTGCTGCAGAACCACCTGCTGCAGCTGCTGGCGCTGACCGCGATGGAGGAGCCGGTCGAGTTCTCGGCCGAGGAGATCCGCACCGAGAAGCTCAAGGTGCTGCGCGCCGTCTCGCTGCCCGAGGACCTGCCGACCTTCGCGGTCCGCGGCCAGTACGAGCAGGGCTGGCTCGCCGGCGAGCGCGTACGGGCCTACCGCCAGGAGGAGGGCGTCGACCCGGCGTCCACAACCGAGACCTTCGCGGCGGTGCGGCTCGGCGTGGAGACCCGCCGCTGGGCCGGCGTGCCGTTCTACCTCCGCACCGGGAAGCGGCTGCCCCGCCGGGTCACCGAGATCGCCCTGGTCTTCAAGCGCGCACCGCACCTCCCCTTCGCCGACACCGACACCGAGGAGCTCGGCAACAACCAGCTCGTCGTCCGCGTGCAGCCCGATGAAGGGGTCACCCTCAAGTTCGGGTCGAAGGTGCCGGGCAGCGTGATGGAGGTCCGCGACGTGTCCATGGACTTCCTCTACGGCGAGCAGTTCACCGAGACCAGCCCCGAGGCCTACGAGCGGCTGCTGCTCGACGTGCTCCTCGGCGACGCGACGCTGTTCCCGCGCAACGCCGAGGTGGAGGCCTCCTGGGCGGTGATCGACCCGCTCGAGGAGTTCTGGGCGGGGACCGACCCCGCGCCCTACCGGGCCGGTGAGTGGGGGCCGCGCGCCGCCGACGCGATGCTGGCCGCCGAGGGCCGCCGCTGGCGGCGACCGTGACCGCCCCGCGCACCACCGAGCCGCAGCCGCGAGCGGAGGAGACCCCGTGACGACCCTCTGGGACACCACCGGATCGGCGGTGGTCAAGGAACTGGCCGCCCAGCGCCGCACCGGCGGCGCCGTCCTCTCCGGCGTGGCCCTGACCCTGGTGGTCGTGGCGGACGAGAGCCGGGTGGCCGAGGCCGAGGCGGCCGCCACCCACGCGGCCGAGATGCACCCGTGCCGCGTGCTCGTCGTCGTCCGCCGCCAGATCGACGCCCCGGTCCCCCGGCTCGACGCCGAGGTGCAGATCGGCGGGCGGCTCGGGCCGGGCGAGGCGGTGGTCATGCGGATGTACGGCCGCCTGGCCCTGCACGCCGAGTCCGTCGTCCTCCCGCTGCTGGCCGCCGACGCACCGGTCGTCGCCTGGTGGCACGCGCCGGCGCCCGAGCAGCTGGCCACCGACGCGCTGTCGGTCGTCGCCGACCGCCGGATCACCGACAGCTCCCTCGCCGAGGACCCGCTGGCCGCCCTGCGCACGCGAGGGCAGGACTACGTGCCCGGCGACACCGACCTGGCGTGGACGCGGGGCACCGCCTGGCGGGCCACGCTCACCTCCACCCTGGACGCCGTCGCCGGACGCCGCGGGGAACCGGTCCGGGTGATCGGTGGCCGGCTGACCGGCGACCCGGGGAACCCGACCGCGCAGCTGCTGTCCGGGTGGATCACCTCCCGCGCCGGCTGCCCGGTCGACATCGAGAAGGGGTCGCGCTCCGCGGGCCCCTCCGGCGTGGAGGCGGTGACGCTGCGGCTCGACCAGGACGAGGAGGTCCGGGTCGCCGCCGACCACCGCGGCGGCGCGGTGATCACGCAGCCTTACCGACCGGACTCGACCGTCGCCCTCCCGGAGCGGGTGCTGGGCGACCTGCTCAGCGAGGAGCTCCGCCGGCTCGACCCCGACGAGCCCTACGCCGACGCGCTCTCCACCGCCACCGGCATCGCGGGGCTGGCCGAGCGGGCACGATCCCGCCAGCACATCTGGTTCGACCCGGCCGAGAGCGACGGTGACGAGACCGGGCCGACCGGCCCGACCGTCCCCGGCGACTCCGAGGACTCCGACGAGGTCGCCCTCGACGGGGAGCGGAACGCCGAGGAGCCCGCACCCGCCGACGTCCGACCAGGGAGGACCTCGTGACCCGCTCCCCCGGCGACCGCGTCGCCGCCGACCTCGCCGCGACCGGGGGTCCGGTCCCCGACGTCGTGATCGAACCGGACCCCGACCGGTTGTCCCGGGCCGTCGCCGAGGCGCTCGTCGCCCGGCTCGCGGCGGCCCAGGCGGTGCACGGCACCGCCTCGGTCGTGCTGACCGGCGGCGGGATCGGCATCGCCGTGCTGGAACGGGTGGCCGCCCTGGCCGCCGAGCCGGTGCGGGAGACGGTCGACTGGACCGCGGTCGACGTCTGGTGGGGCGACGAGCGCTTCGTGCCGGCCGGCGACGCCGAGCGCAACGAGGGGCAGGCCCGGACCGCGCTGCTGGACCGCGTCGGCGTCCCCGCGGAGCGGGTGCACGCGATGCCCGCCGCGGACTCGGCGTCCGGGTCGCCCGAGGCGGCCGCCGAGGCCTACCTGGCCGAGCTCCAGGAGCACGCCGACGGCGGGACCGGCCTGCCCCGCTTCGACGTGCTGCTGCTGGGCATGGGCCCCGAGGGCCACACGGCGTCGATCTTCCCCGGGTCGCCTGCGGTCCACGACGAGCGCCCGGTGCTGGCGGTCCGCGACTGCCCCAAGCCCCCGCCCACCCGGATCAGCCTCGGCTACCCGGCGATCAACAGCGCCGAGGAGGTCTGGGTGGTCGTCACGGGCGAGGGCAAGGCCGAGGCCGTGGCCGCCGCCCTGGGGGGCGCGGACCCGGTCGACATCCCGGCGGCCGGCGTGCACGGCACGCGCGCCACCCGGTGGCTGCTCGACGCCGGCGCCGCGTCGCGGCTCCCCCGCGCCGCGGGGTGACTCAGCCGCCGCGACGCACGCGCAGCCGGTCGAGGGCCTCCTCGAGCAGGGCGTTGCCGTCGGCGTCGCTGCGCCGCTCGCGCACGTAGGCCAGGTGGGTCTTGTAGGGCTCGATCCGCGGCGCGGGCGGCGGGGCGGTGCGGTCCTGCCCGGCGGGCAGCCCGCAACGCGGGCAGTCCCACAGCTCGGGGACCTCGGCCTCGGCCGCGAGCACCACGTGGGTCTCGTGCCCGTTGGCGCACCAGAAGGGGATCCGCCGGCGGGGCGCGGACTCGCCGCGCTCGACCTCGCCGACCGGACCCGCTCCGACCCGGGTGCCCCGGATCGCATTCCCACCAGCCACGTGTGCCCCCTGATCGTCCGTCCGGGCGCGGCAGCGCCGTCCGCCGCGGGAGGAGTCTAGGGCGTGGTGGGGCGCATCCCGGTCACGATTGCGTGCCGGTTGTGAACCGGCCCACTCCGGGTCGGGTCAGGGGTTGACCTTGATCAGGATGCCGAGGCCGACGATGCACACGGTCCAGACCAGCGCGGTGAGCACGGTCAGCCGGTTGAGGTTCTTCTCGACCACGGACGACCCGGACAGCGAGGAGGAGACGGAGCCGCCGAACATCGAGGACAACCCGCCCCCCTTGCCGCGGTGCAGCAGGATGAGCACCACGAGCAGCAGGCTGCTGAGGACCAGCAGCACGTTGAGGACCAGCTCCATCGACCTCTCCGGAAGGTTGTCGGCGACCGGCGACGGACGCCAGCTCTCGGTCCGAGGGTAGCCGACGGGCAGTACCCCGCCGCTCAGCACTGCCGGGACGGGCAGGGCCCAGCGGATCGCCGCGTTCGTCGGCGCCCGGCCGCGCCGGCGGTCAACGGACGCCGGCAGTGGCGACGTCGTAGCCGTCGTAGGGCCGCATGACCAGCCCGTTGCGCAGCCGCTGCCCCGCCAGCAGCTGGATACGGGTCTCGGCCAGGGGCACGTAGGCCGCCCGGGCCTGCGCCGCCGCGGCGACCTCGGCCCACTCCGCGTCGCCCGCCCGCGCCCGGTCGACCAGGGCGTCGACCTCCGGGTCGGCCAGCCGCGCGTGGTTCGGGTTGCCCACGCGGGCGATGCTGCGCCCGTCGACGAGCGGCACGAGGAAGGACCCCGGTGTCGGGAAGTCGGCGGTGCGCGTGGCGAGGACCAGCCCGTAGCCGTTCGCGGCGACGTTGTCGGGGTTGCCGACGTCGGTGGCGTAGAAGGTGGCGGGGTCCAACGGGCGCACCTCGACGTCGATGCGGATCTCGGCGAGCTGGGCGGCGATCTCCTCGGCGACGGCGACGCTGCTGCTGACGTCGGGCACGGCGAGGACGGTGGCGAACCCCTCGGGCCGCCCGCACTCCTCCAGCGCGGTGCGGGCGGCGTCGAGGTCCGGCCCCTGCTCGCCGCCGTCCGGGCCACCGGGCAGCGCCCGGGGCCACAGCGCGCTGCTGCGGATCGCGTCGACCGCACCACCGAGCGCCGCCTGGACGCCGCGGCGGTCGACGGCGGCGGCGACGGCGGCCCGGCAGCCGGGGTCGTCCATCGGCGCGACGTCGGTGGGCAGCGCGAGCAGGCGGACGGCACCGGTGGTGACGTCGTCGACCCGGTCCAGCAGCTCCTCGCCGCCGTCGCCGCCCAGGCGCGCGGTCGTGGCCGGCATGACACCGGTGCCGGAGATGTCGAGGTCCGCGGAGCCGGCCAGCAGCGCCTGGTCCCGGGCCAGCCCGGAGAGGCCCGTGCGCACCACGACGCGGTCGGGCAGCGCCGTGCGCACCTCGTCGGTGGCCGGGTCCCACTCGGAGTTGCGCTCCAGGAGAATCCCGGTCTCCGGGTCGACGGAGGAGATGGCGTAGGGGCCGGAGGAGACCGGGTCGGCACCGTACTCGCCGCGGGTGTCGGCCTCGGCCGGGACCGGGCTGGCGGACGGCAGCGCCAGGACGTAGGGCAGATCCGGCTGCGGGACGCGCAGCCGGAAGACGACCGTGCGCTCGTCCGGCGTCTCGATCGAGGACAGGACGGGGTCGTCCTCCTCGGTGGAGTACGGCCCCGGGTAGGGGTTGGCCGGGTCGTCGAGCAGGCCGACGAGGTAGGTGGGTCCGCCGACGATCACGTCGGAGGCGAACGACCGCTGGATGCCGTACTTCACATCACCGCTGGTGATGGGCCGGCCGTTCTCGAACCGGACCCCCTCCTTGAGCGTGAAGGTCCAGGTCAACCCGTCCTCGGAGACGGTGCCGAGGTCCGTGGCCAGGTCGGGCACCAGCCCGGTGGTGCCCCCGGCCGCGCTGGAGAAGGTCACCAGGGTGCGGGCGTAGAGCCGCATCAGGTTCCACACCCCGGGCAGGTAGGAGCGCTGCGGGTCCAGGCTGTCCACCGTGGGGGCGACCACCCGCAGGGTGCCGCCGCGCTCCTCGGAGGGCGACCGGACTCCCTCGACGCCGGCGTCCGGACCATCGGCGAGCACCGGCACGTCGGCCCGCCCGCCCGTGCCACCGAGGCAGCTCACGGCGAGGACGACGACCAGCGCGACGACCGCGGCGGAGCCGAGCAACCGCCGCGGCGACCAGCCCTGCGCCCAGGGCGGGAGCCGGTCGGCCGTCCGCTCCCGCGTCGAAGGCTCCACCTGCTGCCCACCCCCATCCGTGTCCGGCCGGGGGCGGCAGCAGGGTTCAGCTACCGCCCGCGGCGATCCGGCAGATCCGCGCGAACTCGTCGGCGTCCAGGCTGGCCCCACCGACGAGTGCGCCGTCGATGTCCGCCCCGGCGAGGATCCCGGCCGTGTTCGCGGCCTTCACCGACCCGCCGTAGAGGATACGGACGCTCGAGCCCGTCTCGTCGCCGAAGCGCTCGGCGAGCCGCGCCCGCAGCGCCCCGCAGACCTCCTGCGCATCCTCCGGCGTCGCCACCTCACCGGTGCCGATGGCCCACACCGGCTCGTAGGCGACCACGAACGCGGCGCCCGGGGCCGCCACCTGCTCGGCGGTGAGCCCTTCGAGCGCGGCGTCCAGCTGCCGGGTGCAGTGCGCGACGTGCTCCCCGGCCCTGCGGACGTCGAGCCCCTCCCCCACGCAGAGGATGGGCACCAGGCCGTGCCGGACCGCCGCCTGCACCTTGGCGGCGACGACCGCGTCGTCCTCCGCGTGCAGCGCGCGCCGCTCGGAGTGCCCCACGGTCACGTAACCGCAGGCCAGTGCGCTCAGCATGGCTCCGCTGACGTCACCGGTGTAGGCGCCGGAGTCCTGGGGGGAGAGGTCCTGGGCGCCGTAGCCGATGTCCAGCTTGTCGCCGGCCACCAGCGTCTGCACGCTGCGCAGGGCGGTGAACGGCGGGAGCACGACGACCTCGGCGGCCTCGAGTTCCTCCTCCTTGAGGGAGAACACGACCTTCTGGACCAGCCCGATGGCCTCCAGGTGGGTCATGTGCATCTTCCAGTTGCCGGCGATCAGCGGCCGGCGGCCCTCGCGGGCCGGGGTGGACCGGGTGCGTGCCATGTCCGCTCCTCGCTCAGTCGGCCAGCACGGCGAGGCCCGGGAGCTCCCGGCCCTCGAGGTACTCCAGCGACGCGCCGCCACCGGTGCTGATGTGCCCGTACGCGCTCTCGTCGAGGTCCAGCACCCGCACCGCGGCCGCCGAGTCCCCGCCACCGACGACCGACAGCCCGTCGACGGCGGAGACGGCCTGCGCCACGCCGCGGGTGCCGGCCTGGAAGGGCGCCAGCTCGAAGACGCCCATGGGCCCGTTCCAGAACACCGTGCGGGCCTCCCCGAGCGTGGCGCCGAAGAGCTCCACCGTCCGCGGGCCGACGTCCAGGCCCATCTGGTGCTCGGGGATGGCGTCGACCGGCACGGTGGTGGTCGGGGCGTCCGCGCTGAACTCCGGCGCGCAGACGACGTCGACCGGCAGCACGATCCGGTCACCGGCCTCGGCCAGCAGCCGGCGGCAGGTCTCCACCTGGTCGGCCTCCAGGAGGGACTTCCCCACCCCGTGGCCCTGCGCGGCCAGGAAGGTGAAGCACATCCCGCCGCCGACCAGCAGCCGGTCGACCTTGGGCAGCAGCGCCTCGATCACCGCGAGCTTGTCGCTGACCTTGGAGCCGCCCAGGACCACCACGTAGGGCCGCTCGGGCTCGGTGGTGAGCCGGGTGAGCACCTCGAGCTCGCGGGCGACCAGCCGCCCGGCGTAGTGCGGGATCCGCTCGGCCACGTCGAACACCGAGGCGTGCGCCCGGTGCACGGCGCCGAACGCGTCGTCGACGTAGACGTCGGCGAGCGCCGCCAGCCGGTCGGCCAGCTCGCCGCGCTCGGCGTCGTCCTTGCTGGTCTCGGCGGCCTCGAAGCGGACGTTCTCCAGCAGCAGGACGTCGCCGTCGCCGAGGGCGGCCGCCTTCTCGCGGGCGTCCTCCCCGGCCACGTCGGCGGCGAGCGGCACCGTCGTGCCGAGCAGCTCACCCAGGCGGGCGGCCACCGGCGCGAGCGAGAACTGCGGGTCGGGCGCCCCCTTGGGGCGGCCCAGGTGGGCGGCGACGAGCACGCGCGCCCCGGCCTCCCGGAGCGCCTGCAGCGTCGGCAGGCTGGCGCGGATCCGGCCGTCGTCGGTGATCGCGCCGGTCTTCTTGTCCAGCGGGACGTTCAGGTCGGCGCGCAGCAGCACGCGCCGACCGGAGACGCCCTCGGCGAGGAGGTCGTCGACGGAGCGCATCAGAGGGACTTGCCCACCAGCGTGGTCAGGTCGACGAGGCGGTTGGAGTAGCCCCACTCGTTGTCGTACCAGCCCAGGACCTTGACCATGGGACCGAAGACCTTGGTCAGCTTCGCGTCGTAGATGCACGACGACGGGTCGGTGACGATGTCGGAGGAGACGATCGGCGCGTCGGTGTAGGTGAGGTACTTCCCCAGCGGCCCGGCGGTGGCCTCGCGGTAGGCGGCGTCGATCTCGTCGGCCGAGGCCTCGCGGGAGACCTGCACGGTGAGGTCGGTGGCCGAGCCGGTGGGGACGGGCACGCGGATCGCGTAGCCGTCGAGCTTGCCCTTGAGCTCGGGCAGGACCAGACCGATGGCCTTGGCGGCACCGGTGGAGGTCGGCACCATGTTGAGCGCGGCGGCGCGGGCGCGGCGCAGGTCCTTGTGCGGGCCGTCCTGGAGGTTCTGGTCGGCGGTGTAGGCGTGGATGGTGGTCATCAGGCCGCGCTCGATGCCGAAGGCGTCGTTGAGCACCTTGGCCAGCGGCGCGAGGCAGTTGGTGGTGCACGAGGCGTTGCTGATGATCGTCTGCGAGCCGTCGTAGAGGTCGTCGTTGACGCCCATGACGATCGTGATGTCGTCGTCGGTGGCCGGCGCGGAGATGATGACCTTCTTGGCGCCACCGGCGTCGACGTGCTTGCGGGCGTCGGCAGCCTTGGTGAAGAAGCCGGTCGACTCGACGACGACGTCGACGCCGAGGTCGGCCCACGGCAGGTTGGCCGGATCGCGCTCGGAGAGGACCTTCATGGTCTTCCCGCCGATGCTGATGCCGTCGCCGTCGGCCGCGACCTCCTCCTTGAGGACGCCGAGGATGCTGTCGTACTTCAGGAGGTGGGCCAGGGCCTCGTTGCTGGTGAGGTCGTTGACCGCGACGATCTCGATGTCCTGACCGCTGGCGGCGGCGGCACGCCAGAAGTTGCGGCCGATCCGGCCGAATCCGTTGATGCCTACCCGGACCGTCACTGCAGACCTCCCATGGGAACCGTCACGTCGGTTGCCGCGCGGACCGCGCGGCCTCGCTCCGTGCAGACCCTATCGGTCGCGGTCCCGGGCGGCTCCCGGTCGCCCGAACGGGCGAGCGCGGCACGCCCGCTCTGGACCGGTCAGCCGCCGGCGACCAGCTCGACGGCGGCGGCGGGCGCGGGCACGGGGCTCATCAGGTGCGCGCCGGGGGCGGCGACGACCCGGTCGCGGCCCGCGGCCTTCGCGACGTAGAGCGCCCGGTCGGCCGCCTGCAGGAGGCGGTCGGACTCGGCACCGCCCGCGGGCCCGGCGGCCACGCCCGCGCTGATGCTCACCCGGACCGTCTCACCGGCGAAGACGGGTCGGAGGGCGCCGCACTCCCGGCGGACGCGCTCCGCGCGCTCGACCGCCTGCGCGAGCGGCACCCCGGGGAGCACGAGGACGAACTCCTCCCCGCCCATCCGGGCCACCGTGTCGCCGTCCCGTGTGGCCCGCCGCAGCACACCGGCGACGGCCCTGAGGACGTCGTCACCCGCGGCATGGCCGAAGCGGTCGTTGACGGCCTTGAAGTGGTCGATGTCGACGACGACGACCGCGACCCCGTCGCCGCCGTCCCGGTGCCGGTCCGCGGAAAGGGCCCGGTCCAGCTGGCGGCGGTTGTGCAGGCCGGTCAGCGGATCCCGCACCGCCTCCTCGGCCAGCTCCGCCCGCAGCCGCTCGATCTCGCGCACCTGCTCCTCGAGGCGGCTGTTCAGCTGCTCCACCGCCGCCTGCCTGGCCTGCTGCTCGCTCACGTCGCGCACCACGAGGATGCGCCCCAGCGCACGTCCGCGGGGGTCGCTCACGGGGGCGTCCCGGACGTCGAGCCACAGCCCCGGCCGCACCTCGGCCACCCGGTGCCCGTCCAGCCGTTCGGTGCGGTCGAGGACGGCGAGGGCGTGCTGACCGACGATGTCGGTCAGCCGTTGCCCCACCAGCTCCTGGCCTCGCAGGTCGGTGCGCAGGTGGGCGAGCAACCGGCCGGCCGACGGGTTCAGGTCGATCAGCACCCCCGCCGGGTCCACGACGAGCACCGCATCTGGCACCGTGTCCACCACCTGGTCGCGGGCGACGGGGACCAGGCGCAGCAGGCCGAGCCGCAGCAGGGCCCAGCAGTTGATCAACCCGGTCACCACGAAGAACAGCGGGGTCACGTCGACGACCTGCCCGGCTGACTGCAGGGCGAGCGCGGTCGCGTTGCCGGCGGTCGAGATGACGCCGGCGCCGATCAGGACACCGATCTGCCGGCGGAAGACCCCCGTCGCGCTCCTCCAGCGGCGGCCCATGTGCCAGTAGGCCTCCGCGATGAGCACGTAGGAGTACACCGTGTGGACGTCGAAGAGCGGCCCCAGGGTGATCGACTCGAAAGGGTCGGAACCCGTCGCGCCGTGGCCGACGATGACGAGCTCCCAGGTGGCCGGCAGGGACGCCGCCACGACCAGCAGGACCGGTTCGACTGCGAGCAGGGCGAACCGCCGCCCGGTGGGCCGCCACGAGGGATCGGCGACCGCCCGCGACAGCGCATGGATGCCCACCACGACGACGCCGACCGCGGCCATGAGCAGCGGCGGGTAGAGCATCCGCACGGCGTCCGAGGCCAGACCGTGCAGCACCGCGTCGACGGCCGACCAGCCTGCCGCGCCCGCCATCGTGGCGGCCAGCGCGGTCGCGGCCGGGGTCCGCTCGCGGCGCTGCCAGGCCAGCGTCGCCGTGACGAGCGCGACCACGGCGGCGCTGGCGAACAGCAGTGCCCACTGCTGTGAGGTCATCCCGGCTCCTCGATCGGGCGGCCGGGTCGGTACCGGGCCGTCGACCGGGGCATCGGCGACGACCCGGCTCCGCTGGAGGAAGGCGGGCCCGGTTCCTCCCCCGGTCGGGGGAGACGGGTCCCGCTCCTCTACTGAGCCAGCATGTCGTCGGTGACGACGGACTCCGTGTCCGGGATGCCGAGGTCCTTGGCGCGCTTGTCCGCCATGGCGAGCAGCCGGCGGATGCGGCCGGCGACGGCGTCCTTGGTCATCGGCGGATCGGCCCGCTGGCCGAGCTCCTCCAGCGACGCCTGCCCGAACTCCAGGCGCAGCCGGCCGGCGACCAGCAGGTGCTCGGGGGCGTCCTCGCCGAGGATCTCCAGCGCGCGCTCGACCCGGGCGCTGGCGGCGACGGCGGCCCGCGCGGAGCGGCGCAGGTTGGCGTCGTCGAAGTTGGCCAGGCGGTTGGCGGTCGCCCGCACCTCGCGGCGCATCCGCCGCTCCTCCCAGGCCAGCACCGCGTCGTGCGCGCCCATCCGCGTGAGCAGCGCGCTGATCGCGTCGCCGTCCCGCACGACCACCCGGTCGGCGCCGCGCACCTCGCGGGCCTTGGCGGCGATGCCCAGCCTGCGGGCCGCGCCGACGAGCGCCATGGCCGCCTCCGGGCCGGGGCAGGTGACCTCGAGCGAGGACGAACGACCGGGCTCGGTCAGCGAGCCGTGGGCGAGGAAGGCACCGCGCCAGGCCGCCTCGGCGTCGTTGATGCTGCCGGAGACGACGGCCGGCGGGAGGCCGCGCACCGGGCGACCGCGCTGGTCGACCAGCCCGGTCTGCCGGGCCAGCCCCTCGCCGTGCTTGGCGATGCGGACGAGGTAGCGCACTCCCCGGCGGATGTTGCCGCCCGCGAGGACGCTCACCCCGCTGGTGTAGCCGTAGACCTCGCTGATGTCCCGGCGCAGCCGCCGGGCGACCGAGCCGGTGTCCAGCTCCGCCTCGATGACCACGCGGCCACCGACGATGTGCAGGCCACCGGAGAACCGCAGCAGCGCGGTCACCTCGGCCTTGCGCTCGGAGGTCTTCGTGCACTCCACCCGGGAGAGCTCGTCCTTCACCATGGCGGTCATCGCCATGCCGTCCACCCCCACGTTCCCCCGGGAGATCCCGCCCCCGCAGTCCGGGTCAGCGTCATGTACGCCGTCCCCTCTCCCCCTCGTGCCGGCCGACCGGCCGTCCAGCTGGTACCCGCTCGCATGCCGCTACCCGTTCACCTCATCCCGACCACGGAGGCCAGCGCCGCGGCGAGGCGCCCCGGGTCGTGCCGCGGCGCACCATCCGGCTCGGCGACCGGCGCCAGCAGCAGCTCGGCACCGCACCCGCGGACCGCCTCAAGCAGACCACGGCGGTCAACCACCGACTCCACGTCCGCGATCACGGTGTGCAACGCCACTCCGTCCAGGTGGGCCTGCAGCACGGCCAGGTGCTCCTCCGGGGAGAAGCCGTCCGTCTCGCCGGGCTGCGGTTCGAGGTTCAGCACCACCACCACCCGCGCGCCGGTCGTCGCCAGCGCCGCGCGGAGCCGGGGCACGAGCAGGTGCGGCAGCACAGAGGTGTACCAGGAACCGGGGCCCAACGAGACGACATCGGCCGCGGCGATGGCGTCGAGGACCGCCGGGTGCACCGCCGGATCGGCGGGCGCGAGCCGGATCTCCCGGACCCGCCCCGGGGTGGCCGCGATCGCCACCTGCCCCCGGATGGTGCGCACCCGGGCGGGGTCGTCGCGGTCGGCGGTCTCCACCCGGGCGACCAGGTCCAGGGGCTCGTCGGCCATGGGGAGCACCCGGCCGGCGGCGCCTACCAGCGAGCACAGCTCGTCGAGCGCCCGGACGGTGTCACCCCCGTACATCTCGGTCAGGCCGGTGAGCAGCAGGTTGCCGACCGGGTGGCCGGCGAGCACGCCGCTGCCGCCGAAGCGGTGCTGGAACAGTGCGGCGAGGGTCTGCTCGCGCTCGGCCGCCCCGGCAAGCGCGGCCAGGGCCATCCGCAGGTCACCAGGGGGCAGCACCGGCATCTCGCGCCGGATCCGCCCCGACGACCCGCCGTCGTCGGCCACCGTCACCACGGCGGTCAGCTCGGGGGTGATCCGGCGCCACGCCGCCAGCGCCGCGGCGAGCCCGTGACCGCCGCCGAAGGCGACCACCCGGGGCGGCCGCCCCGGGATCGCCGTCGCCCCCACTACTCGCGCCCCAGGTCGCGGTGCCGGGCCACGGCCGCGATGCCCTCGGCGTGCAGCCGGCGGGCGAACTCCTCGGCGATCGCGACACTGCGGTGCTTGCCGCCGGTGCAGCCGACCGCGAGCGTCAGGTAGCGCTTGCCCTCGCGCCGGTAGCCGGGCAGCAGCAGCCGCAGCACCTCGGTGTAGCGGTCCAGGAAGTCACCGGCGTCCGGCTGCCCGAGGACGTAGTCGCGGACGTCGGCGTCGCGCCCGGTGTGCTCCCGCAGCTCCGGCACCCAGTGCGGGTTGGGCAGGAAGCGGGCGTCGACCACGAGGTCGGCGTCCAGGGGCAGGCCGTACTTGAACCCGAAGCTCATCACCGTCGCGGTGAGCGGTGGGGTGCGGCCGTCGCGCGCGAACGCGTTCTCCAGCGTGGCGCGCAGCTGGTGCACGTTGAGGTCGCTGGTGTCGACCCAGAGGTCCGCCTCGCCGGCGATGCCGGTGAGCAGGGCGCGTTCCTCGGTGATGCCGTCGGTGAGCGTGCCGTTGCCCTGGAGCGGGTGCTCGCGGCGGTTGGACTCGTACCGGCGGACCAGCACCTCGTCGCGGGCGTGCACGTACACCACCCGCGGCCGGTGCCCCGCCTCCGAGAGGAGCCGGATGGACTCCTGCAGGTCGCTGGAGAAGGCCCGGCTGCGGACGTCGACGACGGCCGCGAACCGGCGGAGGTCACCGCGGGCGCCGAGTTCGACCATGGGCAGCAGCAGCGCCGGCGGCAGGTTGTCCACGACGAACCAGCCGAGATCCTCCAGCACCCGGCCGGCGCTGTTCTTCCCCGCGCCGGAGAGCCCGGTGACGACGACGACCTCGAGCGGCTGGGTCTCGGTGCTCGCGGGGTCCATCGCCGGCGAGACGTCGTTCTGCGGGCCCACCGGGGCGGTGCCGGCCTCGTCCACGCCCGGCGTCCCGGCGTCGGTGCCGGCGGTCACGAGGCCACCCGGCCGACCTCGGCGGTGTCGCCGGAGCCGGGGCGCGGGGCGCCCTGCTCGGCCGGGCCCTGGGGCGCGAGGGTGCTCTCCGCCGCCGGCTGCGCCTCGTCGGGCGCGGGAGTCGGTTCGGCGACCGCCCGCTGCACCGCCTCCGCCGTCCGCCGGCCGATGCCGGGGACCGCCATGAGTTCCTCCACCGTCGCGGCCCGCAGGCGCTTGAGCGACCCGAACTGCTTCATCAACGCCTTCCGTCGTGCCTCCCCGAGACCGGGGACGTCGTCGAGCAGGGACACCAGCATGCTGGTGGACCGCTTCTGCCGGTGGTAGGTGATGGCGAAGCGGTGTGCCTCGTCACGCACCCGCTGCAGCAGGTACAGCGCCTCGGAGGTGCGGGGCAGGATCACCGGGTCGCTCTCCCCCGGCAGCCACACCTCCTCCATGCGCTTGGCCAGCCCGCAGACGGCGACGTCGACGACGCCGAGCTCCTCGAGCGAGCGCGCCGCCGCGGCCACCTGCGGGGCGCCGCCGTCGACGACGAGCAGGTTGGGCGGGTAGGCGAACCGGCGCGGCCGCCCTTCCTCGGCGGCGATCCCCTGCTCGTCGCGGCGGTCGGCCTCCTCCTTGAGGTGGCGGGCGAAGCGGCGGCGGACGACCTCGGCCATCGCCGCGGTGTCGTCGGTTCCCTCGGTGACGGAGAAGCGCCGGTAGTCGGACTTCTTCGCCAGGCCGTCCTCGAACACGACCATGGACGCCACGACGTTGGTGCCCTGCACGTGGCTGATGTCGATGCACTCGATGCGCAGCGGCGCGTCAGGCAGCTCGAGGGCCTCCTGCAGCTCCGACAGGGCCAGCGAGCGGGCGGTGAGGTCGCTGGACCGCTTGACCCGGTGCCGGGCGAACGCCTCCTTGGCGTTGCGCTCGACGGTCTCCATCAGGCTGCGTTTGTCGCCCCGCTGCGGGACGCGCAGCGACACGCGGCCGCCGCGCAGCTCCTCGAGGAGCTCCACGTACACGTCGGCGTCGTCCGGGAGCTCCGGCACGAGCACCTCGCGCGGCACCGCCTCGCCGGCCTCCCCGACGCCGGTCTGCTCGTCGACCCCGCCGTACACCTGGAGGAGGAACTGCTCCACCAGCTCCCCGGTGGTGACCTCCTCGACCTTGTCGATGATCCAGCCGCGCTGACCGCGCACCCGGCCGCCGCGGACGTGGAAGACCTGGACGGCCGCCTCGAGCTCGTCCTGCGCGAAGGCGACGACGTCGGCGTCGGTACCGTCACCGAGGACGACCGCCTGCTTCTCCATCGCCCGCTTGAGCGCCCCGATGTCGTCGCGCAGGCGGGCGGCCCGCTCGTACTCCATCGCCGCGGCGGCCTCGCTCATCTCGCGCTCGAGCCGCTTGATCATCGACTCGGTCTTCCCGGCCATGAAGTCGCAGAAGTCGTCGACGATCCGCCGGTGCTCCTCGGCGCTCACCCGACCTACGCAGGGGGCCGCGCACTTGCCGATGTAACCCAGCAGGCAGGGGCGGCCGATCTGGCCGGCGCGCTTGAAGACGCCGGTGGAGCAGGTGCGCGCGGGGAACACGCGGGTGAGCGTGTCGAGCGTCTCGCGGATGGCCCACGCGTGGGCGTAGGGGCCGAAGTAGCGCACGCCCTTCTTCTTGGGGCCGCGCATCACCTGCAGCCGCGGGTACTCCTCGTTCAGCGTCACGGCGAGGCTGGGGTAGCTCTTGTCGTCGCGGTACCGGACGTTGAACCGCGGGTCGAACTCCTTGATCCAGTTGTACTCGAGCTGCAGCGCCTCGACCTCGGTGCCGACGACGGTCCACTCGACGCTCGACGCCGTCGTCACCATCTGGCGGGTGCGGGGGTGCAGGCCTGCGACGTCGGCGAAGTAGCTGTTCAGCCGCTGGCGCAGGCTCTTGGCCTTGCCGACGTAGATGACCCGGCCGTTCGGGTCGCGGAACTTGTAGACGCCTGGGGACTCCGGGATGGAGCCGACCGCCGGACGGTACGTGGACGGGTCGGCCATGCCTCCACACTAGGTCGCGGCACCGACACGCCGTCAGTGAGCGGACCCGTCCGTCCCACACGTCACAGCCGCCGCCGCACCCCCGCACAGACTCCTGGAGCGGAGCCCGTCGGGCTCCGCTCCAGGAGGATGGCCAGGGAGGTGGCGGTCAGGCCACCGGCTGCGACCGCCGCACCGTCACGGCCGGCACGTGCGCGGCTGCGGCAGAGGCGCCCCGGACAGCCAGCCGGGCCGCACGGCGGGTGAGCGCCGCGGCGGCGAACAGCCCGACCGGCACGGCGACGAAGTCGAACGCGTCGGCCACCACGTCCTTCGTCACGACGGCCAGCGAGAGACCGAGCAGGGCGAGCAGGACGACGGCGGAGACGATGCCCGAGCCCCGGGCACCCTTGCCCTGCCACGGCTGCCCGCAGTGGGCCATGTCGGGGTCGCAGTCAGGCGTGAGTGCGCTCATCGCGGCCTCCTCGCGGGGGCGTGGGTCCGCCCCGGTGATGTCCGTCACAGGGACGATACGCCCGCAGTGACTTCTCTCACAAGTGCGTGCGTCCCACGACCCCGCACGCCCCCGTCGGACCGCCCGGGCACGGGAAGCTCCGCACGGAGACCCGTCAGCTGGCCTTCCTGCGGGCCCGCTTCTTCACGGGGCCGGCCCCCGCCGCGGCGATGGCGTCCTCGTCGAGCAGCGGCACCAGGTAGCGGCCGGTGTGGCTCTCCGGCACCGAGGCGACGAACTCGGGCGTCCCCTCGGCGACGACGGTGCCGCCCCGGAAGCCCCCCTCGGGCCCCATGTCGATGAGCCAGTCCGCGCTCTTGATGACGTCGAGGTTGTGCTCGATGACGATCACCGAGTTGCCCTTGTCGACCAGCCCCTGCAGGACGAGCAGCAGCTTGCGGATGTCCTCGAAGTGCAGGCCGGTGGTCGGCTCGTCGAGCACGTAGATGCTGCGCCCGTTGGACCGCTTCTGCAGCTCGCTGGCGAGCTTGACGCGCTGCGCCTCGCCACCGGAGAGCGTGGTCGCCGGCTGGCCGAGCCGGACGTAGCCCAGGCCGACGTCGGTGAGCGTGCGCAGGTAGCGGGCGATCGCCGGGATGGCCGCGAAGAAGTCCGCCGCCTCCTCGATGGGCATGTCCAGGACCTCGGCGACGGTCTTGCCCTTGTAGTGCACCTCCAGGGTCTCCCGGTTGAACCGGGCGCCCTTGCAGACCTCGCAGGGCACGTAGACGTCGGGCAGGAAGTTCATCTCGATCTTCAGCGTGCCGTCGCCCGAGCAGGCCTCGCAGCGGCCGCCCTTGACGTTGAAGGAGAACCGGCCCGGGAGGTACCCGCGGACCTTCGCCTCCGAGGTCTGGGCGAACAGCTTTCGGACGTGGTCCCACACTCCCGTGTAGGTCGCCGGGTTCGACCGCGGGGTGCGGCCGATGGGCGACTGGTCGACGTGCACGACCTTGTCGAGGTGCTCCAGGCCGGTGACCGTGCGGTGCCGGCCGGGTACCAGCCGCGCCCGGTTGAGCTCGTTGGCCAGCACGCTGTAGAGGATGTCGTTGACCAGGCTCGACTTGCCCGAGCCGGACACCCCCGTGACCGCCACCATGCAGCCCAGCGGGAAGGTGACGTCGACGCCGCGCAGGTTGTTCTCGCGGGCCCCCTTCACCACGAGCTCTCGCCCGGGCGTCGGCTCACGCCGCTTCTCCGGGACGACGATCTCCCTGCGGCCGGACAGGTACTGCCCGGTGAGCGAACGCTCGCTGGCCAGCAGGTCCTCGACCGTGCCGCTGACGACTACCTCGCCGCCGTGCTCACCGGCCCCCGGGCCGATGTCGACGACCCAGTCGGCGGTCTTGATCGTGTCCTCGTCGTGCTCGACGACGATGAGGGTGTTCCCCATGTCTCGCAGCCGGACCAGGGTCTCGATCAGCTTGGTGTTGTCGCGCTGGTGGAGCCCGATGGAGGGCTCGTCCAGCACGTAGAGGACGCCGACGAGCCCGGAGCCGATCTGGGTGGCCAGCCGGATGCGCTGCGCCTCCCCGCCGGCCAGCGTGGCGGCCGGGCGGTCGAGCGAGAGGTAGTCCAGGCCGACGTCCACGAGGAAGGACAGCCGGGCCTGGATCTCGCGCAGCACGCGGTCGGCGATCGCCTTCTCACGCTCACCCAGCTCCAGCGCTCCCAGCCACTGCGACGCCTCCCCGATGGAGAGGTTGGTGACCTCGGCGATGGACCGGCCGTTGAGCTTGACCGCGAGGATCTCCGGCTTCAAGCGCGTGCCGTGGCACACGGGGCAGGGCACGTCGCGCATGTAGCCCTCGTACTTGTCCCGCATGTACTCGCTGTCGGTGTCGTCGTGCCGGCGCTCCAGGAAGGGCAGCACCCCCTCGAAGGCGGCGTAGTAGCTGCGCTCGCGGCCGTACCGGTTCTTGTAGCGGACGTGCACCTGGTCGGGCGAGCCGTGCAGGATCGCCTTCTGCACCTTCGCCGGCAGCCGCTCCCACGGGTCGTCCATGGAGAAGCCGATCTGCTGCGAGAGCCCGGTGAGCAGCCGGGTGAAGTACTCGTTGCTCATCGAGCTCGACCAGGGGGCGATCGCACCCTGGTTGAGGCTCTTCCCGGGGTCGGGCACCACGAGCTCGGGGTCGACCTCCTTGCGGGTGCCGATGCCGGTGCACTCACCGCACGCGCCGAACGGCGAGTTGAACGAGAACGACCGCGGCTCGAGCGCCTCGAAGGAGAGGCCGTCGTCGACGCAGGCCAGGTGCTCGGAGAAGGTCCGCTCGCGCTCCGGGTCGTCCTCGGGGAGGTCGACGAAGTCGAGGACCACCAGGCCCCCGGCGAGCCCGAGGGCGGTCTCGATCGAGTCGGTGAGCCGGCGCTTCGCGCTCTCCTTGACGGTGAGGCGGTCGACGATCACCTCGATCGTGTGCTTCTCCTGCTTCTTCAAGGTCGGCGGCTCGGTCAGCGGGTGGACCGTGCCGTCGACGCGGACGCGGGAGAAGCCCTGCGTCTGCAGCGAGCTGAACAGGTCGACGTACTCGCCCTTGCGGGCCCGGACGACCGGGGCCAGCACCTGGAAGCGGGTGCCGTCCTCCATCGCCAGCACCTGGTCGACGATCTGCTGCGGCGTCTGCCGCGAGATGGGCTTGCCGCAGTTGGGGCAGTGCGGCTGGCCGGCGCGCGCGTACAGCAGACGGAGGTAGTCGTAGACCTCGGTGATGGTGCCGACGGTCGACCGCGGGTTGCGGTTGGTCGACTTCTGGTCGATCGACACCGCCGGGGAGAGCCCCTCGATGAAGTCGACGTCGGGCTTGTCCATCTGACCGAGGAACTGGCGGGCGTAGGCCGACAACGACTCGACGTACCGCCGCTGCCCCTCGGCGAAGATCGTGTCGAAGGCCAGGCTGGACTTCCCCGACCCCGAGAGCCCGGTGAACACGATGAGCGCGTCACGGGGGAGGTCGATGTGGACGTCCTTGAGGTTGTGCTCGCGGGCGCCTCGGACGACGAGCCGGTCCATGTGATCCCTGTCGGTCGCTGGTGGGTGGAGCGGTGGTGCGCTGGACGGCGGCCGTCGTGGTCCGGTCGCGGTTCGGCCGGTGCAACGCCGGCGCTGCCCGCGGTCGTCCACCGCACGGTGTGAGCTGCGCCCGGTCGCCGGGCCGGCCGCCGCCGGGCCGGGCTCTCAGACCGGTGTCGCGGTGGGGTCGAAGACGGGCGCGTACCGGCGCCAGGGCCGGCGGGACTCCAGCTCGCCGATGATCCAGAGTAGCCGCTCCTCGGAGCCCGGCGGGCCGATGAACTGGACCGGTACCGGGGGGCCGCCGGGCCGGGTGGCGGCCGGCAGGACCGCTGCCGGGTTGCCGGCCAGGTTCCAGGCGGCTGTCCACGGGGCCCAGCGGGCGTTGGCCGTGATGTTGGCCAGGAAGCCGCGCTCGTGCCACGGGCGGGCGGGCAGCGGCGGACCGGTGGTGACAGGGGTGAGCAGCAGGTCGACGTCGTCGAAGAACCGCTCCACGCGCCGGCGGAACCGCTCCTGCGTGCGCGGCCGGACCAACCCCAGCCGGCGCACCAGCCGGCCGATGCGGGCGTGGGTGCGGCTGCGCGGCTGCAGGCGCGCCCGGTCGAGACCAAGGAACTCCGCGTCGTCCTCCGCGCCGGCCATCCACCGCGCGAGGGCGCCGCCGGCGGCCGCCGGGGTGATCGGCGGGTCGCGGCGCACCACGGTGTGACCGGCCGCGCGCAGCTGGTTCACCACGGCGTCGACCGCCGCGCGCGTCGCCCGGTCAGCACCGAGACCGGGCAGCGGCGACCGCGTGCTGACGGCGACCCGCAGCGGGCGGCCGGGGGCCGCGGGTGCCGTGGGCTGCTCGCCCGCAAGCACCGCGTGCGCCACCGCCAGGTCGGCCGCCGTGGTGGCCAGCGCGCCGTTGACCGCCATCCCCGACCAGTCGTCGGCGCCGATCCCGCCGGGCAGCACGCCGACCCCGGGCTTGAGGGTGACCAGCCCGCAGGCGGCGGCCGGCAGCCGCAGCGACCCCATGCCGTCGTTGCCGTGCGCGATCGGCACCGAGCCGGAGGCGACCGCGGCCGCGCTGCCACCCGAGCTGCCCGCCGGCGAGAGCGCGGTGTCCCACGGGTTGCGCGTCACCGTGCCCGGGCCGTCGGTGGCGGCGTACAGGCACAGCTCGGGCACCCGGGTGATGCCGACGACCACCGCGCCCGCCTTGCGCAGCCGCGTGACGACCTCGTGGTCCCGGCGCTCGGGCCCGGCCTCGCGGGCCGGCGAGCCGTCGGTGCACACCTCGCCGGCCACCTGCACGTTGTCCTTCACCGCGACCGGGACCCCTGCCAGCGGGAGGGCGAACCGGGTGAGGCTCGCGTCGACCGCGGCGGCCTCGGCCAGCGCCGCCTCGCGCCGCACCACGCGGAAGGCGCCGATGCGCGCGTCGACCGCCTCGATGTGGTCGAGGTGCGCCCGGACGACCTCCACCGCGGTGAGCTCGCCGGCCCGCACCCGTGCGGCGATCTCCGTGGCCGTCAGCCCGACGATCCGCCGCCCGCCGGCCGCGCCCCCAGGAGCACCGCCCTGAGCTGTGCCGAGACCTCCGCTAGCGTCCATGCCTGGACCGTAACGGCGCCCGCCGACACTTTCCGAACGGAGTCCGGATGAGCACCCCGACCTACACCGGAGACGTCACCGTCGGCGGCCCCGCCGACGTGCGAGAGCTGCCCGGGCTGACCGTCAGCAAGGTCGCGGTCAGCGAGATGGCGAACAACGCCTACCTGCTGCGCTGCACCGCGACCGGCGAGGGCCTGCTGATCGACGCCGCCGACGAGCCGGAGGTCCTGCTGGCGCTGGTCGGGGACACCGACCTGCGAACCGTCGTCACCACGCACGGCCACTGGGACCACCACCGGGCCCTGCCCGACGTCGTCACCGCTACCGGTGCCGCGACCGCGGCCCACCCGGCGGACGCCCCCGCCCTCCCCGTGCCGGTGACGCGGCCGGTCGAGCACGGCGACACCGTGGCCGTCGGCGAGCAGGTGCTGGAGGTCGTGCACCTGCGCGGGCACACGCCGGGGAGCATCGCGCTGGTCTGGCGCGGGCCCGGCGACGCCGGCGTCCACCTCTTCACCGGTGACAGCCTGTTCCCCGGCGGCGTGGGGAGGACCTGGTCCGCGGAGGACTTCGCGAGCCTCGTCGACGACGTCGAGCAGCGGCTGTTCGCCGTCCTGCCCGACGGCACGTGGGTGTACCCGGGGCACGGCGCGGACACCACGCTCGGCGCGGAGCGCCCGCACCTCGCGGAGTGGCGCGAGCGGGGCTGGTGACCGCCGGCCCGGCTAGTCCTCGTCGTCGTCGAAGAGGGCGACCAGCTCGTCGGGCGTCCCGGGCACGTGCAGCGGGAGCACCGAGACCGTCCACTCCGGCCGCTGCCCCTCCACGCCCAGCGCGAGGTCCCACGCCGCCCGCGGGGTGAGCGGGCCGAAGCAGGCGTCGTCACCGTCCTCCCCCAGGTCGACCTCGACCAGCCACTGGTCCGACAGGTCGGCCGCGAGCTCGGCGAAGTCGGGGGCCGCGTCCTCGTCGGGTTCCGGGGAGTCGATCCGGACGGGGTAGATGAGCGCCATCCTGCGCACGCTAGGCCCACCGGCCCCGGCCGGCACCCCCGAACGGCACGAGCCGCCGCCGACGTCCGGGAGGACGCCGGCGACGGCTCGCGTCACCGGGGGAAGGTCAGCTCAGGATCTCGTGACCGTGCACGTGGTCGTGCTCGAGGCCGCCGCCGCCGGCCGCCTCGACGAAGGTGCCCTCCGCACCGGCGGGGGCGGGCAGCTCGAACGCCGGCCCGGGGACCGGCCTGCCCTCCACGCCGTTCACCGACTCCGTGGAGAAGGCGAACGTCAGCATCGCGAAGGCGATCAGGTCGCTGTTCACGTCCAGCGCGTCCAGGGCCAGGTTGTCGATCGTGTCGCAGGCCTCGTGGTAGCACGGGTCGAACTGGTCACCCGCGACGCCACCCCAGATCTCCGCCTGCCGATCGGTCTTGATCACCTCCGCCCCGGTGAACAGCCCGCCGGAGGGGATCCCCGCGTTGATGAACGCCTGGTAGTCGCTGCGGCCCGAGTACTCGGCGTCGTCGTAGGGCACGCCGATCTTCGTGTAGTAGGACTCGTAGACGTCCTCGATCGCCGTCGAGCCCTCCGGGATCGGGGCGGACGCGTCCCAGGTCGACTCGTCCGAGTCGTAGACCATCTGCACGTAGTTCGGCGAGGCGACCATGTCGTAGTTCATGTAGAGGGCGATCCGGTCGAGCTCGCTCTGCGGCTGCTTCGCCACGTAGCTGTTCGAGCCCACCAGCCCCTGCTCCTCCGCGGCCCACCAGGCGAACCGCAGGGTGTTGTGCGGCTTGAGGCTGGCCATCGACAGCGCCGTCTCCAGCAGCGCCGCGGAGCCCAAGCCGTTGTCGTTGATACCGGGGCCCTCGATGACGCTGTCGAGGTGCGCGCCGGCCATGACGACGTTGTCCCTGTCCCGGCCCCGCACTTCGGCGATGACGTTGTAGTCGGTGCGGGTGTCCGCGGGGAGCACCTCCACGAAGGCGGTGGCCCCCTCGGCCGCGAGCGCCACGCCCTGGTCGAAGCTGGCGCCGACGACCGGGATCCCGTGCTCGACCGTCCTGCCGTCGCCGAGGGTCGCCGCGTTGGCGACGATCAGCTCCATGCGGTCGGGCGCGCTGCCCTGGTTGAAGATGACGACCGCCTCGGCCCCCGCGTTCTCGGCGTTGACCACCTTGTCACCGAAGTTGCAGGTGCCCCGCTGGAGGAGCGCGATGTCGGCCGCGCCGCTGAGGTCCACGCCGTCGAAGTCCGTGGCCTCGCAACCGCTGGACGAGGCCCGGTCGCCGTCGAGGTTGATGTCGACGGGGACGACGTCGCCGGTGAGGGTGCCCGCGCCGCTGCCGGTGAAGACGCCGGTCTCGTACTCGGCCTCGACCGGGGTGAGCTGCCGAAGGACGGCGGGGAAGTTGAAGGTGACCTCGACCGGGTCGAGCGTGACGTCCATGCGGGCGTCCCGCAGCAGGTCCGCGACGTACTCGACGCTGTCGGCGTAGCCGTCGGTGCCCGCCGCGCGGGTGCCCGGGTAGACCGGGTCGTCGCTGTTGTCGGCGATCGTCTGGAAGGCGCGCTGGTGCTCGAGGACGTCCTCGAGGTCCACGCACTCGAGCAGCTTGGCGTAGGTGTTGTTGTGCCGGCGGTCGCACGGGTCCCGGGGCGCGGCGGTGGCCGTGGTGACGGGGAGCGCCAGGGCGATCATGATGCCGCTGGTGCCCAGTGCGATGGTTCGAGCCGCCGTCCGTCGTGCGGACGCGGTCCGTCGTTCGTTCACGCTCGATCCCTTCGATCGGTGGTCGGCGGCAGAGCCGCCGGGTGCCGGCGCCGTTGCCGGCACCCGGCACTCCACCGGAGTGACGACCCGCTTGCATAGAGGGATCTCGAGAGGCGCGGAGCGCCGGAGCCCGGCAGCCGAACCCGGCACGAGCACCGCTCCCCGCATCCACCTGCGCCTTCGCTGTGACTCGGGTCACGACACGCCGGACGGCGTACTCCACGCACAGTCACCGGCCGTGACGGCGTGTCGGCTCGTCAGCCCCCGGCGACGGCAGCCGTCCCGTCCACCGGGAGCCACCGCCCCCACCACCGGAGCAGGTGCTCCAGCCGGGCGACGCGGTGCCGGGGCCGCCCGTTGCAGGGCAGGTCGTGCCCCTCCCCCGGGAACACCAGCAGCTCCGCCGGCACGCCCTGCCGCAGCAGGTCGACGTGGAGCCGCTGCGCCTGCTCCAGCGGCGTGCGCAGGTCCTCCTCGGCGGCGACGACCAGCATCGGCGTGCGGATCCGGCCGACCCGGGCCACGGGGCTCTGCGCGCGGCGCCGCTCCGGGTCGGTGCCCAGGTGCGCGTCCACCAGGTACCAGCCCGTGTCCGAGCTGCCGACGAAGGACTCCGGGTCGATCAGCGCCCGTTCCACGACGGCCGCCGTGAAGCGGTCCGTCCGCGCGGTCAGCAGCGCGGCGAGTGAGCCCCCGTAGCCGCCGCCCATGACCCCCAGGCGGCCGCCGTCGAGCGCCGGGTCGCCGAGCACCGCGTCGAGGAACGCCAGGACGTCGTCGGCGTCCGGGCCGCCCCAGGCGCCCCGTACCGCCCGCCCGTGCGCCGCGCCGTACCCGGAGGACCCGCGCGGGTTGCACCGCACGACGGCGTAGCCGGCGGAGACGAGCACCTGGGTGTCCTCGTCCAGCGCCCAGCCGTGCTGGCGGAACGGCCCGCCGTGCAGCAGGAGAAGCACCGGGTGCGGGCCTTCCCCCGGGGGCATGGTCACCCAGCCGTGCACCGGGTACCCGTCGGGTGCCTCGGCGCTGCGCTCCACCATCCGGTGCAGCCGCCCGGTCGCGCCGAGGTCCCGGCCGAACCCGGTGAGCAGCCGGCGCCCCCCGTCGCGCAGCGCCAGCAGCTCCCCCGCGGAGCGGTCGTGCCCCACGGTGGCGACGACGACCCCGCCGCCGGCCCCGATGCCGCGGACGGTGAACGAGCCACCGACCAGCGTCTCCGGTGCCCCGCCGTCGAGGGGCACGCGCAGCAGCTCCACCGAGCCCCGCCGCTGGTCACCGACCAGCACGGCGCCGTCGGCCAGCACGGTCGCCGCGGTGGCGTCGCCCCGGGCGTGCTCCCCGGGGTCGAGGAGCGGGGTCAGCGGGCCACCCCGGGCCGGGACCAGGCAGGGCACCGCCGCCCGGGCCGCCACGTCACGCCCGTCCGGCCCCAGATCGGGGACCGCGGTGAGCACGATCGAGCCGCCGTCGGGGGTGTAGGCAGGCAGCGAGCAGTGCGCCCGCGCGTCGGTGACCCGCCGGAGCCCGCTCCCGTCGGTGCGGACGACGTGCACGCCCCGCCCCAGGTCCAGGACGGCCCCGTCGCGGCCCGCTGACACGAAGGCCAGCTCCTCGCCGTCCGGGCTCCACGCCACGTCGGCGCAGTCGACCTCGCCCGTCGTCACCTGCGCCGGCGCCGGTAGCGGGGTGGCGTCGTCGGCGAAGTCGGCCGGCAGGCGGATCACGAAGACCTGGGCGGGCCGGTCGTGCACGTAGCCGATCCCGTCCCGCCGGTACGCCGGTGTGGTGATCAACCGGGGAGGCTCCGCGGCCGGCGCGATCCCCGGCTCGGTGCCGTACCTGCCCTGCTCGGGGACCCGCGCCACGTATGCCAGGCGGCGGGAGTCCGGGGCCCACACCGGCGCCCCCGCTCCCAGCGGGTGGTCGGTCAGCCGGCGCGGCGCCCCGCCGGCCGCCGGCAGCACCCGGAGCTGGGAGGTCCCGCCGGCCTCCGTGCCCAGATAGGCCAGCCACCGCCCGTCCGGGGAGAAGCGGGGATCGGTGTCGTGACGACCGGTCGTGAGCGGGCGCGCCGGCGCCGAGCCGTCGGTGGGCACCGCCCAGAGCTGGCTGCGGTACCCGTCGGCCCCCGGGTCCGGCCAGCGCACGGCCACGACCGCGATCCGCCCGTCGGGCGAGACCGTCGGCGTCCCCGGCGTCCGCAGGAGGGCGAGGTCCGACGGGCGCATGCCCGCGACGCTAGCCGAGCTGCCCGCCCCGGCCGCCGGGCGGCCGGGGCGGGGAGGTCAGCGCCGGCTGCCCCCGTCGCCGGGGTCGGCGCGGTCGGCGAGGCGCGACTCGGCCGCCGCGGCGGCCTCCGGCCCACCGGTGGCGATCGTCTGCGCCTCCTCCGGCTCGATGACCGGCTCGTCGACGGTGACCACCTGGCCCCGGGTCTTCAGCAGGCTGGCCACGGTGGCGACGACCAGCACGCCGAGGATGATGCTCAGCGACAGCCAGATCGGGATGTGCGGCACGGCCTCGATCGGCTCCCGCTCGCCGGCGAACGGCAGCTGGTTCTCGTGCACCGCCTCGAGGATCAGCTTGACGCCGATGAAGGCCAGGATGACGGCGAGGCCGAGGGAGAGGTACACGAGCCGCTTGAGCAGGCCGCCGAGCAGGAAGTACAGCTGCCGCAGGCCCATCAGGGCGAAGACGTTCGCCGTGAACACGATGAACGGCTCGCGGGTGAGCCCGAAGATCGCCGGGATGCTGTCCAGCGCGAAGATCAGGTCGGTGGTGCCGAGCGCCAGGATGACCACGATCATCGGCGTCCACATCTTCTTGCCGTTCTCCGTCACCCGGATCTTGGCGCCGTGGTAGTCCTTCGAGATCGGCAGGACCTTGCGCATCCGCCGGATGAAGGCGTTCTCCTCGTACTCCTCGTCGTCGTCGCGGTGCCGCACGAGGTTGATGGCGGTGTAGATCAGGAAGACGCCGAAGATGTAGAAGACCCAGACGAACCGCTCGATGACCACCGCGCCGAGCAGGATGAAGATCCCGCGGAGGACGAGCGCGATGATGATGCCGATCATCAGCGCTTCCTGCTGGTACTTCCGGGGCACCTGGAAGCGCGCCATGATGATCACGAAGACGAAGAGGTTGTCCACCGAGAGCGAGTACTCGGTGAGCCAGCCCGCGTAGAACTCCGTGGCGTAGGTGCCGTTGGTGAACGCGAGCATGAGCAGACCGAAGATCAGCGCCAGGCTGATGTAGAAGCTCACCCAGAGGCCGGCCTCCTTGATGGAGGGCTCGTGCGGGCGGCGGGCGACGATGGCGAGATCGGCGAGCAGCAGGACCGAGAGCCCCACGAACGTCGTGATCTCGAACCAGGCGGGAAGTTCCATGCGGGTGAGGTCCTCCGGGGACGCGTGTCGGCACCGGAGGTCTCTCCCACCGCCGGCCCGGGGCCGGCGACCGGCAGCACCGGAGACCGTGGGATCTCGTGATGACGACGCTGCCGCAGGGGGATACTCCCCTCCATCGTGCGACCCCGTCGCCGTGCAGGCGCCATCGACTGCGAGCACCGGGGTACGTGGCGCACACCGTACCCCGGCGCTACGCCGTCTACCGCCGGAGCGACCCGTCCGCCCGGCGCGCCGCGGCGTCGCCCGCGGACCGGTCGTCCCCCACCCCGCGACCGAGCGGATCGCCGGTGGTGGCGGACCCCGTCCCGACCTCCGGGTCGGCACCCGCCGGCCGCTTCTCGGGAGCGAGCCCTGCCGGGGCCTGCGGCACCGCGGCCCCGCCCGCGAGGGCGGCGTGCTCCTCGCGGTCCCGGCGGCTCCTGGCCAGGCTGGCCACGGTCGTCACGACGAGGGTGACCAGGATGACCGACAGGGAGAGCCACGTGGGCACCTCGGGGATCAGGGTGATGTGCTCCCCGCCGTTGAGGAACGGCAGCTCGTTGGTGTGCAGCGCGTGGATGACCAGCTTGATCCCGATGAAGCCGAGGATGACCGCCAGCCCGTAGGCCAGGTACACCAGCCGGTCCAGCAGCCCGTCGATGAGGAAGAACAGCTGGCGCAGGCCGAGCAGGGAGAAGGCGTTCGCCGCGAAGACGAGGAACGTCTCCTGGGTGAGGCCGAATATCGCCGGGATCGAGTCGACGGCGAAGATGACGTCGGCGGTGCCGATCGCGATGAGCGCGATCGCCAGCGGGGTGAGGTACCGCTTGCCCTGCTGCTTCACCGTCATCCGGTCGGAGTGGTACTCCTCCGTGGTGCGCAGCCGCTTCCGGGCGAACCGGAGGACGGCGTTCTCCTTGTAGTCCTCCTCCTCGCCGTGCCCGCCGCTGCGCGCCTGCGCCCAGGCGGTCCAGATGAGGATGGCGCCGAACAGGTAGAACACCCAGCTGAAGTTCGCGATGGCGGCCGCGCCGACGGCGATGAAGACCGTGCGCAGGGCGAGCGCGAAGGCGATGCCGAACAGCAGCACCTTCTGCTGCAGCTCCCGCGGCACGCCGAAGCTCGCCATGATGATGACGAAGACGAAGAGGTTGTCGACCGACAAGCTCTTCTCGGTGATGTAGCCGGCGAAGTACTCACCGCCGAACGTGGCGCCGTAGAAGATCCAGACCAGGATCCCGAAGACGATGGCGAGCGCGACGTAGACCGCCGACCAGATCGCCGACTCGCGCAGGGTGGGCGCGTGCGGCGTCCGCACGTGGCCGAAGAAGTCGAAAGCGAGCATGGCGACGATCGCGGTGACCGTGATCGCCCACACCCAGAACGGGACGTCCAAGAAAACCTCCGGGAACTGGCGGATGTGCGTCAGTGCCGGAGGTCTCTCCCGCCACCGGACGGAGCCGGCGACCGGCGGGGCCGGAGGGCGGAGATGTCTCCCGCCCTCGTACTGACGACCTCGCCGCGGGGGGATACTCCCCTCCACGAACCGGGATCTACGCACGACGCATCGCCCGCACGTCCCGTGTGGTTCGTGGGGATCAACGCACCGGGGCAGCCGGCAGTTCCCGGATCTCCCCGGCGAGCGCCTCAGATCTCTCCCGGGGGATCCGGGACCATCGTCGGGGCCGCCCGGCGCCCGGCCCGTCGGGCCGTCGGGCCGTCGCGGCCAGGTATGCCGCGCGAGCCCTCACGAGCATGCGGTTGCGTGCGTCCGCGAGGTGGCCGGCTGGTTCCTCGCGGGGGTCCAGCCGCTCACGCGTGGGCGGCGTCGAACTGGCGCAGCTCCTTCTTCAGCTCGTTCAGCTCGTCGCGCAGGCGTGCGGCCACCTCGAACTGCAGCTCGCGGGCGGCGGCCAGCATCTGCTCGTTCATCTGCGTGATCATGTCCGCCAGCTCGTTGCGCGGCAGACCCTGGACGTCGATCGACCCGGCCTTCCCCTTCGCCTTCGACGACAGCCCGGGCACCGGGGACTTGCCCCTTGACTGCTGCCGCCCGGAGCCGCCGAGCAGCTCGGTGGCACCCTCGGCCTCCGTGGCGTCGCGGTAGATGCCGTCGAGGATGTCGACGATCTTCTTGCGCAGCGGCTGCGGGTCCACCCCCCGCTCGGTGTTGTAGGCGATCTGCCGCTCGCGGCGCCGGTTGGTCTCCTCGATCGCCTGCGCCATCGACGGCGTGATCTTGTCGGCGTACATGTGCACCTGACCCGACACGTTCCGCGCCGCCCGGCCGATCGTCTGGATCAGCGACCGGCCCGACCGGAGGAAGCCCTCCTTGTCGGCGTCGAGGATCGCCACCAGGGAGACCTCGGGGAGGTCCAGCCCCTCCCGCAGCAGGTTGATGCCGACCAGCACGTCGTACTCCCCCTGCCGCAGCTCGCGGAGCAGCTCCACCCGGCGGAGGGTGTCGACCTCGGAGTGCAGGTAGCGCACCTTGATGCCGAGCTCGAGCAGGTAGTCGGTGAGGTCCTCGGCCATCTTCTTGGTGAGCGTGGTGACCAGCACCCGCTCGTCCTTCTCGGTGCGCAGCCGGATCTCGTGCACGAGGTCGTCGATCTGCCCCTTGGTCGGCTTCACCACGACCTCCGGGTCGACGAGGCCGGTCGGCCGGATGACCTGCTCGACGACCTCCCCCTGCGTCCGGCCCAGCTCGTAGTCGCCCGGCGTCGCCGACAGGTAGACCGTCTGGCCGATCCGGTCGGTGAACTCCTCCCACTTCAGCGGGCGGTTGTCCATCGCCGAGGGGAGCCGGAACCCGTGCTCCACCAGCGTGCGCTTGCGGCTCATGTCGCCCTCGTACATCCCGCCGATCTGCGGGACGGTCACGTGCGACTCGTCGATGACGAGGAGGAAGTCGTCCGGGAAGTAGTCCAGGAGGCAGGAGCCGGCGCTGCCGGGCGTGCGGCCGTCGATGTGGCGGGAGTAGTTCTCGATCCCCGAGCAGAAGCCGACCTGGCGCATCATCTCGATGTCGTAGGTGGTGCGCATGCGCAGCCGCTGGGCCTCGAGCAGCTTGCCCTGCTTCTCCAGCTCCGCCAGCCGCTGCTCGAGCTCGGCCTCGATCGAGCCGATCGCGCGCTCCATCCGCTCGGGACCGGCGACGTAGTGGCTCGCCGGGAAGACGAACAGCTCCTCGACCTCACGCACCACCTCGCCGGTCAGCGGGTGCAGGTAGTAGAGCCGCTCGACCTCGTCGCCGAACATCTCGATCCGGACGGCGAGCTCCTCGTACACCGGGAAGACCTCGATCGTGTCGCCGCGCACCCGGAAGGTGCCGCGCGTGAACGAGAGGTCGTTGCGGGTGTACTGCTCGGTGACCAGGGTGCGCAGCAGCTCGTCGCGATCGCGCTCCTCCCCCACCTTGATCTTCAGCGCCCGCTCGACGTACTCCTGCGGCGTGCCCAGGCCGTAGATGCACGAGACGGTGGCCACGACGACGACGTCCCGCCGGGTGAAGAGGCTGTTGGTCGCCGAGTGGCGCAGCCGCTCGACCTCCTCGTTGATCGAGGAATCCTTCTCGATGTAGGTGTCGGTCTGCGGGACGTAGGCCTCGGGCTGGTAGTAGTCGTAGTAGGAGACGAAGTACTCCACGGCGTTGTCGGGGAGCAGTTCACGGAACTCGTTGGCCAGCTGCGCGGCGAGGGTCTTGTTCGGCGCCATCACCAGCGTCGGGCGCTGGACCTTCTCGATCAGCCAGGCCGTCGTGGCGGACTTGCCCGTGCCGGTGGCGCCGAGCAGGACGACGTCCTTCTCCCCGGCGTTCACCCGCTGGGCCAGACCCTCGATGGCGGCCGGCTGGTCGCCCGAGGGCTGGAACTCGCTGACGACGCGGAAGCGCCCCTGGGTGGGCCTGAGCTCGGTGGACGTGCGCACGGGACGACGGTACGTCGACGGTGTGACAGAACGCGTCGCGAGCGATCCGCGGGCGGGCTGGGGCACCCGGGACGCCGAGCGGCAGGGCGGGTACTTGTCCCGGCCCGCCGGCAGCCCTAGCGTGCCCAGTCGCAGGAGCGGTCCGCGCCGAGGGACCAGCGCCACCCGGGGAGCTCCGGGCGAGGTCGGACCCCGGTGCGCCCGGCGCCCGGCCCGACGGGCCCGCGGCCCGGCCGGGCCTGCGCACGACGCCCCCTGCGGTCCGCCGCGGGGGGCGTCGTCGTCCCCCGCGGAGCGCACCGCGGAGCTGCGACGGCGGCGCTGTCGCCCGTCTCACCGCCGCCACAGGTGTGGCGAGCGCCTCGCGCGGGCATCGGGGTCGCGACGTCCACCCCCCGACCCGGGCGCGCGAGCTCGTGCCCGGGTCCCCCGCCCCCAGCCCCGGGGCGCCCTGCGCAGGAGGAACTCCCCAGATGACCCAGGTGTGGCCCGGAAGTGCCTACCCCCTCGGCGCCACGTACGACGGCACCGGGACCAACTTCGCGATCTTCAGCGAGGTGGCCGAGAAGGTCGAGCTGTGCCTCTTCGACGACGAGGGCAACGAGGAGCGCATCCGCCTGCCCGAGATGGACGGCTACGTCTGGCACGCGTTCCTCCCCGGCATCCACCCCGGGCAGAAGTACGGCTTCCGCGTGCACGGTCCGCACGACCCGGCCCGGGGGCTGCGCTGCAACCCGAACAAGCTGCTGCTCGACCCGTACGCCAAGGCGATCGACGGCCAGATCGACTGGGACCAGTCGGTCTTCGGCTACGACTTCGAGACCAAGGAGCGCAACGACGACGACTCGGCGGCGCACATGCCCAAGTCCGTCGTGGTCAACCCGTACTTCGACTGGGGCGTCGACCGCCCGCCGAAGACGCCCTACAACAAGACGGTGATCTACGAGGCCCACGTCAAGGGCCTCACGATGACCAACCCGCGGATCCCCGAGGAGCTGCGCGGCACCTACGCCGGCGTCGCGCACCCGGCCACGATCGAGCACCTGCAGGAGCTGGGGATCACCGCGATCGAGCTGCTGCCGGTGCACCAGTTCGTGCAGGACGACACCCTGCAGCAGAAGGGCCTGCGCAACTACTGGGGCTACAACACGATCGGCTTCTTCGCGCCGCACAACGAGTACGCCAGCAACACGACCGCCGGGCAGCACGTCCAGGAGTTCAAGGGCATGGTCCGGACCCTGCACGAGGCGGGCATCGAGGTCATCCTCGACGTGGTCTACAACCACACCGCCGAGGGCAACCACCTGGGCCCGACGCTCTCGTTCCGCGGCATCGACAACCGCACGTACTACAAGCTCGTCGAGGGCGACGAGCAGTACTACATGGACTACACGGGCACCGGGAACACGCTCAACGTCCGGACGCCGCAGTCCCTGCAGCTGATCATGGACTCGCTGCGCTACTGGGTCACCGAGATGCACGTCGACGGCTTCCGCTTCGACCTGGCCTCCGCGCTGGCCCGCGAGCTGCACGCGGTGGACCGGCTGGCCACGTTCTTCGACCTCGTCCACCAGGACCCGGTCGTCAGCCAGGTCAAGCTCATCGCCGAGCCCTGGGACGTCGGCGAGGGCGGCTACCAGGTCGGCAACTTCCCGGCCCTGTGGACCGAGTGGAACGGCAAGTACCGCGACACCGTCCGCGACTTCTGGCGCGGCGAGGGCGGCACGATCGGCGAGTTCGCCGACCGGATCTCGGGCTCGTCGGACCTGTACCAGCACTCGGGCCGGCGGCCGATGGCGAGCATCAACTTCGTCACCGCCCACGACGGCTTCACCCTGAACGACCTCGTCTCGTACAACGAGAAGCACAACGAGGCCAACGGCGAGGGCAACAACGACGGCGAGAGCCACAACCGCAGCTGGAACTGCGGCGTCGAGGGGCCCACCGACGACCCGGAGGTCCTGCAGCTGCGCGCCCAGCAGCGGCGGAACTTCATCACCACGATGATGCTCAGCCAGGGCGTGCCGATGCTGCTGCACGGCGACGAGCTGGGCCGCTCGCAGGGCGGCAACAACAACGGCTACTGCCAGGACTCCGAGCTCACCTGGATCGACTGGGAGAACGTGGACGAGGGTCTCCTCGAGTTCACCAGGAAGGTGACCCGGCTGCGGCACGAGCACCCGACGTTCCGCCGTCGCAGGTTCTTCCACGGCCGGCCCGTCCGCCGCGGGCTGGGCGATCCGGTGCCCGACATCGCCTGGCTCACCCCCTCGGGCGAGGAGATGGCCGACGAGGACTGGGACGCCGCCTACGCCAAGTCGCTGGCGGTCTACCTCAACGGCGTCGGGATCCGGGAGACCGACGAGCGCGGCGAGTACGTCTCCGACGACCACTTCTACCTGGCCTTCAACGCCTCCCACGAGCCGATCGAGTTCACGCTGCCCAGCGACGACTACTCGCAGAGCTGGACGACCGTGCTCGACACCGCCGAGATGCACGAGGTGGAGCCGGTCGAGGTCAAGCCGGGTGAGACGGTCACCGTCCAGGGCCGCTCCATCGTCGTCCTGACGGGCCCGGCCCGGTGACCCAGCCGATCCAGGTGCCGGGGGGCGAGCGCCGTCGCGGGACCCCGGCGGCGACGTACCGGCTGCAGGTGCACGCCGGCTTCCCGCTCCAGGACGCCGCCGAGGTCGCCGGCTACCTGGCCGACCTCGGCGTCACCCACGCCTACTCCTCCCCCCTGCTGCGCTCGGCCGAGGGCAGCAACCACGGGTACGACACCGTGGACCACGCCCACATCGACGAGGCCCGGGGCGGGCAGGCCGGCTTCGAGCGGTTCGTGGCTGCGCTGCACGAGCACGGCCTCGGCCTCGTGCTCGACCTCGTCCCCAACCACATGGGCGTCGACGACCCCGCGGCCGCGCCGTGGTGGTGGGACGTGCTGCAGCACGGGCGGGGCAGCGCCCACGCCGCGGCCTTCGACATCGACTGGGACTTCGGCGGCGGCAAGGTGCGCATCCCCGTCCTGGGTTCAGCCGACGACGTCGAGAAGCTGGAGGTGGTGGACGGCGAGCTGCGGTACTACGACAACCGCTTCCCCATCGCGCCGGGTACCGGCGAGGGCACGCCGCAGGAGGTGCACGCCCGGCAGCACTACGAGCTGGTCGACTGGCGCCGCGCGGACGCCGACCTGAACTACCGGCGGTTCTTCGCCATCAACACCCTGGCCGGCCTGCGGGTCGAGGAGCCGGCGGTCTTCGACGCCACCCACGAGCTGGTGCTGCGGCTCGTGCGCGAGGGCGCCGTCGACGGGCTGCGGATCGACCACCCGGACGGGCTGGCCGACCCCAAGGGCTACCTCGACCGCCTCGCCGAGGCGTCCGACGGCCGCTGGACGGTCGTGGAGAAGATCCTCGAGCCCGGGGAGGACCTCCCCGGCAGCTGGGCGACGGCGGGGACGACCGGCTACGACGCGCTCGCCGAGGTGGACCAGGTGCTGGTCGACCCGGCCGGCGAGCCGGCGCTCACCGCGCTGGACACCGAGCTCGCCGGGCAGCAGGTCGACTACGGCCGGCTGGTGCACGACTGCAAGCGCGAGGTCACCGACGGCATGCTCGGCTCCGAGGTCGCCCGGCTGGTGCGGGTGATCGGCGAGCTGCCCGGCACCGACCGGGGGCAGCGGACCGAGGCGCTGGCCGAGCTGCTGGCGAGCTTCCCGGTGTACCGGAGCTACCTGCCGGACGGGCGGGAGCACCTCGACGAGACGGTCGCGGCGGTGCGCGCACGGCGGCCCGACCTCGCCCCGGCGCTGGACGCGCTGCACCCGGTGCTCTCGCAGGCCGGCACCGAGGCGGCCACCCGCTTCGAGCAGACCAGCGGGCCGGTCATGGCCAAGGGCGTCGAGGACAGCGCGTACTACCGGTGGTCCCGGTTCGTCGCCCTCAACGAGGTGGGCGGCGACCCGTCCCGCTTCGGCAGCACGGTCGCCGAGTTCCACGAGGCCCAGCGACGGCGGCAGGAGGTGAGGCCGGAGTCGATGACCACGCTGTCGACGCACGACACCAAGCGCAGCGAGGACGTCCGCGCCCGGCTGGCCGTGCTCGCCGAGCTGCCCACCGAGTGGGCGCAGCTCGTGCGCGGGTGGCTCGCCCGGCACCCGCTGGCCGACCGCCCGCTGGCCCACCTGGTGTGGCAGAACCTGGTCGGCGCGTGGCCGCTCTCCCGCGAGCGTGCGCACGCCTACGCGGAGAAGGCCGCCCGCGAGGCGGGGACCGCCACCACCTGGACGGACCCGGACGAGGCGTTCGAGGCGCAGCTGCACGCGCTCGTCGACGCGGCCTACGACGACCCCACCACGAGGTCGGAGATCGACGCGTTCGTCACCCGGATCGCCCCGCTGGGCTGGTCGAACTCGCTCACCCAGAAGCTGCTGCAGCTGACCATGCCGGGCGTCCCGGACGTCTACCAGGGCACCGAGCTGTGGGACTTCTCGCTGGTGGACCCCGACAACCGCCGGCCCGTGGACTACGCGCTGCGCCGCCGGCTGCTCGGGGGGCTCGACGGCGGCGAGGTGCCGGCGGTGGACGAGACCGGGGCGGCCAAGCTGCTGGTGGTCTCGCGGACCTTGCGCGCCCGCCGCGACCACCCCGAGTGGTTCGCCGGGTACGAGCCCGTGCCGGTCACCGGCTCGGCGGCCGACCACCTGGTGGCCTACGACCGCGGCGGCGTCGTCGTCGTGGGGACCCGGCTCCCGGCGGCGCTGGCGCGGAGCGGCTGGGGCGACACGGCCCTGCAGCTGCCCAACGGCGGCTGGGAGGACCTGCTGACCGGCGCCCGGGTGGTCTCCGACGTGGCGGGGGTCGCCGCCGACGCCTTGCTCACCCGCCTCCCCGTCGCCCTGCTGGTCCGGACCTGACGGCGGGCGGGTCCCTCCGGCGGCGGCCGGCCCCAGCACGGCGTGCGGGCCGGGGCCGGTGCCCGACCGGCGGTCAGGCGATCGGCGCGACGCTCTCCCGCGGGAGGCCGGCCGCGTCCGGGAACCGGCCGGCAGCGGGACCGGACCGGCCAGGGCCCTCCGGGAGGGTCCACCGCGAGCCGAGCCAGGCGTCGACCGAGGCCGGCTCGAACGGCATGACGCCGCCGCCCGGGTAGGGCGTGAGCTCGCCGAACCAGATCGCGCCCCCCGCGCTGTAGAGGTCGACCCGCATGAAGTCGAAGGAGCGCCCCAGCACCTGGGCGGCGTGCAGCATCGCGGCGAGGTCCGCCGGCGCCTCGGTGGGCGGCCCGCTGGGCACGACGACCTGGACGGGGACGGGCTGCCAGTCCGGGGTGTAGAACGTGCGCGTGTGGTCGCCGGTGAACCGGTTCCGGTCGACCTGGACGACCGCGACCCGCCCGTCGAAGACGAAGAACTTGTAGTCGTCCAGCGGCACGCCCCCGCCGATGGCCTCCTCCACGACGAGCAGCCTCCGCGCCTGGCCGTAGGCCCACTCCCCCAGCAGCACGCTCTGGTCGTCCCGCAGCCAATCCCGCGTCGCCGCCACCGTCGACGCGTCGACCACGTCCGAGGCCGCACCGAAGCGGACCAGCCCGCTCCGGTGGTTCGGCTTGAGCACCCAGGGCCGGCCGAACGCACGGCCGGCGACCGCGGCCAGGTCGTCCCCGGCCCACAGCGTCTCGGGCACCGCCACGCCGGCCTCCTCCCGGAGGCGGAGCGCGTGGTCCTTCATCGCCAGCTTGTCGCACGTCCACGCCAGCTCCGGCCGGCGGTCGCACAGGATCCGCCAGTTGACCTTCTCCGAGAACGTCCGCGGGTCACGCAGGTCGGGCAGCTGCCGGTGCCCGGCCAGGTACAGGTAGCGCCGCCGCGCCGCCGGCGGCAGCAGGCCGGCGACGCGGCGGTGCGCGGGCTGCAGGTAGGAGCGGAGGACCGAGCTCAGCGGGCTCCGGGGCATGGTCGGGTCCTCCTGCGGAGAGCGCCGGGAGGGTGGCGGGCCGCCGGCCGTGGCGGGCCCGGGTGGCCCGCTTCGCCGCCGAGGGTAGGCAGGGGATCGGCCGCCCGCCTCCCTCGACCGGGGGAGACCGCCGGCGACCGGTCGCCGGCGGTCCCCCGGCTCAGCGCGGGAACGCCGGCAGCGACCAGTGCGCCCCGAGCCACGCGTCGAACTCCCTGGGCTCGTACCGCATGCAGCCCCCGCTCGGGTACGGGGTCAGCTCGCCGAACCAGACCTCGCGCCCCGTGCTGTACAGGTCGACGCGCATGAAGTCGAAGGAGCGGGCCAGCACCTCGGCGGCGCGGATCATCGCGGGCAGGTTGGCGGGCGCCTCGACCGGTGGGCCGCTCGGGACGACGAGCTCCACGGGGATGCGCTCCCAGCCGGGGGTGTAGTAGCAGCGCGTCTGCTCGGCCGTGAACCTGCCGCGGTCGACCTGGACCGCGGCCACCTCGCCGTCGAAGACGAGGAACTTGTAGTCGTCCAGGGGGTCACCCCCGCCGATGGCCTCCTCGATGACGAACAGCTTGCGGGCCAGGCTGTAGGCCCACTCACCGAGGAGCGCGTTCTGGTCGTCGCGCAGCCAGTCCCGCGTCGCCGCCACCGTCGACGCGTCGACCACGTCCGAGGCCGCCCCGAACCGCACGAGCCCGCTCCGGTGGTTCGGCTTGAGCACCCAGGGCCGGCCGAACGCACGGCCGGCCACCGCCACGAGGTCCTCCCCCGACCACAGCGTCTCGGGGACGAGCACGCCCGCTTCCTGCTGGAGGCGGTGCGCGTGGTCCTTCATCGCCAGCTTGTCGCACGTCCACGCCAGCTCGGGCCGGCGGTCGCGGAGGATGCGCCAGCTGACCTTCTCGGTGAACGTCTGCGGGGATCGCAGCCGGGGCAGCCGCCCCTGCCCGGCCAGGTACAGATAACGCCGCCGGGCAGCTGGTGGCAGGAGGCCGGCCGCCCGCCGGTGCACGGGCCGCAGGTGCGAGCGCAGCACGCCGTTGAGCCGGCTCCGGGGCATGGTGTGGTCCTCCCGCGCGGAGGCCGCCCCCGCGGCATCCCGCTCTGGCGGGGACACCGGTGTCCCCGTCGTGGGCGGAAGGTTAACTCCCGGGTCACGCCGGGGGTGTCCCCCCGGTGGGGGACGTGCGGGCGTCACCCCACCGCGCGGTGCAGCCCGGCCGACGACTCGGCCAGGAGCGCGGCGTCCCCGTGGTCGGCGGCGTACCGGGCGAGCATCGCGCACAGCCGCACGGCCAGGCAGCGGGCCCGCACCTCCCGCTCGCCCGGCACGGGTCCGTAGGCGGCGATCAGCGCCGTCCGCGCCGGGCCCGAGAACCCGGCGTAGGCCAGGGAGAGGTCGAGCGCCGGGTCGGCGAGGCACACGTCACCCCAGTCGATCACACCCGCCGCCGCACCGTCGTCGTCCACCAGCAGGTGGCGCGGGTGCAGGTCCCCGTGCACCAGCACCGGTGCGCCGGTGGGCTCGTCGAGGCAGGCGCCCTCGTCGAGGAGCGCGCCGACGGCGTCCGAGGGCACGGGCACCCCGACGGCTCCCAGCGCCTCGAGCTGCGCCCGGGTGTCGGCCGCCCGGGTGCCGGGCGTCCCCCGGCCCAGCGGGTCCACGGGCAGCTCGACGCCGCGCAGCAGGTCGCGGGTGGCGGGGTCGTGCAGCACGGCGAGGAAAGCGCCCAGCGCGGCGGCGGCGGGGAGGCGCTCCTCCTCCGGCAGCCCGGCGTGCGCCAGCTCCCCGCCCCGGAGCAGCGGCGCGACGGTGAACGGCCACGGGTCGTCGGGGTCGTCATCGGCACCCACCCACCGCGGTGCGGGCACCGGCAGGGGCAGCCGACCCGCGATGCGCCCGAGCACCGCGAGCTCGCGCCGGAACCCGGGCAGCGCGATCGCCCGGCGCGGGAAGCGGGCGACCCAGCTCCCGCCGACGAGGTGCACGGTGTTGTCCCAGCCGGCCGCCAGCGGGACCACCGGGAGACCGCGCAGCCCGGGCACCCGTCCGCCGACGAGCGCGGCGGCCCGGGGTGCGTCGACGGTGCGGTCCGGAGCCCACGGCGGGAGCGTGCCCACGGTCCGAGTGTCGCAGCGCACCCGTCCGCCCGGACCGAGGACGGTTCGACGGCCGCCGTCCGGGCAGAACACCGTCAGTCCCCGCCCGACCCGTCCAGGAGGCCCTGCATGCCCGCACCCGTCGAGTTCGCCGTCTGGGCCCCGCTGCCCGAGCGCGTGCGCGTGCAGGTCGACGGCGCCGTCCACGACATGCAGCGGGAGGACGGCGGCTGGTGGCGGGCCGAGGTCGAGGCGCGGCCCGACGCCGACTACGGGTTCCTGCTCGGCGACGACGACGGGAAGGTGTACCCGGACCCCCGCTCGCGGCGCCAGCCCGACGGGGTGCACGGCCCCTCCCGCCTCTTCGACCCCCGGGCGCACGCGTGGGGCGACGGCGCCTGGACCGGCCGCCCGCTCGCCGGTGGCGTCGTCTACGAGCTGCACGTGGGCACCTTCACCCCCGACGGCACGCTGGACTCGGCGATCGGGAAGCTCGACCACCTGGTCGACCTGGGCGTCGACTTCGTCGAGCTGCTGCCGGTCAACGGTTTCGACGGCACCCGCAACTGGGGCTACGACGGCGTGCTCTGGTACACGGTGCAGGAGAGCTACGGCGGCCCCGCCGCCTACCAGCGGTTCGTCGACGCCTGCCACCAGCGGGGGCTGGGCGTGATCCAGGACGTCGTCTACAACCACCTCGGCCCGTCGGGCAACTACCTGCCGGCGTTCATGCCGATCTTCAGCGAGGGCGGCGCCAACACCTGGGGCGAGTCGGTCAACCTCTCGGGGCCGGACTCCGACGAGGTGCGCCGCTACATCCTCGACAACGCCGTCATGTGGCTGCGCGACATGCACGTCGACGGGCTGCGGCTGGACGCCGTGCACGCCCTGGTCGACGAGCGGGCCACCCACCTGCTGGAGGAGATGGCCGAGGAGGTCGACCGGCTCTCCGCCGCCGTCGGCCGGCCGCTGACCCTGATCGCCGAGAGCGACCTCAACGACCCCCGCATGGTCACGCCGCGGATCGCGGGCGGCACGGGCATCCACGCCCAGTGGAGCGACGACTTCCACCACGCGCTGCACGCCACGCTGACGGGTGAGGGACAGGGCTACTACCGGGACTTCGCCGAGGCCGGGCTGGGTGGCCTGGCCAAGACGCTCACCGGCGCCTTCTTCCACGACGGCGCGTGGTCGAGCTTCCGCCGCCGGCACCACGGGCGGCCGGTGGACACCGCCCACCTGCCGGGCTGGAAGTTCCTCGGCTACCTGCAGGACCACGACCAGATCGGCAACCGCGCCGTCGGCGACCGCATCTCGGCGTCCCTCTCCCCCGGTCTGCTGGGCGTCGGCGCCACGCTGGTGCTGACCAGCCCGTTCACCCCCATGCTGTTCATGGGCGAGGAGTGGGGCGCGTCCACCCCGTGGCAGTTCTTCACCAGCCACACCGACCCGGAGATCGGGCGGGCGACGGCGGAGGGCCGCAAGGGGGAGTTCGCCGAGCACGGGTGGGACGCCGACGAGGTGCCCGACCCGCAGGACCCGGAGACCTTCCGCCGCTCGAAGCTCGACTGGTCCGAGCCGGGGAAGGAACCGCACGCCGGGCTGCTCGCGGTCACGCGGACGCTGCTGGCGCTGCGCCGGCAGCACCCGGAGCTGGCCGACCCCGACCTGCGCGCGGTCGAGGTGAGCTGGGACGACGAGGACCGCACCATCACCGTGCACCGCGGGTCGCTGCGGGTGGTGGCGAACCTCGCCGGCCAGCCGCGCGAGGTCGACCTGGACCGGGCGGCGGCCGGCGTGGTCTTCTCCACCGGTGACGCGCCCCGGCTCGACGGCACGACCGTGACCCTCCCCGCCGAGAGCGCCGCCGTGCTGGCGACCCGCTGACGTGCGCCGCCTGCTCCCCGGGGCGGGTGGGCCCGGTGCCGAAGCGCTCGACGACGACGCGCTGGTCGAGGCGTACCGGCTGGCGCCCGGGCCCTCGCTGCGGGTCAACTTCATCGCCTCGCTCGACGGTGCGACCACCGTCGGCGGGGTGAGCGAGGGGCTGGGCACCCCCGGTGACCGGCGGGTGTTCCGGGTGCTGCGCGCGCTGGCCGACGTCGTCCTGGTCGGGCACGGCACGGCGGCCGCCGAGGGCTACCGGCCGGTGCTGCCGGGTTCCGCCGTCGGCCGGCTCCGGGAGTCGATCGGGCGCCCGCCGACGGCGCCGGTCGCGGTCGTCTCCCGTCGGGCGTCGCTGGACCCGTCCGCCGCGCTGGTCACCGGTGCCGTCTCCCCCACCGTCGTCGTCACCTGCGCGGCCGCCGACCCCGACCGCCGCGCCGCGCTCGCCGCCGCCGGCGCCGACGTGCTGGTCTGCGGTGACGACGACGTCGACCTGCCCGCCGCGCTGGGCGCCCTCGCCGGGCGCGGCCTGGAGCAGGTCACCTGCGAGGGCGGACCGCAGCTGCTGCGCAGCGCGCTGACCGCCGGCGTCGTCGACGAGCTGGACCTCTCGCTCGCCCCCGCGCTGGTCGGCGGCGAGAGGCGGCTGCTGGACGCCGCCCTGCGCTCTCCCGCCCGGCTCGACCTGCGGCAGCTCCTCGAGGAGGACGGGGTGCTCTTCGCCCGGTACGCGGTCGCGCCGGGGAGCCGGTAGCAGTCCATCTCGATCCGCACCGCCGGTGGCTGCTTGACTGACCGGCATGGACCTCCCGCTGCTGCCGCCGGTGAAGCCGATGCTCGCGAAGGCCGCCACCAGGGTCCCGGTCGGCGGCGAGTGGTTCTACGAGCCCAAGTGGGACGGGTTCCGCTGCATCGTCTTCCGCGACGGCGACGAGGTGGAGCTCGGCAGCCGCAACGAGCGCCCACTGACCCGCTACTTCCCCGAGGTCGTCGCCGCGGTGAAGGAGAACCTGCCCGAGCGGTGCGTCGTGGACGGCGAGATCGTCGTGCCGCGGGACGACCGGCTGCACTTCGAGGCGCTGCTGCAGCGGATCCACCCGGCGGAGTCGCGCATCACCCTCCTCGCCGAGCAGACCCCGGCCTCCTTCGTCGCCTTCGACCTGCTGGCCCTGGGCGACGAGGTGCTGCTGGAGGCCCCGTTCGCGCAGCGGCGCGCCCGGCTGGAGGCCGCCCTGGCCGGGGCCCGTCCGCCGGTGCACCTGACCGGCGTCACCCGGGACCCCGCCACCGCCGAGCGCTGGTTCGAGACGTTCGAGGGCGCCGGCCTCGACGGCGTCGTCGCCAAGTCCGCCGACCTGCCCTACGGCCCCGACCAGCGCCTGATGACCAAGGTGAAGCACGTGCGGACGGCGGACTGCGTGGTCGCCGGCTTCCGCTGGCACAAGAGCGGGCCGGTCGTCGGGTCGTTGCTGCTGGGCCTGTACGACGGCGAGGACCTGCAGCACATCGGCGTCGCCGCGTCCTTCCCGATGGCCCGCCGGGCCGAGCTGGTCGAGGAGCTCGCGCCCTACCGCGCCGAGGCGCTCGACGGCCACCCCTGGCAGGACTGGGCCAACGCCCAGGTGCAGGCCGACGGCGAGCAGCGGATGCCCGGCGCGGTGAGCCGGTGGAACGCGAAGAAGGACCTCTCGTGGGTGCCGCTGCGCCCCGAGCTGGTCGTCGAGATCAAGTACGACCAGCTCGAGGGGCGTCGACTTCGTCACACCGGCCAGTTCCTCCGCTGGCGCCCCGACCGGGACCCCCGCAGCTGCACGTACGACCAGCTCGACGTACCGGTCCGCTACGACCTCGGCGAGGTGCTGGACCGCTGAGCCGGTGCTCGCGGTCGCCTTTCTGCAGGGGCCCGCCGCGAGCGTTCGGGCGGTGGGGGGCAGGAAGGTCCTTATGCTCGTGATCATGCGTCTGCACCGTGGCCTCCCGGCCGCCGCGTCCGGCCTGCTGCTGGCCCTGCCCCTCCTGCTCACCGGCTGCACCTCCTTCGGCGAGACCACGGAGGAGCCCGCCGCCACCAGCACGGCACCGGCCGAGCCGGAGGTCGCGCCGATCGAGTGGACCGACTGCGACGCCCAGATCCAGCCGCTGGTCGAGGGCCAGCCGGGCAGCGAGCGCGACGTCGCCTTCGAGTGCGGCCGCACCGACGTGCCGATCAGCTACGACGAGCCCGGTGGCGCCACGCTGCCGCTCTTCCTGGTCCGCGCGTCGCTGGCCGGGCAGACCGACGAGCTCGGCTCCCTGGTGGTCAACCCCGGCGGCCCGGGCGGCTCCGGCGCCGACGCCGCCATCGGGCTGGCGCTCACCCTGCCCGAGGACGTGCTGCGCCGCTTCGACGTCGTGGGCTTCGACCCGCGGGGTGTCGGCCTGTCCACGCCCGTCGAGTGCATCCCCCAGGAGCTGAAGGACCGCGCGATCGCCGCGGAGCCGCGCCCGACCACCGACGAGCAGCTCGACGACGTCTTCGCCCTCTCCAGCGAGATCGCCGAGGGCTGCGCCGAGGAGTACGGCGAGGCGCTGGGCACCTTCAACACGGTGGACACCGCCCGCGACATGGAGCAGCTGCGGCAGGCCCTCGGCGAGGACCAGCTGACCTACCTCGGCTACTCCTACGGCACCACGCTGGGCTCGACCTACGCCGAGCTCTACCCCGACCGCGTCCGCGCCATGGTGCTCGACGCCGCCGTCGACCCCGACGTCGACGCGGTCGCCGACGCGGAGGCGCGCGCCGCCGCGTTCGAGGCCGGCTTCGACGCCTTCGCGGAGAACTGCCGCGGGCTCATCGCCGGCTGCCCGCTGGGCGACGACCCGCGGCTCTTCCTCGAGGAGCTGCTCGCCCAGGCGCAGGCCACCCCCGTCCCGAGCAGCGAGGAGGGCGAGACGCGGCAGGCGACGCCCGGCGTCATCCTCACCGCGGTGCAGGCCGCGCTCTACGACACCGCCTCCTGGCCGCAGCTGGCGCAGGGGCTCGCCGCCGCGCGGAACGGCGACGCGCGGCTGCTGTTCTCGCTGGCCGACGACTACAGCGGCCGTCTCGAGGACGGCACCTACTCCAACCTGCTGGACGCCAACGTGGCGATCAACTGCGCCGACACGGAGGAGACCGTGCCCGGGGCCCGGGTGCGGGAGCTGGCCGCCGAGTGGGGCGCCCGGTACCCGCTGTTCGGGGCCGGGGCGGCCGCCGGGCTGTTCACCTGCTCGGTGTGGGACGCCGAGCGCACCCCGGTGCCCGAGCGCGACGCCGAGGGCAGCGCCCCGATCCTGGTGATCGGCAACGCGGGCGACCCGGTGACCCCGCTGCCCGGCGCGGTCGACCTCGCCGAGGACCTGGACAGCGGCGTGCTCCTCACCTGGCAGGGCCAGGGGCACACCGCCTACCCCAAGACCGAGTGCGTGACGGCCGCGGTCAACGCCTACCTCATCGATCTGGTGGCGCCGGTGGACGGGCTCACCTGCCCTGCGTGAGACTCGGCAGCCCACCGACGAGCGGAGCGACGCGATGGCCAGCAGCAGCAAGGACGCCGTCGTCCTCCACGTCGACGGGCACGAGGTGCGGGTCTCCAACCCGGAGAAGCCGTACTTCCCCGAGCGCGGGATCCGGAAGATCGACGTCGTCGAGTACTTCCTCGCCGTGGGCGACGGGATCCTCTTCGCGCTGAGGGACCGGCCGACGACGCTGGAACGCTGGCCCGGCGGGGTGTTCGAGGGCGCCCGCATCTCCACGCGGGTGGACAACACCGGCGACGCGTTCTACCAGAAGCGGGTGCCGAAGAACGCCCCCGACTGGGTGCCGACCGCGCACATCACCTTCCCCAGCGGGCGGACCGCCGACGAGATCGCGCCGGACTCCGTCGCCGTCGTCGCCTGGTGCGCGAACCTCGGCACCCTCACGTTCCACCCGTGGCCGGTGGGCAAGGAGGACGTCGAGTCCCCGAACCAGATCCGCATCGACCTCGACCCGCAACCGGGCACCGACTTCGCCGACGCGGTGCGGGTCGCCCCGCACGTCCGCGAGCTGCTGCACGAGTTCGGCATGGAGGGCTGGCCGAAGACCTCCGGCGGGCGCGGCGTGCACGTCTACGTGCCGATCCTGCCGCGGTGGACCTTCACCGACGTGCGCCGCGCGGTCATCGCCTTCGGCCGGGAGCTCGAGCGCCGGCTGCCCGACCAGGTGACGATGTCGTGGTGGAAGGAGGAGCGCGGCGAGAAGATCTTCATCGACTACAACCAGATGGCGCGGGACCGCACCATCGCATCGGCCTACTCCATCCGGCCCAAGCCGCACGCCCCCGTCTCGGCGCCGGTCGACTGGGACGAGCTGCCCGACGTGCACCCCGCCGACTTCGACGTGCTCACCATGCCGGCCCGGTTCGCGGCCGTGGGTGACAAGCACGCCGGGCTTGCCGACCACGCCTTCGGCATCGAGCCGCTCCTGGAGCTCGCCGAGCGCCAGGCGGCCGACGACGGCCTCGGCGACCTGCCCTATCCGCCGGACTACCCGAAGATGCCCGGCGAGCCGATGCGGGTGCAGCCCAGCCGGGCGCGGAAGCCCGCGACCGCCGGGGACTGAGCGGCGCTCAGTCCAGGGCGGCGGCGCGCTCCTCGCGCAGCGCCTGGAAGACCCGCCGGCGCAGCACGTCGGCGTCCTTCTCCTCGACGTCGTGGAACTGCATGGACAGCAGCCACTGCGGCCCGTGCGCCTGCTGGCGGACGCTCGCGCCGCGGACGTCGACGGGTCCTCGCCGATCGTCAGGCTCATGTGCGCCCGCGTGCCCGGCTCCGGGGGGAGCCCCAGCCGTCGACCAGGGCGCGGAGCCCGGCCTCGCTGAGGTCGACCGTGGATCCGACGAGCAGCCGTCGAGCCACGGCATGACGACGGGGACCTCGACGCGGGCCCCGCACCGTGCGCCGGCGCCGGCTGCGCTCGGCCGGACCGGTGGGCACCAGGTGCCACAGGGGTTCCTCGCTGGCCTCGACGCTCGTGGTCTTCGCGGGCAGGGAGCGCTCCTCGTACCCGTTCACCCGGTACAGGGCGAGCGACCGCGTCCCGGGCTCGATCGCCCGCTTCCACCCCGTCTTCCCGCCCAGGGGGCGGACGACGACCGTGTTCTCGTAGGAGAGCCTCCACCTGCGCCGTCGCCGTCAGCCCGCGCGCCACGTGGGTGACGTCGGCCTGGGTGCTCTCCTCGGGCCGGTCGTGCTCGGGGTCGGTCACTGGGTCCTCCACTGCCCCACGGGTCGCGCGGGCGCCGTTGTGCCCGCGCGGAAGCTAGCGCGGCGACCAGCGGGAACGGTCCATCCGGAACAGGCCACCAACCCACCCGGAGGGATGAGCGGCGGCCCGTCGCCGTGCGGCATCGGCTCAGCCGGCCAGCCGGTGCGCGGCCCGGTCGAGGACGTGCAGCCGCAGGGCCGCCGACCCCGGGCTGCCCTGGTGCACGATCTGCTGCGCCAGCTCGGCGGCGGTCACCGCGGCGCGGAGGGCGTCGGCGGACTCGGCCAGGCGGTCGGCGAGGAGCTGGTCCAGGTCGGCGTCGTGCAGGTCTCCACGTCGCGCAGGCAGACGGCACCTGCGGGGGCGGCGGTACCGGTGGGCACGGTCGGGATGACGAGCTGCTGCACGGTGGTCCTCCTGGATCGCTGGGGCGCCGGATCCGTCCGGCAGGTCCCACGGTGGCCGGGCAACCGCAGGGCCGCCCCGAGGAAGCGCAGGAAACCGCAAGACCGCCCCGTCCCGCACCGCTGCCCACCGCCGTCCTCCAGCCGGACGGTGCCGCTCCCCCGGACGGGTGAGCACCGGCGCCCGCACCGCGCCGGGTGCTCCAGCCGGGGGTAGCGGGAGTCGATGCACCTGTCGACCACGGCGGAGGAGCACGGGTGAGGATCTGGTTGCTGGCGTACGGCGTGCTGTACGTCGTCGTGGAGATGGTCGGGCACCGGCTGGAGAGCATCGGCTGGCCCCGCCTGACCGCCCTCGACGTCGCCACCGCGGTCACGGACGCCTGCCTCACCGTCTCGATCACCCTCGCCGTCCTGCTGGCCGGGCAGCTCGTGATGCACCGCTGGGCCCCCGTGGCCGCCGCCGCGCTACGGCCACCGGCGCCCCCGGCGTTCCTCGTCGACCGGCCGATCGGCGTCCGCTCGTGGCGTCCCGAGCCCCTCGCCCTGCCGGCCGCCACGCCGGCACGCGACCCGTACTCGATCGGCGCCTACGGGCCCGCGTGGAGGCTCCGGGGACGCCGGGTGGCGCCCGACTTCCCCGAGGAACCGGGCCGCCTGCTCTGAGCGGCCGGGCACCCCGCAGGAGAGTCGCAGGTCACAGTTGTGCGGCACCGGTGTTCCCATCCGGTGATCGACGGCTAGGGTTGGCCTCGTCGGGAAGGCCCTGCGCTATGGCAGGACCCCGATGCACCACCTCAGCTAGGAGCGAGCAATGCCCGAAGGAACTGTCAAGTGGTTCAACGCGGAGAAGGGGTTCGGCTTCGCCACCCCCGACGGCGGCGGACCGGACGTGTTCGTCCACTACTCGGCCATCCAGACCAGCGGGTACCGCTCGCTCGATGAAGGCCAGCGGATCGCGTTCGACATCGAGCAGGGCCAGAAGGGCCCGCAGGCTGCGAACGTCACCCCGCTCTGATCTCCTGATCAGCACCGCGCCCCCGTCCGGACTCCCGGGCGGGGGCGCTGTCGTTCACGGCGACCCCGGCTCAGCGGGCGCGGGGCACGTACCCGCCGATCAGCGCGGACATGAGCAGCGCGCCGTCGTGCTCCCCGACCGCGGCGGCCGCATCGGCGAAGGCCCGCCAGCGCTGCCGCTCGACGTCGGTGGGCGCGTTCGCGGCCCGGGCCGCCAGTTGCTCGAGGAGCCGCTCCCACTCCCCCTGGGGCGTCGGCCACAGCCCGGCCAGCCGCCGGGCCTCCGCCGAGATGGCGGTGATGCGCACGATGTCGCCGGCGTGGTTGGTGAGCGGCTCGATGTAACCGGCCGCCGCCAGCGCCTTCGCCGCCGCGATGACCTCCGCCTTCGGCAGCCCGCTGCCCGGGACCACCGAGCCCAGCAGGTAGGGCGCGCCGCCGTGCTTCGGCTCGTCGACCAGCCGGGCGATGGCGCGGAGCACGGGCAGGTCGCGGGTGAACCAGACGTCGGGCAGCGGCCCGTCGGGCGGCTGGGGGGCGGAGTTCACTCCCCCAGTCTCCCTGCTCCCGGGCACGGCGGCGCCCCGCCTCCCGGGTGGGAGACGGGGCACCGGGTCGGCGGTTCAGCCGCGGGCACCGGTGAGGTGCGGCCGGGTGGCGAGGACGACGCCCAGGACGACGTACCCCACCAGCAGGTGGGCGGCCCCCACGTACTGGGTGACGGCCGGCAGGAGGAAGGCGGTCGGGACGGTGACCGGCGCCCAGCTCTCGGCGACCATCGGCCAGAAGCGGGCGACGCCCTGCCAGCGGCCAGCGATCGCGATGCGAACCCCCAGGGCGGCCATGCCCAGCATGGACAGCGGCCAGAAGAGGTCGATCACGAAGAAGAAGCCGGTGTCGTAGAGCCCCGGCGTGAGCGCCCACATGAGCGAGGACACGGTGGCCACCGCGAGCAGACCGTGCTCGACGTGCAGGAGCCGCCGGGCCAGCCGGCCGGTGCCGATCGCGCCTGTCCGCATCTGCACGGTCACCAGGAACATCAGGCCGACCTGGAACGCGACCGCGGCCAGGTTGACGACGGTGGCCTGCCAGGTGCCGGGGGGCGGCGTCGTCCCGAGGGCGGCGCAGGCGATGGCCCAGGACCCGGCACCGGCGGCGACCGCGATGCCGGCCCGCCGGACCAGCCGGGTGGAGGCGCCCGGCACCGACGCGACGGAGGCGGCCACGTCGGTGCGGGCGGGTGCGGGGGTGGTGCTGAGCGACATCTCGTCTCCCGTGGTGTGGTGCGGTGCCCTGTGCACCGCCTGGGAGAACCGTCCCGGGGGGCCGTCCCGGGCGCCCAGGGCCGCGCGCCCTCGATCCGGTCCCGGTCGACGTCCCGGGGGACACGGGACGCCCGCCCCGTGACGTCCGGGACACCGGCAGGCGAGTATCTGCGCGTGCAGGCGAGGACCCCGGTGGCCGGAGCGACCGGTGCAGCTGCCCCGGCGACCGGCGTCGCCCCCTCCACCGCGCCCCGTCATCCGCTGGCCGTCGCCTGGCTCGTCCTCGTGGTGGTGCTGGGCTCCACGGTCGCGGCGGCGGTCCTGGACGCCGTCACCCCGGAGGCGGCGCGGGCGGCGCGCGGGGGCGCCGAGCTCGGGTGGGTGGTCGCGCTGCCGGGTCTCGCCCTCGCCGCCCCGGCCTGGCTGCTGCTCACCCGCGCCCCGCGCCACGCGCTCTCGTGGGTGGTCGCCGCGACGGCCGTGCTCTGGGCGACGGACGGTCTCGCCGAGTCGTGGCTGACCTACGCGCTGCGCCACGATCCCCCGCTCCCGGGCGCCAGCCTGGCGTCCTGGACCGTGGAGCGGCTCGGAGCGCTGCTCCTGCTCGGCCTGCCGCTGCTCCTGCTCCTCTACCCCGACGGCAGGCTGCCCTCCGGCCGCCTGCGCCGGCTGGCGGTCGCGAGCCTGTCCGCCAGCGCCTTCCTGCCCGCGCTGCTGCTGTTCGTCCCCTCCGCGGTCGCCTACTCGCGGGACGGCGCCGGCGTGCCCGACGTCTACGCCGGCCTCGACCTCGACCTCACCACCCTGCCGATCCCGCCGGAGGTCGCGCAGCCGATGCTCCGGATCGCCTTCCCGCTCGCACTGCTGGGCGTCGTGGTTCCCGCGGCCGTGGTCGTCGCGCGGTACCGGAGGGCCCGCGACGAGGACCGCCGGCGGATGCGCTGGCTGCTGTGGGCGGCCGTCGTCGACCTGCTCGTGATGCTGTCGACCCTGCTGCTGCCGGGCGGGCCCACCACGGCGACCCTCTCCCTCGCCGTGGCGCTGACCGGGACGGCGGTCGCCCTCGGCATCCTCCGCCCGCGTGCGGTGGACATCGACCGGCTGCTCGGCGGCACGGTGGTCTACGGCGTGCTGGGCACCGGCGTGGTGCTCCTCGACCTCGCCGTGCTGGCCGGCGCGGGTGCACTGCTCGGCGACCGGTTCGGCGAGCGCGACGCCACGCTGCTGACGCTGCTGCTCGTCGCGGCGGCCTACGTGCCCCTCCGCGCCCCGCTGTGGCGGCTGGTCCGGCGGTGGGTCCTCGGCGAGCGGGACGACCCCTACCGGGTCGTCTCCCAGCTGGCGGCCCGGCTCGAGCGGTCCGAGGACGCGGAGGCCCAGCTCGTGGCGGTCGCGGCGGCGGTCGCGGAGGCGTTCCGCTCCCCCTACGTCGGGGTCGAGGTCGACCACGCGGGGGGCGGCCGGCTGGTGGCCGAGCACGGCCGGCGCCCGGCCGCGCTGCAGTCCCTGCCCATCGCCTACCGGGGTGAGGAGATCGGCCGCCTCCTGCTGCCCGGGGACGGCGTCCGCGCCCACCTGGTCACCCGCGACGAAGGGCTGCTCGCCGACGTCGTGCGCCAGGCGGCCGCCGCGGCCCGGGCCAGCTCCCTTGCCGCCCAGCTGCAGGAGAGCCGGGGGGAGCTGGTGGCCGCCCGCGAGGAGGAGCGCCGCCGGCTGCGCCGTGACCTGCACGACGGGCTGGGCCCCAGCCTGGGCGCCGTCGTGCTCCGCATCGACACCGCGCGCAACCTGACCGCCGCGGGCCGCGCCGAGGACGCCGACCGCCTGCTGCGTGCCGCGCGGGACGACGTCGCGGGAGCGCTGGGCGACGTCCGCCGGCTGGTGCACGACCTGCGACCGCCGGCGCTGGACGACCTCGGCCTGACCGGGGCCGTGCGGCAGCAGGCCGGCCGGCTGCTGGGAGCCGGCACGGTCACCACGGTGGAGGCGGACCCGGGCGCCGACGACCTCCCGGCCGCGGTCGAGGTCGCCGCCTACCGGATCGCCTCGGAGGCGCTGGCGAACGTCGCCCGGCACGCACGCGCCACGACCTGCCGGGTGGAGCTGGTCCGCGGCGAGGACCGGTCGCTGGTCCTGACCGTGACCGACGACGGCGCCGGCATCCCGGGGGGCGCTCCTGCGGGGGTCGGGCTGGTGTCGCTGCGAGAGCGCGCCGCCGAGCTCGGCGGCCGGTGCACCGTGTCGTGCCCGCCCGAGGGCGGGACGGTGGTGCGGGCGGTCCTGCCCGCCGACGGAAGGGTGACGACGTGACCGGGGACGACGAACCGCTGCGGGTCGTGGTGGCCGACGACCACCCGGTCTACCGCGACGGCCTGGCCATGCTGCTGGACTCGGTCCCGGGTATCACCGTGGTCGGCGCCGCTGCCGACGGTGGGACCGCGGTCGCCCTCGCGCTGGAGGAGCAGCCGGACGTCGTGGTCATGGACGTGCAGATGCCGGGCGTCGACGGGATCGAGGCGACCCGGCGGGTGACCTCGGCGTCGCCGTCGGTGGGCGTCGTCGTCCTGACCATGAGCGAGGACGACGGCACCGTCTTCGCCGCCGTCCGGGCCGGTGCGCGGGGCTACCTGCTCAAGGGCGCCGACCAGGAGGAGGTCGTGCGGGCGGTGACCACGGTGGCCGCGGGCGGCGCCGTCTTCGGTGCCGCACTGGCCCGCCGGATCGCCGACTTCTTCGCCGGCGGGCCGGCCGGAGCGGAGACGGCGTTCCCGCAGCTCACCGCCCGGGAGCGGGAGGTGCTCGACCTGGTCGCCGCCGGGCGGTCCAACGCGCAGATCGCCGCCGCGCTCTACCTCTCCCCCAAGACGGTGCGCAACAACGTCTCGAACGTGCTGGCCAAGCTGCAGGTCACCGACCGGGCGCAGGCGATCGTCCGCGCCCGCGACGCCGGTCTGGGCCGCTGAGCACCGGGAATGGTGCCGCGGAGTGGCTCGTTCGACCTGGCATGACGACCTCCCCCCAGAAGCCCCAGGTCACCAGGACCGACGAGGAGTGGCGGGCGCAGCTGTCGCCGGAGGAGTACCAGGTGCTGCGCCAGGCCGGCACCGAGCGACCCTGGACCGGTGAGTACGTCGACACCAAGACCGTCGGCGTCTACGAGTGCCGCGCCTGCGGCGCCGAGCTGTTCCGCTCGGAGACCAAGTACGACTCGCACTGCGGCTGGCCCTCCTTCTACGAGGCCTCCGCCGAGGACAACGTGATCCTCCGCGAGGACCGGAGCTTCGGGATGATCCGCACCGAGGTGCTGTGCGCGACGTGCCACAGCCACCTGGGCCACCTGTTCGACGACGCGCCGCAGACGCCGACCGGTGACCGCTACTGCATCAACAGCGTCTCGATCCGGCTGCAGCCCGCCGAGAGCTGAGCACGCGCCGATACGCCCGAGGCGGCGACGACATCGTGGTCCTCCGGATCACACCGCGGCCAGGTGCCGTCCCCCCTCACCGCTGAGCCGTCGCACATCCCCCGTCGGGACCCTCCGGGCCCGCGACGGGGGATGTCGTGCGTCTACGCCAGGTCGTTGACCAGCTCGGCGACCGGCTTCCGGACGCCGGTGTAGAACGGCACCTCCTCGCGCACGTGCCGCCGGGCGCGGCTGGCCCGCAGGTCGCGCATCAGGTCGACGATGCGGTGCAGCTCGTCGGCCTCGAAGGCGAGCATCCACTCGTAGTCGCCGAGGGCGAAGGCGGCGACGGTGTTGGCCCGCACGTCGGGGTAGGGCCGGGCCTGCATGCCGTGCTCCTTGAGCATGTCCCGCCGCTCCTCCTCCGGGAGCAGGTACCACTCGTAGGACCGCACGAACGGGTAGACGCTGACATAGCGCCGCGGCTCCTCCTCGGCCAGGAACGCCGGGATGTGGCTGCGGTTGAACTCCGCGGGGCGGTGCAGCGCCAGCTGCGACCACACGGGTTCCAGGTGCCGGCCGAGCGTGGTGCGGCGCAGCCGGGTGTAGGCCTCCTGCAGCGCCTCGGCCGTCTCCGCGTGCCACCACACCATGAGGTCGGCGTCGGCTCGGAAACCGGCGACGTCGTAGGTGCCGCGGACGACGACGTCCTTGCCGGCGAGCTCGGCGAACAGCTCGTCCACCTCGGCGGCGACGTGGTGCCGTCGCTCGTCCTCCAGCGGGCGGGCCAGCCGGAACACCGACCACATCGTGTAGCGGATCGTGGCGTTGAGCTCGTTGGCCCGCTTGCCGATGCTGCGTTCCTCGACCTGGTCGCTCATGCCGCCCATTGTCGCGCGCGGGGCACACCCGCACGGCGCGAGGGTCTGTGACCTCCCGCGGGACTGCGACCAGCGGCGACGGAGCCCGGCCCGGCAGGCAGGCCGGCCGCCCGTAGAGGGCCAGGGCGAGCCAGGTGACGGCGCGTCCAGGGCGACGGCGCCCGGGCGCCGGCGGCCAGGCCGTGGGGGAACGTGCTGGTCAGCCCCCGACCCTGCGGCGCGGCGACGGCCTCGGCAGGACGGGGTCAGCGGGTCGACCGCTCCCCCGGGGTGGTTGCGCGGCGGGCAGCCTGCACCCGGTGGGCCTCGCGGCAGTCGGTGCAGGCGGCCATCCAGACGTGGTGGCGCAGGCAGCGGAGGGTGGTGGGCTTCTGGTCGTGGGAGTGGACGTGGGTGGTGCTCACCCCGTCTTGAACGCCGCCAGGCCACCGGCGATGCCCCGCCGGACACGTGGTCCGCGCCACGGCTCAGACCAGCGCGCCGACCGCCCGCTGGGCGTCGCGGATGCACGCCGGGACGCCCACCCCGGCGAAGGCCGCCCCCGCGATGCCCAGCCCCGGCACCTCCGCGACGGCGGTGCGCACGGCGTCCACCCGCGCCTGGTGCCCCACGAGGTACTGCGGCAGCCCGCCACCCCAGCGCACGACGGCGGTCTCCAGCGGCTCCGGTCGCGACAGCCCCAGCAGGTCGGCGACGTCGGCGACCACGGCAGCGGCCAGGTCCTCGTCGGTGCGCTGCAGCTCCGACTCGTCGCGGAACCGGCCCACCGACGAGCGCACGAGCAGCGCTTCCCCGCCCAGGTGCGGCCACTTGCTGGAGGAGACGGTCACGCCCTTCACCAGGCGGCCGGTCACCGGGGGGACGAGCAGCCCGCTGCCGGCGTCGACCTGCTGGGCGGGGAACGCCATCGCGACGACGGCCATCGAGGCGTACGGGATGCCCTGCAGCGGCGGCACGGCGGCGGGCGCGACGCCGGCCAGCAGACGGGCGGCCTTGCCGGCGGGGACGGTGACCAGGACGGCGTCGGCGGGCAGCACCTCCGGCGTCCCCACCGGGCCCACCGACACCTCGAGGCCCGTGGCCGTCCGCCGGATGCCGTGCGCGGGGGTGCGCAGCCGGACCTCGGCGCGCGCCGCGTCGACCAGCGCCGCGGGCAGCGCGCCGATGCCCTCGTCGACCGTGGCGAACACCGGGCCGTCGCCGTCGCCGCGGCTCCGGGTGCCGGCGTCCCGGGCGGCCGCGGCGGCGGCGAGGACCGAGGCGGAGCCGGGCAGGTGGGCGAAGAGGGCCGGCATCGTCGCCTGCAGGGAGAGCTCGTCGGCCCGGCCGGCGTAGACGCCGCCCAGCAGCGGCTCGACCAGCCGGTCCACGACCTCGTCGCCGAGCCGCTCGCGCAGCAGCGCACCGACCGCGACGTCGCCGTCGAGCGCCGGCGGCGGCAGCTCGGCCTCCGCCCGCACCCGGGCGACCCCCGCGGGCGAGAGGATCCCGTCCAGCCCGTCCGCGGCCGCCGGCACGCCGAGCACGGTGCCGGCCGGGAGCGGGAACCGGCCGTCGGGCAGCACGACCGCTGCCTGCGTCGTCGCGGGCGCGACGAGCCGGTCCCCCCAGCCGAGGGCCTCGACCAGCCCGACCGCCTCCGGGACCCGGGCCAGCACCGCCTCGGGCCCGGTGTCGTACCAGTGGCCGGCCAGCTCGATGCGGTGCAGCTTCCCGCCGACGCGGTCACCGGCCTCGAGGACGACGATCTCGTCGTCCGGGCGCCGCCGACGCCATTCGAAGGCGGCTGCCAGCCCGGTGATCCCGGCGCCGACGACGACCACGCGGCGGGTGCTCACGCGGTGGGCGCCGCGGTCAGCTCGTGGACCAGCTCCACGACGTGGGTGAGCACGTCCGGGTCGGTCTCGGGCATTACACCGTGGCCGAGGTTGAAGACGTGCCCGCGGGCCGCCTTCGCCTGCTCGACGACGCGGCGGACCTCCCGGTCGACGGTCGTCCGGTCGGCCAGCAGGACGGCGGGGTCGAGGTTGCCCTGCAGCGACCGCCCGGGGCCGACGCGCCGCGCGGCCTCGTCCAGGGGCACCCGCCAGTCCACCCCTACGACGTCGGCGCCGGCGTCCCCGATGAGCGGCAGCAGCTCGCCGGTGCCGACGCCGAAGTGGATCCGCGGCACGTCCCGCCCGCCCAGCCCGTCGAAGACCGCCCGCGAGTGGGGCAGCACCCGCTCGGCGTAGTCGGCGGCCGAGAGCACCCCCGCCCACGAGTCGAACAGCTGGACCGCCGAGGCCCCGGCATCGATCTGGGCCCGCAGGAAGGTCGACGACGACACCGCGAGCTTCTGCAGCAGCCGCGACCAGGCCTCGGGCTCGGCGTACATGAACGCCTTGGTGCGGGCGTGTTCCTTGGAGGGCCCACCCTCGATGAGGTAGGTGGCGAGGGTGAACGGCGCGCCGGCGAAGCCGATCAGCGGGGTCGGCCCGAGCTCGGCGACCAGCGCGCGCACCGCCGTCTCCAGGAACCCGAGCCGGTCGGGCTCGAGGTCGGGGAGGGCGTCGACGTCGGCGACGCTCCGGACCGGCTCCGCGACCACCGGGCCGACGCCCGGCTTGATCTCGATGTCCACACCGGCCACCACCAGCGGCAGCACGATGTCGGAGAAGAAGATGGCCGCGTCCACCCCGTGCCTGCGGACCGGCTGCAGGGTGATCTCGGTGATCAGGTCGGGGTCCTGGCAGGCGTCGAGCATCTTGGTGCCGGCGCGCAGGGCCCGGTACTCGGGGAGCGAGCGGCCGGCCTGGCGCATGAACCAGACCGGGGTGCGGCTCACCGGGAGGCCACGGGCGGCGCGGACGAGATCGGAATCGGCCGGGGACGCCGAGGCGGGAGCGGGACTCACGACCGCCGATCCTCCCAGACCGCCGGGAGGCTCCGCGCCGCCGCGTGCGGCGCGTCGGCGCCGCCTCACCCTCTCCGGGCCTACGCTGCGGACGTGGAGCCGCGCAACCTGGCCGATGCCGGGGACCGGGACCGGGACGACGACGTCCCGGCCGCCTTCCGCGCCGCCCTGGAGTCGCTGGCCGCGGTGCGGGTGCGGCCGGAGATCGAGCTCGGCCGCATCCCCGCGCCCCAGCGGCTGGCGCCCTTCTCCTTCGCCCTCGGCGCCCGCGTGGCCGACCCCGAGGCCGACGACGAGGACGACGCCGAGATCGCCAGCGCCCGGTTCATCGTGCTGTTCGACCCCGAGGGCCACGAGGCCTGGCACGGCACGACCCGCTGCGTCGGCTACCTCTCCGCCGCCACCGACGAGGAGCTGGTCGACGACGCCATGTTCTCCGAGGTGGCGTGGAGCTGGCTGACCGACGCCCTCGGCGACTCCGGCGCCGGGCACCACACCGTCGGCGGCACGGTGACCCGCACCGCGTCGACGCGCTTCGGCGAGCTGGCCGGCCCCGAGCACTCGGTCGACGTCGAGATCCGCGCCTCCTGGACGGCGGTGGACAGCGACCTGGACCGGCACCTCACGGCCTGGCTCGAGGTGCTGGGCAACGCCGCCGGCCTGCCCCCGCCCGGTGTCCACCTCCTGGGTCCCTCCGACCGGGTCGGCAGCGAGACTCTCTAACATCGGTGCGGCACAGCGGCACGGAGCCCGTTGAGCCGGTGCTCCTCCTCGGGTCGGCGCGGTCGTCGCCCTCCCGGCCCGGGCGCCGGTGGACCGAAGGACGAGGACCGGCAAGAAGGTGGACGGCAACTGAGCACCGACCCCACTCCCCGGCCACCGCAGGAACCGGCGGCCGCCGAGACGCCCGAGGCGACCCCGCTGCTGGCCCCCCGCGACGGCCTGCCGCCGGTCATCGAGACCTCCACGCAGCTGGTCGAGTACGCCGAGGCGCTGCGCGCCGGCACCGGCCCGGTCGCCGTCGACGCCGAGCGGGCCTCGGGTTACCGGTACGGCCAGCGCGCCTACCTGGTGCAGCTGCGGCGCGCCGGCTCCGGGACCGGCCTGCTCGACCCGATCCCGCTGCCGGACCTCTCGGTGCTCCAGGCCGCGATCGCCGACGCCGAGTGGGTGCTGCACGCGGCCAACCAGGACCTGCCCTGCCTCGCCGAGATCGGACTGGTCCCGGCCCGCATCTTCGACACCGAGCTGGCGGCCCGCCTGGCCGGGCTGCCGCGGGTGGGCCTGGGCGCCGTCGTCGAGTCGCTGCTGGGCTTCTCGCTCCAGAAGGGGCACTCCGCCGCCGACTGGAGCACCCGCCCGCTGCCGGAGGAGTGGCTGGTCTACGCCGCGCTCGACGTCGAGGTGCTGGTCGACCTGCGCGACGCGCTGGCCGGCATCCTCGAGGAGCAGGGCAAGACCGAGTGGGCGCGGCAGGAGTTCGAGGCGATCCTCGCCGCCGGCCCGCCCGCCCCGCGGCAGGACCCGTGGCGGCGCACGTCCGGGGTGCACGGCCTGCGCAGCCGCCGCCAGCTCGGCATGCTCCGCGCCATCTGGGAGGCCCGCGACGAGCTGGCCCGCAAGCGGGACGTCGCCCCCGGCCGGGTGCTCCCGGACTCGGCGATGGTCGCCGCCGTCCAGGCGGACCCGAAGAACGAGGGCGCCCTGCTGGAGCTGCCGGTGTTCCGCGGCCGGGCCAACCGCCGGCTCGTGGCGCACTGGTACAACGCGCTGGCCCGTGGCAAGGCGCTGCCCGAGGACCAGCTGCCGCTGCACAGCAAGCCCGGCGACGGGCCGCCGCCGGTGAACCGCTGGGCCGACCGCGACCCCGCCGCCGCCGCGCGGTTGCAGGTGGTGCGGGCGGGGCTCGCCGAGCTGTCGGACAAGCACTCCGTGCCGGTGGAGAACATCCTCTCCCCCGACCTGGTGCGGCGGATCATGTGGAGCCCGCCGGAGCCGCGGGAGCCGGCCGCCGTGGCGGAGGCGCTCCGGGCCGGGGGCGCCCGCGAGTGGCAGGTCGAGCTGACCCGCGACCTCCTCGCCGACGCCATCACCCGCGCCTGACCCCGCCCGACGCCCGTAGGCGCAGGAAGCTTCACCTGCGTATCGGCGCCCCCATCCGCAGGTAGAGCGTCCTATGCCCCCGCGGCGCGAGCCCTGGGCGGCATAGCACCCCGGGGACGACGACGCCGGCGCCGTCCGCGGGGTGCGGACGGCGCCGGCGTGGCGTGGTCACCTGCCGCCCGCCGGCGCTGGGCACGGCGGGCGGCAGGGGTCATCGTCGGGCGGTGGCGGCCCGTCGGCGGGCGAGCGCGTCGACGCTCGCGGCGAGCAGCAGCACCCCGCCGGTGATGATGAAGTTCAGGTACGCCGCGACCCCCAGCAGCCCCAGCCCGTTGGCGATGATCGCGATGACCAGACCACCCAGGACGGCGTCCCGGGCCCTGCCGCGGCCGCCGAAGAGGCTGGTGCCACCGATCACGGCGGCGCCCACCGCGTAGAGCAGCGTGTTGCCCGCACCGGCGTCCGGCGTCACCGAGCTCAGCCGCGAGGTGGCCAGGATGCCGCTGATCGCGGCGAGGCTCGAGGAGATGACGAACGCCAGCACGCGGATGCGGGTGACGTTGATGCCGGCCCGGCGGGCGGCCTCCGCGTTCCCGCCGACGGCGTAGACGTGCCGGCCGAAACTGGTCCGCGAGAGCACGAAGGTCAGGATCAGCAGGAGGACGACCACCAGCGGCACCGCGTACGGGATGCCGGCGAGGTCGATGGCGGCGGCCAGCGCCCGGTCGACGCTGAGGATGGCGGTCACGCCGAACACGACGGCGGCGATCACCGCGATGCGCAGCACCACGAGGGCCAGCGGCTGGTGCGCCAGGCCACGGGTGCGCTGCGACCGCCAGCGCCACAGCTCGAAGCCGGCGTAGGCGACGACGACCAGCACGGCCAGGATCCAGCCGAGGGTGACCGGCAGGTTCTCGTTGGCCAGCGCCCGGATGACCGGCTCCCGCACCGGCACGGTGCCGCCCTGCCCGATCAGCCGCAGGGTCACGCCCTGGAAGCCGAGGAACAGCGCCAGGGTGACCACGAAGGACGGGATGCCGACGATCCCCACGAGGCTGCCGGTGAACACGCCGATGACGGCGCCGGCGGCGATCGCGGCCAGGACGGCGACCGGCCAGGCCACCCCAACCTGCACCAGGAGCTGGGCCAGCACCGCCGAGCAGACGCCGCTGACCACACCGGCGGAGAGGTCGATCTCGCCCAGCAGCAGGACGAAGACCAGGCCCATCGCCAGCACGATGATCGGCGTCGACTGGACCAGCAGGTTGGCCAGGTTCAGCGGGGTCAGGAAGGTGTCCGGCCGCAGCGCGGTGAACAGGATGCCCAGGACGACGATGCCCAGGATTGCGGGCAGGGCGCCGAGGTCACCGGCCCGCAGCTTGTTCAGGTACCCGCGGAGGGCGCCGCCGACGGTGTTGTCCTGCCGATCGCCCTCGAAGCCCGCGGCCGGCTTGTGCGGCCCGCTCGCCTCGGCGGCGGTCAGGGTGTTGCTCGACATGGGGGTCCTCTCAGTCCTCGAGCGCGTCCGGCGCGAGCCCCAGCTCGCCGGAGCGGCCGGAGGTGATCAGCTCGATGACCTGCGTGCGGTCGACCTCGGAGATGGGGACGTCGGCGGCGATCCGGCCCAGGTACAGGGCGGCGACGCGGTCGGCGACCTCGAAGACGTCGACCATGTTGTGGGTGATGAAGACGACGGCGTGACCGGTGTCGGCGAGCCGGCGGACCAGGTCGAGCACCTGCCGGGTCTGGGCGACACCGAGCGCGGCGGTCGGCTCGTCGAGGATGACGAGCTTGGACTCCCAGAGCACGGCCTTGGCGATGGCCACGGTCTGCCGCTGGCCACCGGAGAGGCTGGACACCAGCTGGCGCACCGACTTCAGCGTGCGCACCGAGAGCTTGGTCAGCGTGTCGCGCGCGGCCTCCTCCATCGAGGCCTCGTCGAGCACCACACCGCGCTTGCGCTCACGCCCCAGGAACATGTTCTGGACGACGTCGAGGTTGTCCGCCAGCGCGAGGTCCTGGTAGACGACCTCGATGCCGAGGCGGGCCGCGTCGCGAGGGCCGTTGAGCTGCACCGGCTCGCCCTCGAACTCGACGGTGCCCGAGTCGATGGGGTGGATGCCGGCGATCGACTTGATCAGCGTGCTCTTGCCGGCCCCGTTGTCGCCGACGAGCGCGGTGACCTTGCCGGGGTAGACGTCGAGGTGGACGTCGTGCAGGACCTGGACGGCCCCGAAGCTCTTGTTGACCCCGCGCAGGCTCAGCGTGGGCCGCTCGAGGGTGGAGGTCTGAGGGGTCTGTTCGAGTGCGGACACCGCTGCGTCCTTCCAGCAGGGAACGGTCGGTGGACCGTGGCGGGACGATAGGCCGCCCTGCCGATCCCGGGCGAGCCGGGGTCGGCAGGGCGGAAGCACGCGGCCGGGACACCCGCGGAAGGGGTGCCCCGGCCGGATGGCTCAGGAGATGCCGAGCTCGGTGCAGGCGGCGGCGTACTCACCGGTGCAGACGTCGGCGGCGGACTGGTAGCCGTCGTCGATGACCTGCTTGACGTTGTCGCGGAAGATCGAGACCGGCTCGAGCAGCACCGACGGGACCTCGCGGCCGCCCTCGGGGTCCTCGACCGAGCCGTCGACCTCGGGCTCCTCGCCGTTGACCAGGGCCACGGCCAGGTCGGCCAGGGCCTGGGCCTCGTCGGCGATCGGCTTGTAGACGGTCATGCACTGGTCGCCCGAGAGGATGTTCTGCAGCCCCTCCACGGTCGCGTCCTGACCGGTCACCGGCACCTGCCCGGCCACGTTGTTGCGGGCCAGGATCGACACGACGGCGTTGGCCAGCCCGTCGTTGGCGGCCAGCACGCCCTGGATGTCACCGCCGGCCTGGGTGTACATCTGCTCGAAGATCGTCGCGGCCTGCTGGTTGTCCCACTCCGGCACGGCCTGCTCGGCGACCTGCGTGTACTGGGTCATCTCGTCGAGGACCTCGTGCGCGCCCTGCGAGAACAGGGTGGCGTTGTTGTCGTCGGGCGAGCCGTTGAGGAAGGCGATGTTCGCCGGCTCGTCGCCGAGGCACTGCGCCAGGCCCTCACCCTGCAGGCGACCGACCTCGGTGTTGTCGAACGAGACGTAGTAGTCGCTCTCGCCACCCAGGGTGAGCCGGTCGTAGTCGATCGTCTGCACGCCCTGCTGCTCGGCCTGGCGCTGGATCGCCGCACCCGAGGCCGAGTCGAGGTTCGTGATCGCCAGGACGGTGACGCCCTCGGTGATCATCTGCTCGGCGATGGTGCTCATCCGCTGGGCGTCGCCCTGCGCGTTCTGGATGTCGTACTCGACACCGGCCTCCTCGAAGGCCGCCTCGAGCAGCGGGCGGTCGGCCGACTCCCAGCGGGCCGATGAGGCGGTGTCGGGGAGGATCACGCCGACCTTGCCTGCGGCGGCCTCGCCACCGCCGCCGCCGTTGCCACCGCTGCTGTCGTCGCCACCACACGCGGCCAGGCCGAAGACCAGGGCCGCAGCGATCGCCGTCGTCACCGTGCGCCGTCGCGCCATGAGAGGGACCTCTATTTCGTTGGGGTTACAGAGAAATTCCGGCGGGTCATCTTGCGCGCCGCCCCCCTGTGACCGCAAGCACACCCGCGCACCGTTGCCGGACCGTGATGTGGAGCCCCCTCGTACGAGGGTCGTGGCACCCTTGGCCCACTCGGTTACCGACCGGTAACTTGTAGCCCGCCGCCCTGCCGGGCCGGCTACGAGACCTGCGGAGGTTCTGCGTCTTCCACTGAGCGGCGGCCACGCTCGCTGCGTGAGGTCGTCTTCGTCGACGGCGTGCGCACCCCCTTCGGCAAGGCCGGCCCGAAGGGCATCTACGCCGAGACGCGCGCCGACGACCTCGTCGTCCGCGTCATCCGCGAGCTGCTGCGCCGGAACCCGGCACTGCCGGCCGATCGCGTCGACGAGGTGGCCATCGCCGCCACCACCCAGATCGGCGACCAGGGCCTCACCCTCGGCCGGACCGCCGCCCTGCTGGCCGGCCTGCCGAAGTCGGTCCCCGGCTACTCGATCGACCGGATGTGCGCCGGTGCCATGACCGCGGTGACCACGACCGCCAGCGGGATCGCCTTCGGCGCCTACGACGTCGCCATCGCCGGCGGCGTCGAGCACATGGGCCGCCACCCGATGGGCGAGGGCGTGGACCCCAACCCGCACATCGTCAGCGAGAAGCTGGTCGATCCGTCGGCCCTGGTCATGGGCTCGACGGCGGAGAACCTGCACGACCGCTTCCCGCACCTCACCAAGGAGCGCGCCGACGCGTTCGCGCTGGCCAGCCAGCAGAAGTTCGCGAAGGCCCTGGCCAACGGGAAGATCGGGCCCGAGCTGGTCCCCGTCGCCACCCGCTCCGCCGAGCACGGCTGGGGGGTGGCGACCGTGGACGAACCGCCTCGGCCGCAGACGACCCTCGAGGGGCTGTCCACCCTCAAGACGCCGTTCCGCCCGCACGGCCACGTGACCGCCGGGAACGCGGCCGGGCTCAACGACGGCGCCACCGGCTGCCTGCTGGCCGCCGAGGACGTCGCCCAGGAGCTCGGCCTGGACATCGGCATGCGGCTGGTCGGCTACGGCTTCGTCGGGGTCGAGCCCGAGGTCATGGGTGTGGGCCCGGTCCCCTCGACCGAGCGCGCCCTCGCCCGAACCGGCCTGACCATCGAGGACATCGGCCTGTTCGAGCTGAACGAGGCCTTCGCCGTCCAGGTGCTGGCCTTCCTCGACCACTTCGGCATCGCCGACGACGACGAGCGCGTCAACCCGTGGGGCGGCGCCATCGCCGTCGGCCACCCGCTGGCCTCCTCCGGCGTCCGCCTGATGACCCAGCTGTCCCGCCAGTTCGCCGAGCGGCCCGACGTCCGGTACGGCCTCACCGCCATGTGCGTGGGCCTGGGCATGGGCGCCACCGTGATCTGGGAGAACCCGAACTGGGAGGGGTTCCAGGAGTGACCACCGCCGTCTTCGAGAACGAGGTCGTGACCGCCGCCAAGGTGCGGTTCCTGACCTACCCGGGCCTGGTCGGCGAGATCGCGCTGATCACGCTCGACAACGGCCACGACCACACCCGGCCGTCCACGTTCGGCCCCGGCGGCTTGGCGTCGCTGGACGCCGCCCTGGACGAGGTCGCGGCGCACAGCCCGGCCCCGGCGGCCATCGCCGTCACCGGCAAGCCGTTCATCTTCGCCGTGGGCGCCGACCTCTCCGGCGTCCCGTCGGTGACCGACGCCGCGGTGGCGCGGGAGATCGCCGGAACCGGCCACCGGGTGTTCCGGCGGCTCAAGGACTCGACGGTCCCCACCTTCGCGTTCGTCAACGGCGTCGCGCTGGGCGGTGGCCTGGAGCTGGCGCTGCACTGCCACTACCGGACCATCAGCGCCGGTGCGGCGGTCGGCTTCCCCGAGGTGTTCCTCGGCCTGGTGCCCGGCTGGGGCGGCACGCAGCTGCTGCCGAACCTGATCGGCATCGACCCCGCCGTCACCGTGGTAGTCGAGAACGCCCTCGCGCAGAACAAGATGACGCCCGCCCCGAAGGCCGCGGAGCTGGGCATCGCCGACGCGCTCTTCGAGCCGGCCGACTTCCTCGAGCGCTCCCTCGAGTGGGCCGTCGGCGTGCTCGACGGATCCGTAGCGGTCTCCCGCCCGGAGATCGACCGGTCGGCCTGGGACGGCGCCATCGAGCGGGCGAGGGCGGTCGTCGCCGGCCGCACCCGCGACGCCTCCCCCGGCGCCGTCCGGTCGGTCGAGCTGCTCGACCTGGCCCGGGCCGGGGTCGAGGACGAGGCGTTCACCGCCGGCACGGCCGCGGAGGACGACGCGCTCACCGAGCTGCTGATGAGCGACACGCTCCGGGCGTCGCTCTACTCCTTCGACCTGGTGAACAGGCGGGCCAAGCGCCCCGCCGGGGCGCCCGACAGGTCGCTGGCCCGCAAGGTGACCAAGGTCGGCGTCGTCGGCGCCGGGCTCATGGCCTCGCAGCTGGCGATGCTGTTCGTGCGGCAGCTGAAGGTGCCGGTCGTGCTGACCGACATCGACCAGGCGCGCGTGGACAAGGGCGTGGCCTACGTGCACGGCGAGCTGGACGAGCTGGCCCAGCGCGGGCGGCTGAACGCCGACGAGCTCAACCAGCTCAAGGGCCTGGTCACCGGCTCGCTGTCCAAGGACGCATTCGCCGACGCCGACCTCGTCATCGAGGCCGTCTTCGAGGAGATGTCGGTCAAGCAGCAGGTGTTCGCCGAGGTCGAGGCGGTCGTCTCGCCCGAGTGCGTGCTGGCCACCAACACCTCGGCGCTGTCGGTGACCGAGATGGCCGCGAAGCTCGAGCACCCCGAGCGCGTGGTCGGGCTGCACTTCTTCAACCCGGTCGCCGTCCTCCCGCTGCTGGAGGTCGTGCGCGCCGAGCAGACCGACGACGCGACGCTGGCGACCGCCTTCGCCGTCGGCAAGTCGCTGAGGAAGTCCTGCGTGCTGGTCGCGGACGCCCCGGCGTTCGTGGTCAACCGGCTGCTCACCCGCTTCCTGGGTGAGGTCACCGCGGCCGTGGAGCAGGGCACGCCGGTGGAGGTCGCGGAGCGCGCGCTCGACCCGCTCGGCCTGCCGATGACTCCCTTCGAGCTGCTCTCGCTCGTCGGTCCGGCGGTCGCGCTGCACGTGGCCGAGCGGATGCACGAGGCGTTCCCCGACCGGTTCGCCGTCGGCGAGGGGCTCAAGCGGATCGTCGAGCTGGGCAAGACGGGCGTGTTCGTCGAGCCGGGCGTCGTGGACCCCGAACTGGCCGACGCCTTCACCGGCGACGAGCCGCTCACCGAGGAGCAGGTGCGCGCCCGCGCCCTGGGAGCGGTCGCGCAGGAGATCCGGCTGATGCTGGAGGAGGGCGTCGTGCAGGCGGTGCAGGACATCGACCTCTGCATGATCCTCGGCGCCGGATGGCCGTTCTGGCTGGGCGGCATGTCCGCCTACCTGGACCGCACCGGGGTCTCGCAGCGGGTCACCGGTTCGCGGTTCCTGCCGAAGGGCGTGGCCTCCCTCCCCGCCTGACCTCCGCCGGGATCAGGTGACCTGATCGTGGTGCGTCCTCCCTCGCGGTGCGCGGTGAGGGAGGATGCGCCACGGTGAGGGAGGACGACGGCGCGTGGTCGGTCGCTCCACCACCCCGGGCCCGACCACCGCCCGACACCCGAGCGGGCTGCACGGCGACCACTCAGGTCGCCGCGGTCGGCCTTCCCCGGCGCACGACGCCGGAGGATCTTGACCCGCCCTCGACCCCCCTGCCAGGTTCGGCGTCCGGACCGGGCCGTGCTCACGGCCCGGAACTCTCCACTGGGGCAGGGGGAACGATGAGGCGTCTCGTGTGTGCAGCGGCGACCGCCGGCCTGGCGGTATCGACGCTCGTGATCAGTCCGGCCGTCGCTGCGCCGATGGCTGGCCCCGCCGATGCTTCGCGGCTGGCTCCGGTGCCGGTCGCGCGGCACCTGGACAACCCGCGGCAGCTGGACCTGACCAGTGACGGCGTCCTGGTCATCGCGGAGTCCGGGACCGGCGGCGACGACTGCGCCGACCTGGGCGGGGAGACCGTCTGCGTGGGCACGACCGGGGCGGTCAGCATCGTGCGGCACCCGGCGAGGGCCCAGGGGGTCACCGCGGAGCGCGTGGTGACCGGCCTGCTGTCCGAGGCCGGCCCGTCGGGTATCGGCGCCACCGGGAACGACGCCGCCAGCGCCCGCACCCTGGGCCGGATCTACGTCGCCAAGGACGTCGACGTCCCGGAGGGGATCACCGGGCTGCCGGAGGAGCAGGAGGGCAAGCTGCTGCGCGCGGCGGCGGGCCGGCCGGCCGCCGTCGTCGCCGACATCCGCGCCTTCGAGGCGGCGAACGACCCCGACGGCCAGGGTGTCGAGTCGAACCCGTACGCGGTGCTGGACGTCGGCGACAAGGTGCTCGTCGCCGACGCCGCCGGCAACGACATCCTCGCCGTCGACAGCCGCGGCCGGATCAGCGTGTTCGCCGTCCTGCCGACCATCAGCGGCGGCGCCTGCGACACCCGGGCCAACCAGGGCGGCTTCTTCTGCGACCCGGTGCCGACGGCGCTCAGCTTGAGCCGTGACGGGGACGTCATCGTGGGCGGCCTCGGGTCGCTGGTCCCCGGTGCCGGGCGGGTGTGGGAGCTCGACCGCCGGACCGGGGCGATCCAGCAGACGTGGACCGGCTTCACCGGCGTGACCGGTGCGGCGCAGGACCAGGCGGGCAATCTGTACGTCAGCGAGCTGTTCGGCGGCGCCGACGGGGCAGGTCAGCTGGTGATGGTCCCGAAGAACGGCGCACGGGCCATGCTGCCCGTTCCCTCACCGGCGGGCGTGGTCGTCGACCAGCGCGGCAACGTCTACGTGGCGGCGCACTCGCTGTCCCCCGGCGCCGGCACCGGTGCGCCGGACAGCGACGGCCAGGTCTGGCGGCTGACCAAGCGGTCGTTCTGACGCGCTGACGGACGAGGCCGCGACCTCGCAACGCAGCAGCCCACCTCGCCGCGTACCGCGGGGTGGGCTGCTGCCGGGCCAGGAGAGGGGCCGGAGCGACGGCTCAGCGGAACTTGGCGGTCAGGCTGTCCATCGTGCGGTTCACCGACGCGACCTTGACGTGCGAGAGCCCGGCGTCGGCCCCCGCGTCGAGCATCGCCTCGTGCGCGGCACGCAGCGTGGCCCACACCTCGTCGGCCTCGCCCTCGAGCGTGGTGCCCAGGGCACCGACCTCGTAGCGCAGCCCGGAGGACTGGATGACGGCGATCGCCGCCTCCACGTGGGCGTGGGGGTCGTCCGCCCTGCCGGGCGGCGAGGGCGCCACCTGGATCTCGGCGATGACCGTGCCGCCTCGTCGTCGACCACCAGCAGGCTCGTCCCGGGGTGCAGCCTCTCGGGTCGCGCTCATGCCCGGTCCTCGACGGCCGCCTCGGCGACGACGTCCCCGGCGCGCTCGGTCAGCCGGGCGGTCCACTCCGCGATCCGCCGGGCGACGTCCTGCTCGGTCAGCCCCGCGTCGGCGAGGACCTGCCCGCGGCTGCCGTGCTCGAAGAAGCGCTGCGGCAGGCCGAGCGTGCGCACGGGGACCTCGACGTCGCGGTCCTGCAGCGCCTGGGAGAGCGTGGTGCCCACTCCCCCGGCGCGGCCGCCGTCCTCCACGGTGACGATCAGCCGGTGCCCGGCGGCCAGCTCGACCAGCTCGGCGGAGACGGGGAGCACCCAGCGCGGGTCGACGACGGTGACCTCGATGCCGTGGTCGGCGGCCCGCTCGGCGACGGCCTGGCACATCGGGACCATCGACCCGACGGCGACCAGCAGCACCTCCGGCCGGCCGCCCCGGCGCAGCACGTCCACCGGCCCGCGCCGCTCCACCGCCGGGATGTCCGGCGGGAGCGAGCCCTTGGGGAACCGCACCACCGACGGCCCGTCGGTGATGTCGACCGCCTCGCGCAGCGCCTCTCGCAGGGTCGCCTCGTCGCGCGGCGCGGCGAGGGCGAGGCCGGGCACCACCGAGAGGATCGACATGTCCCACATGCCGTTGTGCGAGGCGCCGTCGTCCCCGGTCACCCCGGCCCGGTCGAGCACCACCGTCACCGGCTGCCGGTGCAGGGCGACGTCCATGAGCAGCTGGTCGAACGCCCGGTTGAGGAAGGTCGAGTAGACGGCGACGACCGGGTGCAGCCCCGCCATCGCCAGGCCGGCGGCCGAGGTGAGCGCGTGCTGCTCGGCGATGCCGACGTCGAAGGTGCGCTCGGGGAACCGCTCGGCGAAGGGCGCGAGGCCGGTGGGGTGCAGCATCGCGGCGGTGATGGCGACCACGTCGGGGCGCTCGGCACCGACCCGCACCAGCTCGTCGGCGAAGGCGTCGGTCCAGGCGAGGCCGGTCTTGCGGACGCTGGCGCCGCTGTCGGGGTCGAAGACACCCGTCGCGTGCCAGGCGTCGATCTGGTCGGTCTCGGCCGGCGGGTAGCCGAAACCCTTGGTGGTGACGGCGTGCACGATGACCGGACCGCCGAAGGAGCGGGCCCGGCGGAGCGCCGACTCCACGGCCCGGATGTCGTGGCCGTCGACCGGGCCGACGTACTTCAGGCCGAGGTCCTCGAACATGCCCTGCGGCGAGAGGACGTCCTTGAGGCCCTTCTTGATCGCGTGCAGCGCGTCGTAGAGGGCCGAGCCGACGACGGGCGCGCGGTGCAGCGCCTGGCGCACCTGCAGCAGCGCGTTCTCGTAGCCAGGGCGCAGCCGCAGGGTGGCCAGCGCGTCGGCCACGCCACCGATCGTCGGCGAGTAGGAGCGGCCGTTGTCGTTGACGACGATGACGACCGGGCGGTCCTGGGCGGCGGCGATGTTGTTCAGGGCCTCCCACGCCATGCCACCGGTCAGCGCGCCGTCACCGATGACGGCGACGACGGGGCGGGAGTCCCCGCGGATCGCGAAGGCCTTGGCCAGCCCGTCGGCGTAGGACAGCGAGGTGGAGGCGTGGCTGTTCTCGACCCAGTCGTGCTCGCTCTCGGTGCGGCTCGGGTAGCCCGACAGGCCCCCGCGCTGGCGCAGCCGCTCGAAGCCGTCGACCCGGCCGGTCAGCATCTTGTGCACGTAGGACTGGTGGCCGGTGTCGAAGACGATCGGCTCGCGGGGGGAGTCGAACACCCGGTGCAGGGCGATGGTCAGCTCGACGCAGCCCAGGTTCGGCCCGAGGTGACCCCCGGTCCGGGCGACGCTGGTGACCAGGGCGTCACGGATCTCCGCGGCGAGGGCGGGCAGCGCTTCGGACTCGAGGGCCCTGACGTCTTCCGGGCCCTGCAGCGTTCGCAGGAGCGGCACGGTGCGGCGGTGTCCTCTCGGTCGGGCGGCGCCGGAGAGCAGCCGCCGATCCACTGTAGCTGCGGTTTCCCGGCACTTCCGGTCGAGCGGGCGGTGCGGGTGCAGCTCACAGCGCCTCTGCTCGCTCCCGCGGGCGCTCCGCTCCTCGCTCGGCCCTCGCTGCGCTGCTCACGCCCCTGCCCGCTCACAGCCGCGGCACCCAGCGCTCCCCCCTCAGCGCCCCGCCGACGACCTCGACGCCGCGGGCCGCGGCGGACAGCCGGGCGCCCTCGCGCTCGTAGGCGACCATCGCGGCCTCGATCGCCTCCGGCGGGAGCTGGTCGGCCAGCTCGACCCGCAGGGTGCGCCAGCCCGCGCGGGCGGCCTCCAGACCGGCGGACACGTGGTCACCGGCGAACCGGGCGAGCAGCGCGGGGTACCGGCGGAGCACCTCGTGGGCGCGGTAGTCCGGTGGCACGAGGTCGAACAGCCAGGCGACCGCGGTGCGCTCCCAGTCAGGGGCGCCCGGCGGGCGCACCTCCTCCGGCCAGCCCGGCGGCAGCGACGTCTCCACCGGACCATTCTGCCCCACCGGTCGAACAGGCGTTCGACGGCGGGGCGTGTCGGGTCAGGACGACTGGCGCTTGAGCCAGAACTGCTCGAAGCCCCAGGTCCCGGCGCCGCTGGAGTGGTAGCTGACCAGCTCCCACCCCTCGGCACCGAGCTTGTTGAGCACCGAGCTGGTGTCGCCCTGCTGACGTTCGAGCTGACCGCCGGGGAGCTTGACGCTCACGCCGGCCCGCTGCGACTCCGCGTCGTTGGCGGTGATGACCGAGGCGTATTCCCACGTGGGCACCCCATGACCGTATCGAGGCGGGCCGCCGGGTGAGCAGCCGGGCAGGTGCGGCGGGCCACCGAGGTCACCCGGCCACACCCGCCACCCCGCTCAGAGAGCGACGCCGTCCTCGACCTCGAGGCCCAGGGCCAGCGCGGCACCTGCGGCGACGAACCACCACCCCAGCGCCAGGAGCTTGCGGGCCACCGCCACGTGCGGGTGGGCGGCGCCGGTCGTGCTCTGCATCGCATCTCCCCTCGTCACCCGGCGGACGCTACGCAGGAGGCGGGACGGGAGGCCGACGGGTGTGACTCCTGCGACGGGAGTGGTCGTCCGACGCCGAACCGCCACCTGGCGGCGGCCGGGACCGGGGCGTCGTCAGGCGGGTACGAGCAGCGCGACGCACTCCATGTGCGCGGTCATGGGGAAGGCGTCGAAGCCGCGCAGCGCGGCGAGCCGGTACCCGGCGGCGGCGAACGCGGCGACGTCCCGGCCCAGCGCCGCGGGGTCGCAGGCCACGTAGACGACGGCCCGTGCACCGCTCCCGGCCAGCAGGCGGCTCACCGCCGTCCCCGCACCGGCGCGCGGCGGGTCGAGGACGACGACGTCCGGCCCGGAGCCCAGCTCGGCGAGCAGCTCGGCCAGCCCGCCCGCGTCCACCTCGCCCTGCCAGACCTCTGCCTGCGGCAGGTCGGCGAGGTTGGCGTCCGCGGCCTCGCAGGCGCCGGGGTCGGCCTCCACGCAGACGACCCGGCCCCGGGCGCCCACCGCGGGCGCCAGCGCGCCGCCGAACAGCCCCGCCCCGGCGTAGAGGTCGAGCACCGTCTCCCCGGCGGCCGCGGCGGCGAAGCCGGAGACGGCCTCCACGAGCGCGTCGGCCGCGGCGGGGTGCACCTGCCAGAAGCCGGTGCCCTCCACCTCCCAGTCCCGGCCGCCGGCGCGGCGCTCCGCACGCCCGGCGGGCTCGGCGGGAAGCGCCTCCCCCGCGCGGCGGACCTCGGCGCCGCGGGGCCGGCCGCGACGGTCCAGCGGGGCGGTCGTCACCGCGCCGGTCGAGTCGATGGACACGTCGACGGCGCCCGCGCCGGGCCAGCGCCGCCCGAGCACCGCCCGCGCCGCAGGCTCGACCGTGATGGGGCAGTCGTCGAGCACCACGACGTCGTGCGAGCGGTGCCGCCGCAGGCCGGGGGCCCCGCTGCCGTCGACGGCGAAGCGGGCCCGGGAGCGCCAGCGCAGCGGACCGCCGGGCAGCTCCTCGACGGCGAGCCCGGCGAGCACCGGGTCCTCGGCGTCCAGGCCACCGAGGCGCACCAGCTGCTCGCGGACCACCGCGGTCTTGAGCCGGCGCTGCTCGGCCGGGTCGACGTGCTGCCAGTCGCACCCGCCGCACCTGCCCGGGCCACTGTAGGGGCAGGGCCGGTCGACCCGCGCGGGAGCGGCCTCCAGCACCTCGATCGCGTCGGCCCGGCAGAAACCCGGGTGCCGGTCCTCGGTGACGCGGACCCGCACGCGCTCGCCGGGGAGCGTGTGCCGGACGAAGACCACACGGCCCTCGTGCCGTGCGACGCAGTGCCCCCCGTGCGCGACCGGCCCGACGGTCACCTCGAACTCCCGCCCCACCCATCCGAGGCCCTTGTCAGGTGACGTGCTGGTACGTGACGTGCTGGAACGGCCCCGGCGCAGGGGCCCGCGCCGAGCGTGCGAGGCGTGGGGGGCGCCGGGGTCCTTACCCATAGGGCGTCACGTCGACCTCGTCGTCGGTGAACCCGCGCCGCAGGTCACCCGGGGCGGGCCCGCCGCGGCGGCCGTCGTCGTCCGCGCCGACCGAGCTCTCCAGCTGCCACGGCACGGTCGTGATCATCACCCCGGGCTGGAACTGCAGCCGGGCGCGCAGGCGCAGCGCGCTCTGGTTGTGCAGCACGTTCTCCCACCAGTGCCCCACAACGTACTGCGGCACGAAGACCACCACCAGCTCGCGGGGGCTGTCCCGCCGGATGCCCTTCACGTAGTCGAGCACCGGACGGGTGATCTCCCGGTACGGCGACTCGAGCACGGTGAGCGGGACGGGGATGTCGTAGCGCTGCCAGTCGGCCTGCAGCGCGCGGGTCTCGCCGTCGTCGACGTTCACCGTGAGCGCGGTCAGCGCGTCCGGGCGGGTCGCCCGCGCGAAGCTCAGCGCGCGCAGCGTCGGCTTGTGCACCTTCGACACGAGGACGACGGCGTGCACCTTGCTCGGCAGGGTGCGGGCGTCGGTGTCGGGCTCGAGCTGCTCCGACACGTGGCAGTAGTGCCGGTTGATGCCCTTCATCAGCGCGATGAGGACGGGCATGGCCAGCAGCACGAGCCACGCGCCGTGGGTGAACTTGGTGATCACGATGATCACCAGGACCACGCCGGTGAGGGTGCCGCCGACGGCGTTGATCGCCTGCGAGCGGCGGATCCGGGCGCGCGTCCCCGGATCGGTGACGCTGCGCAGCTCGCGGTTCCAGTGCCGCACCATGCCGGTCTGCCCCAGGGTGAAGCTGGTGAAGACGCCGACGATGTACATCTGGATGAGCCGGTTGACGTCGGCGTCGAAGGCGAAGATGAGCAGCCCGGCGAAGCCGGCGAGCAGCAGGATCCCGTTGCTGTAGACCAGCTTGTCACCCCGGGTGTGCAGCTGCCGCGGCATGAACCGGTCCTGGGCGAGCACGTTGCCCAGCAGCGGGAACCCGTTGAACGCCGTGTTGGCCGCCAGGACCAGGACCAGCGCCGTGGCGGCCTGGACGTAGAAGAAGCCGAACGAGGTGTCGCCCCCGAAGGTCGCCGCGGCCAACTGGGCGATGACGGTGCGCTGCGGGTCGGTCTCGCAGTCGCCGGGGAACCCGACCAGGTCGCAGGTGTGCTCGACGTACTTCACGCCGGCGAGCAGCGCCAGCGCGGTGACGCCGGCGAACATCGTGGCCGCGACGCCGCCCATCAGCGCGAGGGTGGTCGCCGCGTTCCGGCTCTTGGGCGGGCGGAAGGCGGGGACGCCGTTGGCGATCGCCTCGACCCCGGTGAGCGCCGTGCAGCCGGAGGCGAAGGCGCGCAGCGCGAAGAAGATCAGGGCCAGCCCGGTGACCTCCTCGTAGCCGGGCTCGGGCAGCACGGACCACGCGGAGCTCTCCGCGACGAGGCCGCCCCCGGTGACGAAGTACTTCAGCAGGCCGGTGACGACCATGACCAGGATGCCGGTGATGAAGAGGTAGGTCGGCGCCGCGAAGGTGCGGCCCGACTCCCGCACGCCGCGCAGGTTCACCGCGGCCAGGAGCGCCACCAGTCCCAGGGCGATGAGGACGCGGTGCTCGTTGAGCTCGGGGAAGGCCGAGATGATGTTGTCGGTCCCCGCCGACACCGACACCGCGACGGTGAGGACGTAGTCGACGAGCAACGCGCTCGCCACCGTCACGCCGGCCCACTGCCCGTGGTTCCTGAAGGCGACCTCGTAGTCGCCGCCGCCGGACGGGTACGCCCGCACCACCTGCCGGTAGGAGAGCACCACCGTCGTGAGCAGCACCACGACGCCGATCGCGATCCAGGGGGCGAAGAACAGGAACGCCGTCCCGGCCAGGGTGAGGACGATCAGGATCTCCTGCGTGGCGTAGGCCACGGAGGAGAGCGGGTCGCTGGCGAAGATCGGCAGCGCGAGCCGCTTGGGGAGCAGCGACTCCCCTGCCCGGTCGCTGCGCACGGGTCGGCCGAGGACGAGGCGTTTCGGTAGTTGTCCGAGGTCGGACAGGCTTGGCACGGCGCGATGGTACGGACGCGCGGCGCCCCGGCGGGCGTGACTCGGCCCACCCGTCCCCTCCGGGGGATACGGGCGTCCTGAGCCCTGGCGGGCCGTCGGCGGGTGTAGCTTCGCGGCCGGTGATGCGCGGGCGGACGGCGCCGGCGCCACCGGGATCTGCGGGAGTGACGCGTGCACGTGGTCGTGATGGGCTGCGGCCGTGTGGGCTCGGCCATCGCCCGGCGCCTGGAGCAGATCGGGCACAGCGTGGCCGTGATCGACCAGGACCCCGAGGCCTTCCGCCGGCTGGGGCCGGACTTCGCCGGACGCCAGATCAAGGGCCTGGGTTTCGACCGGCAGGTGCTGCTGGACGCCGGCATCGACTCCGCGGGCGCCTTCGCCGCGGTGAGCAGCGGCGACAACTCCAACATCATCTCGGCCCGGGTGGCGCGGGAGACCTTCGGCGTGCAGCACGTCGTGGCCCGCATCTACGACTCCAAGCGGGCCGAGGTCTACGAGCGCATGGGCATCCCCAGCGTCGCCACGGTGCCGTGGACGGTGAACCGGCTGCTGCGCGAGCTCCTCTCGGTCAAGGTCAGCGAGCTGTGGCGCGATCCCACCGGGAAGGTGCTGCTGGTCCGCGTGACCGTCACCGAGGCCTGGGTGGGCCGCAAGCTGGCCGCCCTGGAGGCGGCCACCGGGGCGCGGGCGGCCTGGCTGACCCGCTTCGGCGAGGCCCAGCTGCCCACGCCGACCACGGTCCTGCAGGACGGCGACCAGCTGGTCGTCGCCGTCACCGACGAGCTGACGGCGCGGGTGCACGAGGTCGTCGAGCGCGGCCCTCAGGAGGGTGGGCACTGATGCGCGTCGCCATCGTGGGAGCCGGTGCGGTCGGCCGCTCCATCGCCGGGGAGCTGCTCGAGAACGGCCACACGGTCATGCTCCTGGAGAAGGACGGCCGCAAGGTGCGCACCCGCTCGGTGCCGGGCGCGGAGTGGGTGCAGGCCGACGCGTGCGAGGTCTCCTCCCTGGAGGAGGCGCAGCTGGCCACCTGCGACGTCGTCGTGGCCGCCACCGGTGACGACAAGGCCAACCTCGTCGTGTCGCTGCTGGCCAAGACCGAGTTCGCGGTGAACCGCGTGGTCGCCCGGGTCAAGGACCCCCGCAACGAGTGGCTCTACACCGAGGCCTGGGGCGTCGACGTCGCCGTCTCCACCCCCCGGGTCCTCGCCGCCCTGGTCGAGGAGGCGGTGACCGTGGGCGACGTCGTCCGGCTCATGAGCTTCCGCAAGGGCGCCGCCAACCTGGTGGAGATCACCCTGGGCGACGACACCCCCTGGGTCGGCCGCGCGCTGCGCGAGGTGCCGCTCCCCCGCGAGACGGTGCTCACGACGATCCTCCGCGGCGACCGGGTGATCACCCCGTCGCCCGACGAGCCGCTGGAGTCCGGCGACGAACTGCTCTTCGTGTCCCACGGCGACACCGAGGAGGAGCTGCAGTACGTCTTCGCCCCGGAGGGCCCCGGTCGGATCGGCGCGTGAAGAAGGACGCCCTCGCCCCCCACCGCTCGCAGGCTCGCGGCGGGCCCCTGCAAGGGGGCCACGCACTCAGGCCTCCGGCGGACCGGGGGCGCGGTGCCGGTGCAGGCGGGCCACCACCCACAGGGTGATCACCAGCACGACGGCGGTGAGCGGCAGGCCGAGCACGACCGAGGCGGTGCCCAGCAGCTCGACCTCGTCGGCGCGGTAGAGCACCCACTGCACGCCGGCGCGCAGGAAGAACGAGGCGGCCCACAGCGCGGTGAGCCACGAGTAGGCGCGCAGCAGCCGGGGCTCGCGGCGCCAGTGCAGCTGCGGCGCGGCGGACGGGTCGGGGCTCACCGGCGTGCTCACCACCGGCTCGGCGCCCCGGGCGGCCCGCCGGGCCCACGGCATGGAGTGGGCGGCCATCGACCCCAGGTGGCTCGGGGCCAGGAACTCGGCGACGACGCCGACGAGGGGCCACCGGAACGGGATGGACCCCAGGAGGACGACCCCGACGACGAGGCTGCGCACGATCCCGAGCACGAAGAAGTCGCGGGCCTCGCCGGTGTTGGCGGCGATCGCCACCGCGATGCCGACCCCGATCAGCCCGCTCACCGCCTGCTGGACGCTCTGCCGACGGGCCAGCCGCAGGGTGAAGACCACGACGGCCGCGACCACCGCCGCCCAGATCCCGGTGCGCAACCCGGCGAGGCCGTTGGCCACGATGAACGCCACGGTGGGCAGCGTCGCGTCGACCATGCCCCGCCAGCCGCCGAGCTGGGCCAGCAGCTGCTCGCGGTCGAACACCGAGGTGGACCCGGTGTCGGAACCGGGCTCGCCGTCGTCCGGCCGGCCGGCTGCGGTCACCCTCGTCCCCCTCGTTCGCTCCCGGTCCTGCGCGTGGCGGCTGCCTGCCGCCGTGCGACGGTCAGCCGGCGTTCAGCTCGTACCAGGGGTTGTAGATGACCTGCCGGCCGTCGAAGGCGGCGAACCGCCCGCGTGCGGTCAGCGAACGGCCGGGCTCGATGCCCGGGATGCGCCGCCGGCCCAGCCAGACCAGGGTCACCGACCCCGACCCGTCGAACAGCTCGGCCTCCAGCGTGGGCACCGTCTCGCGCGGGGTGTAGACGACCGACTTCAGGCGGCCGGTGACGGTGACCACCGCGCCCTTGCGGCAGGCGCTGACCGGTTCGCAGCCGGCGTTCGCCGACCCCGCCCGGAGCTCCTGGGCGTCGATGGTCTGGTCGTCGGCGGTGAGTCGCTGCAACGTGCGCGACCACCAGCCCGCCGATCGGGTCTCCGTCACGGGACCAGCGTAGTTCGCCGAGTTGCACACGGGGACGCGCACCGGTGTTCCCTGCGTCGCGTCGTCAGGCGGGGGGGCCGGCCGACGGCCGGCGCGTGGCCGCCCCCGGAGGGGGCTGCTGGGCAGCCAGCTGCGCGGCGGCCTGCGGGGGCAGGGCGAGCGGGAGCGGCTCGCGCACCGGCATGGGCTCGGGCCCGCGGACGACGACGATGCCGCGGAACGCCGCCTCCAGCGCCGCCGCCTCCGCCTCTCCACCGGCGGCGGCGGAGCCGCTGAGCAGGCCGCGCAGGAACCAGCGCGGCCCGTCGACGCCGAGGAAGCGGGCCGGCCGCCGCGTCGCGGGCGGGGTCGGCTGCCCGGGCTGCGGCGGCACGGTCGCGACGACGGTTCCGGCCAGCTCGAGGCCGAAGGGGCCTTCCACCTCGCGCAGGGACGCGCCCTGACCCGACGCGCTGCGCGCCAGCTCGGCCCGGACGTCGTCCCAGATGCCGGCCGCCCGGGGCGCGGCGAAGGCCGCGACCTGCAACAGCGAGTTGCCGTGCCGCAGGGTCGCGCCGATCACCTTCTGCTGCTGGTTCAGCTCCACCCGCAGGTCCATCCCGGGGAGCGCGGGCAGCCGGATGGCGCCCAGGTCGATGCGCGCCAGCCCGTCCTGGGGGGCGTCGGCCTCGTCCCAGGGACCGGTGGTCTCCTCGACCTCCCGGATCCGGTGCTGCGGCTCCGGGGGGACGCCCCGCTCGCGCAAGCTGCGGTCGATGCGGTTGCGCCGCCGTCCGAACGGCATCTCAGTTCCGCCCCTCGAGTGCTCGTGCGTCGGAGGACCCGGGCGTCGCGGCCCCGTGCCCGCCGGTGGACCCGTGGCCGGCCTCGCCACGGGCGCTGGCCGGGAGGTCGCGCACCGGGAGGAACCGGGCGCGGACGACGGGCTGCACCACCAGCTGCGCGATGCGGTCACCGCGGGAGAGCCGCAGCGGCGTCTCCGGGTCCAGGTTGATGAGGTTGACCATGATCTCCCCGCGGTAGCCCGCGTCGATGGTCCCGGGCGCGTTGACCATGCTCAGCCCGAGCCGGTGGGCCAGCCCCGAGCGCGGGTGCACGAAACCGGCGTAGCCCTCGGGGATCGCCACCGCGACACCGGTACCCACCAGCCTGCGCTCGAAAGGAGCCAGTTCGACGTCTTCCGCCGCGGTCAGGTCGGCACCCGCGTCACCGGCCAGGGCGTAGCGCGGGACGACCCCGTCGGCCGCGGCGAGCCGGACGGGCACATCCAGCTCGGTCGAGGGATCAGGCACGCCGGCGACCCTATAAGGACCTCCCTGCCCCCCACCGCCCGCGGGCTCGCGGCGGGCCCCTGCGGGGAGGCCGTTCCCTGCCCTCACCGGCCGCGGGTGAGGCCCTCGACGGGGCCGGGGGCCGATCAGGCCGGCGGGTTCCGCAGGTCGTCGCGGATCCGGCGCGCCAGCGCCTCGGTCGCGCGGCGGTTGCCGCGGCCGGAGAGGGCGGCGCCGACCAGGAACGGTGTCGCCGCCGGCAGCGCCCCGGCCAGCCGGCGGGTCACCCGCCGGCGGAGGGCGCGCACCCCCGCGGCACCCAGGACCGCGCCCAGCCCGGCACCGCCGCGGTCCCGCACGGCGCGCTGCTCCGACCACGCGCCCAGGTAGGCCTGGGCGCGCGCGGCGGCGTCACCCGGCGCGCGCCGGCCGTGCAGCTCGTGCAGCTCCCCGATGAGCACCACCTCCACGGCCGCCACCAGCACCGTCTCCGCGCCCAGCTCCAGCGGGACGGCCAGCAGGGACGGCGGGGCGAACCAGTGGGCGGCCGAGAGCCCGCCCGTGGCCGCCCCGATCCCGGAGGTGACGCGGGCGGCGCGCTGGACGAGCACCTCGGCGATCTCGTCGTCGGGCAGGCCGGGGTGGGCGGCACGCAACCGCTCACGGTCGCGGATCGGCAGCCAGGGCGCAGCCGTCGCCAGCAGGTCACCGAGCAGCGCCCCGGGGGCCCGCCCGTCGCCACCGGTCGCCGCCGCGCCGGGCGGGGCCGGTGACGGCTGCCCACCACCGCCGCCGATCGCGTTGGCGACCGCCCCGGCGACGGCGCCGACGACGTCGCGCAGGCCCCCGCCCGCGGACCGGTCCCCGCCGCCGGTCAGCCCCGCCACGGCGTCGGCGACCGCCCGTCCGGCACGCGCGAGCGGGCTTTCCTCGGGCATCGCCGGGGTGTCCTGCTGCACGACCGGGCGCGGCGGTGGGACGTCACGGGGTGCGCCGGTGCGCGAGCCCTCGGTCATCCGTCGTCCCCTTCACGGTCAGGCGCTGGAACGGCCCTCACAAAGGTGCCGGAACGGCCCCCTTGCTTGGACCCGCCGCGAGCGTGGCGACGGGCTGGAACAGCACCCTTGCAAGGACCCGCCGCGAGCGTGGCGACGGGCTGGAACAGCCCCCTTGCAAGGACCCGCCGCGAGCGTGGCGACGGGCTGGAACGGCCCCCTTGCAGGGACCCGCCGCGAGCGTGCGAGCGGCGGGGGGCAAGGGGGTCCTTCTAGGCGCAGTCGCGGCAGAACAGCTGGTCGCCGCGGGTGGACGCGAGCCGGCTGCGGTGCTGCACGAGGAAGCAGCGCGAGCAGGTGAACTCGTCCTCCTGCTTGGGCAGCACGCGGACGGTCAGCTCCTCGTTCGACAGGTCGGCGCCGGGGAGCTCGAGGTTCTCGTTGAAGTCCGTCTCGTCGACGTCGACCGACGAGGACTGGGCCTCGGCCCGGCGCGCCTTCAGCTCCTCGAGCGAGTCCTCGCCGAGCTCGTCGGTCTCGTTGCGGCGCGGGGCGTCGTAGTCGGTGGCCATGTGGTGTGCCCCTCCTCCGGGGTTCCGCGGGCGTCGTGCCCGCTCTCTGACGCGGCGCGGGGTGCGCGCCGTCGTCCTGGCCGTTCGCCGGTGGGCGACCGGTGTGTCGGTGTGAGGGCGGCCCGCATCGGGCGCCCGTCCACGTTCGTCGGCCTGCCTCGCGGAAGGCCGGCAGCCCCCCAACGCCGTCCGGCCCCGATTTGTGCCCGACTCCGGGGAGGTGACACATCGGGACCGGGAACGGTCGGGCGGGTCGCGGAGCGCCAGAGGTTACCCTGCGCCGGTGGCGACTTCCCCAGGTGCTGATCCAGCCGTCGTCGGGCCGTATCTGGCCTCCGCGCTCGGGCACGAGCGTTGGCGGTCGGTGACCGTCGAGCTGATCGCCGCCGGCATGTCCAACCTGACCTACGTCGTGACGCCGGAGGGCGGGTCGGCCGAGGACTCGGTCATCCTCCGGCGTCCGCCGACGGGCGCCGTGCTGGCCACCGCGCACGACATGGCCCGCGAGCACCGGGTGATCTCCGCGCTGGTGCCCACGCCGGTCCCGGTGCCGCGGACCCTGCACCTGTGCACAGACACCAGCGTGCTGGGCGCGCCGTTCTACGTGATGGAGCGGGTCCTCGGCCTGCACGTCATCGACCGGATCCCGGAGGGCTACGCCGACGAGCCGGCCGAACGGCGCCGGATCGGCGAGGGCCTGGTCGACGTCCTGGCCGACCTGCACTCCGTCGACCCCGACGCGGTGGGACTGGGCGACTTCGGCCGCCCCGAGGGCTTCATGGCCCGCCAGGTGCGCCGCTGGACGCAGCAGTGGGAGGCGACCCGCGACCGCGACCGCCCGGGGCTGGACGCCCTCGCCGCCCGGCTGGCGGAGACGGTGCCCACCACCCAGCGGCACGGGATCGTCCACGGCGACTTCCGGCTGGACAACTGCCTGCTCGACCCGGAGGCCCCGGGCCGCATCCGCGCGGTGCTGGACTGGGAGATGTCGACCCTCGGCGACCCGCTGGCCGACCTGGGCATGCTGCACGTCTACTGGTCGCAGGCCGGGGAGCGCAGCGTCGCCGGGCAGAGCACCGTCACGGCTCTCGAGGGCTTCCCCACCCGCGCGGAGGTCGCGGCCCGCTACGCCGAGCGCAGCGGTCTGGACCTCTCCGACCTCTCCTGGTACGTGGGTTTCGCCTACTTCAAGTTCGCGGCCATCGTCGCCGGCATCGTCGCCCGGTCGGCCGCCGGCGCCATGGCGGGCAAGGACACCGCGGGGTACGCCGACCGCATCGACCCCTGCGTCGAGCGGGGACGCGCCGCGCTCGACGACGGTGCCATCTAGCCACCCCGCCCGCCCCTAAGCTCGCACCCGACAGCCGTCCGCAGCAGTCGCGGCGCCGTCCCGGCCGCCCCGGCCGGTCCGCGCCCGGCTGCCCGGTCCTCGCCGAGGAGAACCACCGTGACCGAGCGCACCGTCCAGCCTCCGGTGCGCCCGCGCAGTGGGCGTCGCCCGCTGCCCCCGCTGATCTTCCTGCTCGTGCTGGCCCTGGCCGCCGGGGCCGTGTGGTGGACGGTGCTCCGGGAGGACCAGGAGCGGCGTGCCGAGGCGGCCGAGGAGTGCGCCGCCGCGGAGGAGCCCCCGCCGTCGCTCGACCCGGCCGCGGTGTCGGTGCGGGTGTTCAACGCCACGGACCAGGGCGGGCTGGCGCAGACGGTGGCCGACGAGCTCGCCGGCCGCGGCTTCACGATCAGCGAGGTGGCCAACGACCCCACCACCCGCGTGGTGGAGGGCGCCGGTGAGGTGCGCCACGGCTCGCCCGGACGTGACGCGGCGCGCTTTCTGGGCGTGTACGCCCCCGGCGTCAGCTACTACCCCGACACCCGGGCCACCGCGGTCGTCGACCTGGTGATCGGGCCGGAGTTCACGGGCATCGCGCCCCCCGAGGAGGTCGACGCGGCGCTGACCGCCCCGGAGGACGCACCGACCGGCTGTTGACCGATGTGCCGGGCGCGCTCCGGCCGCCGACGGGTCCGGTCGCCGCTCAGCGGTGCAGGTCGGACACCAGCGCGCGGAACGGCTCGGCCACCGAGGGCGCCACCGCGACCACCATGGGCTCCCCCACCGGCGCACCGTCCAGCCCGCTGACCACCGCTCCGGCCTCGGCGGCGACCAGCGCTCCCGCAGCGTGGTCCCAAGGGTTGAGGTCGAGCTCGTAGTAGGCGTCGACCCGCCCGGCGGCCACCGCGCACAGGTCCAGGGCCGCGCTGCCGAACCGCCGGATGTCCCGGACCCGCGTCACGAGCTCTGCCACGACCGCGCCCTGCGCCCGCCGCTGCTCCACGCGGTAGCCGAACCCGGTCGCGACCATCGTCTGCTCCAGGGACGACGGCGCGCTCACCGCGAGCCGGCGTCCCGGCCGGCCCGGCGCCGCCAGCCACGCGCCGCCGCCGGAGGTCGCGGTGAACAGCTCCCCGGTCGCCACGTTGAGCACCGCGCCGGCGCGCACCACGCCGTCGACCTCCGCGGCCACGGAGACGGCGTAGGCGGGGATGTCGTAGAGGAAGTTCACGGTGCCGTCGATCGGGTCGACGATCCACCGGACCCCGCTGGTGCCCTCGCGGGCGGCGCCCTCCTCGCCCAGCACGCCGTCCTCCGGGCGCGCGTCGAGCAGGCGCCGGACCAGCAGCTCCTCGCTGGCGGCGTCCACCGCCGTCACGACGTCGACGGGGCTGGACTTGGTGCTGACCCGGTCCGCGGCGGACTCGCGCCCGCGGGCCACCAGGACGGCAGCCTCCCTCGCGGCCGCCACGGCCAGCTCCAGGAGGGCCGGCGGGTCGGCGGCGGCTGCGTGCTCGGAGGTCATGCGCCGATCCTGCCGCAGGCGGCCCCCTCGGAGGGGCAGCCGCGAGCACGCGAGCTGCGGGGGTCCGGTGGGTCCTTCCACTAGGTTGTGGGCGTGCAGGGGTTCGGGGTGGACATCGGTGGCAGCGGCATCAAGGGGTGCCTGGTCGACCTGGATGCGGGACGGTTGATCGGGGAGCGGCTGCGGATCGAGACGCCGCAGCCCTCGCTCCCCGAGCCGGTCTTCGACGTGGTGGCGCGGATCGTGGCCTCCTTCGGCTGGTCCGAGCGCGTCGGGGTCACGTTCCCCGGGGTGCTGAAGTCGGGCGTCGCCCACACGGCGGCCAACGTCGACAAGAGCTGGCTGGGCACCGATCTGGCCGCAGGCGTGGCCGAGCGCATCCCCGGCACGGTGGAGACCCTGAACGACGCCGACGCCGCGGGTCTGGCCGAGATGCGCTACGGCGCCGGCCGCGACCGCAACGGGGTGGTGCTCATGCTCACCTTCGGCACCGGCATCGGGAGCGCGCTCTTCGTCGACGGCCGGCTGGTGCCCAACACCGAGTTCGGGCACATCCAGGTCGACGGCGAGGACGGCGAGAGCCGCGCCTCCGCGGCTGCCCGGGAGCGGGAGGAGCTCAGCTACCCGGACTGGGCGCTGCGCGTCGACCGCTACCTCGACGTCCTGGAGGCCAGCGTGTGGCCGGACCTGATCATCGTCGGCGGCGGCGTCAGCAAGAAGGCGCACAAGTGGGTGCCGCTGCTCTCCACACGCACCCCGGTGGTGCCGGCGGAGCTGCAGAACGACGCCGGGATCGTCGGCGCCGCGCTGGCCGCCGCGGAGCGCGTCGAACGCTGACCGCCCAGCGCGGCCGGGCCCCACCCGTCCGGGGTCGTCCCCCGCCCCCTCGGAGCGAGGGACCCGGGTGCGAGGCGCTGGTCTCGCCCGGAGACGTCGTTACAATGGTGGAGCCCCAGCCCGCCGCTCTCCAGCCGGGAGGGATCCCCCGACCCGACCGCGGCCAAACGCCGTGCCGGTCACGCGGGGGTCCGCTCCCCCGAGCGCAGGCCGGAGCCGCTGCCCGCGGGCCACACGGCCCTGCGGGGAACGCACCAGCACCGGAAGGAAACTGAGTGCCCGCCGATCAGCCAGCACCGGAAGCAGCCGCAGCGAGCACCTCGCGCGCCAGGACGGCAGCAGCCGGTACCCGTGCCACGGCCAAGAAGACGGCCGCTGAGCCGGCGGCCGCCCGGAAGCGCGCGCCGGCCAAGGCAGCCGGCGCCAAGAGCCCGGCCAAGGGCCGCGCGAAGCCGGTGATCACCCCGTCGCCGGGCGCCGGCGAGGGCGCCGTGCTCACCGCGGTGGCCACCGAGGAGGGCGCGGTCGCGGTCGTCGACGCGGGCTCCGAGGGCCTGAAGCTCGACGAGACGGTCGTCACCGGCAAGGACGGCGTCGAGGTCGCCGCCGAGGAGGAGACCGCCGAGGGCGGCGACTTCGAGTGGGACGAGGAGGAGGAGTCCGAGGCGCTCCGCCAGGCCCGCAAGGACGCCGAGCTCACCGCCTCCGCCGACTCGGTCCGCGCCTACCTCAAGCAGATCGGCAAGGTCGCGCTGCTCAACGCCGAGGAGGAGGTCGATCTCGCCAAGCGCATCGAGGCCGGCCTCTACGGCGCCGAGCGGCTGCGCCAGGCCGAGGAGGAGGGCCAGAAGCTCTCCCCGCAGATGCGCCGCGACCTCAACTGGATCGTCCGCGACGGCGAGCGCGCCAAGAACCACCTGCTGGAGGCCAACCTCCGCCTCGTGGTCTCCCTGGCCAAGCGCTACACCGGCCGCGGCATGGCCTTCCTGGACCTGATCCAGGAGGGCAACCTCGGCCTGATCCGCGCGGTCGAGAAGTTCGACTACACCAAGGGCTACAAGTTCTCGACCTACGCGACGTGGTGGATCCGCCAGGCGATCACCCGCGCGATGGCCGACCAGGCCCGCACCATCCGCATCCCGGTGCACATGGTCGAGGTCATCAACAAGCTCGGCCGCATCCAGCGCGAACTGCTCCAGGACCTGGGCCGCGAGCCCACCCCGGAGGAGCTGGCCAAGGAGATGGACATCACCCCGGACAAGGTGCTGGAGATCCAGCAGTACGCCCGGGAGCCCATCAGCCTCGACCAGACCATCGGCGACGAGGGCGACAGCCAGCTCGGTGACTTCATCGAGGACTCGGAAGCCGTGGTCGCCGTCGACGCGGTCAGCTTCACGCTGATGCAGGACCAGCTGACCAGCGTGCTGCAGACCCTCTCGGAGCGGGAGGCCGGCGTCGTCCGGCTGCGCTTCGGCCTCACCGACGGCCAGCCGCGCACCCTCGACGAGATCGGCCAGGTCTACGGGGTCACCCGCGAGCGGATCCGCCAGATCGAGTCCAAGACGATGTCGAAGCTGCGCCACCCCAGCCGGTCCCAGGTCCTCCGCGACTACCTGGACTGAAGAAGGGCCTCCGCGCCGCCCGGTCCTCGCTCCGCTCGGGCCGGGTCCCTGCGAGGAGGCCGTTCCAGCGTGTCGCCCGTGGCCGGTGACCCTCGGGGGTCACCGGCCACGGCCGTCCCCCGAGCGGGTCACGAACGCGTGACGGGCGGTGTGCGCCGACAACTGTCGGGTAGACGGCGTAGCGTGGTGACCGTCAGAACAGCAGCGGACCCACGGTCGGCCCGGTCAACCACCGGTCCGGCAGATGATCACCAGCACGTGCACCACCAGTTCCACCCCAGTGACGTCCCCTGCTGAACCCGCTCCACCCACGCCCGGTGTGTCACGGACTCATCTCTTTCGGCGAGTCCGGGATGAACCGGGTGGGAACGGGAATCCGAGGGGCCATCCTGGCGCTGTGCAGGAGGCCGATCCGCAGCCGCGGGTCCGTGCGGTAGAGAGCGAGTGATGACCCAGATGACCCAGACGCTGACGACGACCCCCGCCGCCGACGACCTGGTCGTGCCCTTCCACTGCGACCGCTGCGGCGCACTTGCCAAGGTCCGTGTCGTGCTCGCCAACGGCAGCGACCTCGTGTTCTGCGGACACCACGCCCGTGAGTACGAGGGCAAGCTCCGTGACATCGCCGTCGACATCATCGACACTGAGGGCGAGCAGCGCGTGACTGCGTGAGAGAGGCGCTATCGTCGCGCCCGCGATGACCGCCTCACCCGACGACGCCGCCGCGTCCGATGTCCCGCCTCCCGCGGGCGTCGGGCCGGCGGCTCCGTCGTCTCCGGGGAGCCCCGGTCGGCGGCGACCGGAGGAAACCCCCATGTCCCAGCACCACCCCGCACCCGACGAGACGGTGCGCATGCGTCCCGACGGCGGGGACGCCCCCCCGCCACCGACCGGTCAGGCACCGGCGTACGAGGCCGCGCCGGACGACACCCGTCCGGTGGGCCGCGACTGGCAACGCGGCGCTCCTGCCGCGTCCCCGGCCACCCCGGAGACCTCCGCCACGGGGGTCCCACCGGAGCAGGCGGCCGGGACCGGCCGCATCGACCAGGACGCGGACGGCCCGCTGGACGACGACCCTGCGGGTACCGCCGTCATCCCACCGGTGGACGACCGCGCCCACATGCCCCCCGCCGAGGACCGGGACACCGCGTCCCCCGCGGAGGACCGCGGTGACGGGACCTCGACGGACGCCCACGACCACGTGCCCACCGTGCCCGTGGAGCCTGGCACCGGCTCCCCCGCCGCCCCCGGCGACGGCCGCCCCGAGGCTGCGCGCGGGCCGTGGTGGCGCCGCCGCGCCGCGCTGGTGCCCGCCGGCGTCCTCGCCGCGCTCGCCGCCCTCTACGGCGTCGACCTGCTGGCCGCCTCCGGCGAGGTGCCGCGCAACACGGTCGTGGCCGGGGTCGACATCGGCGGGCTCGCCCCGGCGTCCGCGGCACAGCGTCTGGAGGAGCAGCTCGCCCCGCGGGTGGTCGCCGACCACCCCGTCACCGCCGGCGACGTGACCGGCACCCTCTCCCCCGCCACGGCCGGCATCACCCTCGACGTCCCGGGCACCGTGGACGCCGCCGAGGAGCAGCCGCTCAACCCGTGGACACGCCTGGTCACTCTCTTCTCCGACCGGGATGTCGAGCCGGTCATCACCGGCGAGGAGACCGCGCTGCAGGCCCAGATCGAGGGCATCGCCGCCCAGGTCGACCGGGCCCCCCAGGACGCCACCATCACCATCGAGGGCACCACCCCGTCGGTCGTCGAGCCGGTGGACGGCCGGAGGCTGGACCGCGAGGGCGCGGCCGACGCGATCACCGACGCGCTGGCCTCCGGCGGTGACCCGAGCACGCAGATCGAGCTGCCCGTGGACGTGGCCCCGGTGCGCGTCGACGCCGAGGAGGCCGCCCGCGTCCTCGAGGAGACCGTGGCTCCGGCCCTGTCGGCGCCGGTGGAGGTCGTCAGCCAGGACGGCGCCACCTCCGTCGAGGTCCCGGTGACCGCGATCGCCGACTCCCTCACGTTCACGCCACAGGACGACGGCCGGCTCACCGTCGGGCTGGACCCCGAGGCGCTGCAGACGGCCCTCGGCGACGAGCTGTCGGTGTTCGGCACCCCGGCGGAGGACGCGACGTTCCAGGTGTCCGGCGACACGGTGAGCGTCGTCCCCTCGGTGGACGGCACCGGCATCGCGCCGGCCCGGCTGGCCGAGCAGCTGCTGCCGGTCCTGGCGGAGGAGGCGCCGCGGACCGTGACCGCCGAGCTGGGTCCCGTGCCGGCGGATTTCACCACCCAGGAGGCCGAGGCCCTCGGCATCCGCGAGCAGATCTCCAGCTTCACCACGAACATCGGCAACCCGGCGAGCGGCACGAACATCCGGGTGGTCGCGGAGGAGGTCGACGGGGCGATCATCATGCCCGGGGAGACCTTCAGCCTCAACGGCTTCACCGGGCCGCGCGGCCTGGCGCAGGGTTACGTGGAGGCCGGCGTCATCAACAACGGCGAGTTCACCACCGCCGTGGGCGGCGGCATCAGCCAGTTCGCCACGACGATGTTCAACGCGGTCTTCTTCGCCGGCCTCGAGGACGTCTTCCACAAGCCGCACAGCTACTACATCAGCCGTTACCCGGCCGGCCGCGAGGCGACGGTCTACTACGACTCGATCGACCTGAAGTGGCGCAACGACGGCGACACCGGGGTCTACGTCGACACGGCCTGGACCCCCGGCACGATCACGGTCACCTTCTACGGGACCAAGCGGTACGAGATCCAGTCGATCAGCAGCGAGCGCTACAACTTCCGCGCGCCGGTCGTGCAGAACAAGCCGGACAGCCCGACCTGCCAGCCGCAGTCGGGGTCGACCGGCTTCGACATCACCGTCACCCGCGTCTTCCGCGACCTCGAGACCGGCGCGGAGATCAAGCGCGAGGACTTCCGCACCCGCTACGCCGCCGAGCCGGTGATCAACTGCGTGCCGGCGGAGCCGCCGGCACCCGGCCCCGAGGGCACCGCCCCCGGCGGCGCTCCGACGACGGGTGGCCGGCGTCCGGCTCGACCCCAGGCGGCCTGACCCCGGGTCCCGACCCGACCCGGTGGGGTGCCCGACCCGGCTCCCCACCGGGTCGGGGCACGTCCGGTGCGTGCACACTGGGCAGGTGAGCGCCGTCCTCCCCAGCGGCTCGCCCGCCGGGGTCGGAGCGGACGAGCTCGCCGGCCGTGCCGGCCCGACGGGCGCCACCCGGGCCGACGTGCCCCGGCCATCCCGGCTGCGCCGGTGGCCGACGGCGCTGCGGGTGCCCCTGCAGGTGCTCGGTCGCACGCTGGCCAAGGCGTGGCAGGACCGCATCATCGGGCTGTCCGCGGAGGCGGCGTTCTGGCAGATCCTGTCGGTGCCGCCGCTGCTCATCGGCCTGCTGGGTTCGCTGGGCTACCTGGGCTCGCTCATCGGCGGGGGCGCCGTCGCCCAGATCGAGGCGGAGCTCCTCGACGCCTCCGCGCAGGTCCTCACCGCCGACGTGGTCGACGACCTGGTGCGGCCGACGCTGGCCGACATCCTCGGGTCCGGCCGGCTGGAGCTGGTCAGCGTGGGCTTCCTGCTCTCCCTGTGGGCGGGGTCGTCGGCGACGGCCACCTTCATGAACACGATCGTCATCGCCTACGACCAGCGCGACGTGCGGGGCCCCATCCGCACCCGGCTCAAGGCGCTCTGGCTCTTCGTCGTGGGGCTGCTCCTGGCGGTGCTGACGCTGCCGCTGCTCGTCCTGGGGCGCGGCAGGCTCGTCGGGTTCGTCCCGCCGGACTGGCGGGACACGACGGACATGCTCATCAACGCCGTCTACTGGCCGATCGTGGTCATCGGCCTGCTGCTGGCCCTCACCAGCTTCTTCCACGTCGTCCTGCCGCACCGGCTGCCGTGGCGGCGTCAGCTGCCCGGCGCGGTGCTGAGCCTCGGCTTCTTCCTGGTGGCCGCCCTGCTGCTGCGTGCCTACGTCAGCGACATCCTGACCGTGGCGCTGCCCTACGGGGCGCTCGCCGCACCCATCGGCGCGCTGCTGTTCTGCTTCTTCTTCGGGATGGCGGTGCTCCTGGGCGCGGAGCTCAACGCCACCGTCCAGTCCCGCTGGCCCGCGCCGCTGCGCCGCCACGAGCGCCGCCGTCGCGAACGGCGGCAGGCGAAGATCGACGAGGAGGCGCGGCGGCTGGGCCTGCGGTGAGAGCGGCGTTCAGTCCTTGCGGAGCTGCTCGTAGACCTCCTTGCAGGCCGGGCACACCGGGCTGCCGGGCTTCGGGCTCTTGGTCACGGGGAAGACCTCACCGCACAGCGCCTCGACGAGGGTGCCCATGACGGCGCTCTCGGCGATCTTGTTCTTCTTCACGTAGTGGAAGACCTCGTTGGCGTTGCCGGTGTCGGAGTCGCGGACGTCCGGCCGCTCGAGGATGTCGCTGCTGCTCATGCGGGCTCCCTGCTCGACGGTGCGGTCGTGCGGCGGCCGCGCGGCCGGGGTCGCCGCGGGGCTCGGCGCACCCGGCAACCATGATGACAGGGTGCCGCTGCCGATCACCGCTCCCCGCCCGGTCCTGTCCCCCGCGGTCGCCGACGCCCTGGCCGCGGGCCGGCCCGTCGTCGCCCTGGAGAGCACGCTGCTCGCCCACGGCCTCCCGCGGCCCGACAACCGGGCGGCCGCCGACGACGTCGAGGCCGCGGTGCGGGCCGGCGGCGCCGTCCCGGCCACCATCGCCGTCCTCGACGGCACCCCGCACGTCGGGCTGACCGCCGAGCAGGTCGACCGCGTCTGCGCGGACCCGGACCTGGCCAAGCTCGGGGTCCGCGACCTGCCGGTGGCCGCCGCGCTCGGGATGAGCGGTGCGACGACCGTGTCCAGCACCGCGCTGCTGGCCGAGGCGGCCGGGGTGCCTGTCTTCGCCACGGGCGGCCTGGGCGGGGTCCACCGCCAGTCGGTCGAGACCTTCGACGAGTCCGCCGACCTGACCGCGCTGTCCCGCACCTCGCTGGTGGTGGTCTGCGCGGGGGTGAAGTCGATCCTCGACGTCCCTGCGACGCTGGAGCGGCTCGAGTCCCTGTCGGTGACCGTGGTCGGCTACGGGACCACCACGTTCCCCGGCTTCTACGTCGCCGACTCCGGCTCCACGGTGGACTGGTCGGTCGCGGACCCCGAGCAGGCCGCGGCGGTCTTCGCCGCCCGCCGCGGGCTGGCGCCGGGAGCGGTGGTGGTCGCCAACCCGCTGCCGGCCGACCAGCAGCTGGACCGGGACCTGCACGACCGGGTCATCGCCGACGCCCTGGCCGCAGCCGAGACGGCCGGGGTGCGCGGCAAGGACGTCACCCCCTTCGTGCTGGACCACCTGCACCGGGCCAGCGGGGGCGCGACGCTCGAGGTGAACGTCCGCCTGGTGCTGCGCAACGCCGAGCTCGCCGGCCGGATCGCCGCGGCGCTGGCCGCCCGCCCGGCCTGAGCGCGGCCGTGGCGCCCGCCGTCGTCGTGGTCGGCGACGTCGCCACCGACGTCGTCGCGGTGCTCTCCGGGGAGCCGGCTCCCGGCTCCGACCGCCCGGCGCGCATCGTCAGCCGCGGCGGCGGCGCGGGGGCCAACGTGGCCGCCCACCTCGCGCGGCTGGGCACCCCCGTGGTGCTGGCCGGCTGCACCGGGGACGACGCCGCCGGAGCCGGGCTGACCGCCGAGCTGGCGGCGGCCGGGGTCGAGCTGCGGGTGCGGACCGTCCCGGGCGCGGCGACCGGCACCATCGTGAGCCTGGTCGAACCCGACGGGCAGCGCAGCATGCTCGCCGACCGGGGCGCGAACCTGGCGCTGCGCCCCGCCGACGTCCCCACCCCCGCGCCGGGCGGCCACCTGCACCTGTCGGGCTACACCCTGCTGGACCCGGGACCGCGCGACGCCGGGCTGGCGGCGCTGCGCGCAGCCGCGGGCGCGGGCTGCACCGTCTCGGTGGACCCGGCCTCGACCGGGCCGCTGCGCGGCTACGGGGTGGACCGGTGGCTGGCGGACACGGCCGCCGCGACCCTCGTGCTGCCCAACGCCGACGAGGCCCGGCTCCTGACCGGGTGCGCGGACGTCACCGAGGCGGCCCGGGCCCTGGCCGCCCGCCACCCCGTCGCCGTGGTGACCCTCGGGGCCGAGGGTGCGCTCTGGGCCGCGGGCGACGAGCTCGTGCACCGCCCCGCCCGGCCGACGACGGTCGTGGACACGACCGGGGCCGGGGACGCCTTCGCCGCCGGCCTGCTCGCCGCCTGGCTGGGTGCCCCGCACCCCTCCCCCGCCGAGGTGCTGGACGCGGGGCTGGCCTGCGCGGCCGAGGTCGTCCGCCGCCCGGGAGCCCGCTGACCGGGTAGCCGTGTGCTGCCGGCCCGGGCGTTACCCGATCGTGACCTACCGGGAGTCGATCTCCGCCTAGGTTAGGCAAGCCTCACCTTGCCCGATTCCCCTCGCCGACCGGAAGGACACCATGCACCGCCCCTCACGTCTGGTCGCGCTCTTCGCGGCAGCGCTCCTCACCACCGGGCTCGCCGCCTGCTCGGCCTCGGCATCGGACGACCAGCCGGAGAGCTCGGCGGACCGAACCCCGGTCACCATCGAGCACGCCCTCGGGACGACCACCCTGGAGTCGCGGCCGGAGCGCATCGCCACGGTCAACTGGGCCAACCACGAGGTGCCGCTGGCGCTCGGCGTCGTCCCGGTAGGCATGGCCGCCGCCAACTTCGGTGACGACGACGGCAACGGCCTGCTGCCCTGGGTCGAGGAGCGGCTGGAGGAGCTCGACGCCGAGCCCCCGGTGCTCTTCGACGAGACCGACGGCATCGACTTCGAGGCCGTCGCCGACACCGACCCCGACGTCATCCTGGCCGCCTACTCCGGGCTGACCCAGGAGGACTACGACACCCTCAGCGAGATCGCCCCCGTCGTGGCCTATCCCGAGGCGCCGTGGGCGACCCCGTGGCGCGAGGTCATCGAGGTCAACGCCGCCGGCATGGGCATGGCCGAGGAGGGCGAGGAGCTGGTCGCGAGCATCGAGCAGGAGATCGCCGACGCCGTCGGCGAGCACCCGCAGCTCGCGGGCACCTCAGCGATGTTCATGACCCACGTGGACACCACCGACCTGAGCGAGGTCAGCTTCTACACGCCGTTCGACACCCGGGCGGCGTTCTTCGAGGACCTGGGTCTCACCACCCCGCCCAGCGTCCAGCAGGCGGCGACCGACCCGGAGCAGTTCTCGGGCACGGTGAGCGCCGAGCAGGTCGACGCGTTCTCCGACGTCGACGTCATCGTCACCTACGGCGACCAGGAGCTGGTGGACGCGCTGAACGCCGACCCGCTGCTCTCCCAGATCCCGGCCGTCCGGAACGGGGCGCTCGTGCTGCTGCCCAACACGCCCCTGGGCACCGCCGCCAACCCGACGCCGCTGGCGATCTCCTGGGTGCTCGAGGACTACGTCGCGATGCTCGCCGAGGCAGCTGACAAGGGGCAGTGACCGCTGCACCGCCCGCTCCGGCCCCGGACGCCGCCCTCGCGCAGCGCCCGGGGTCGGTGCGCGTCCTCTGGCTGCTCGTCGTCCTGGGGGTGCTGGTCGCCCTGATGGCCGCCTCGGTCGCCGTCGGTTCGCGGGACGTGGGCTGGTCCGACATCGTCGCGGCACTCGGCGGGTCCACCGAGAACATCGGCCAGGCCGCCGTCACCAAGCGCATCCCCCGCACCCTCCTCGCCGTCGCCGTGGGGGCGGCCCTCGGGCTCTCGGGCGCGGTGATGCAGGGCGTCACGCGCAACCCGCTCGCCGATCCGGGGGTCCTGGGGATCAACATGGGGGCGTCCCTGGCCGTCGTCGCCGGGATCGCGTGGTTCGGCCTCTTCTCCGCCACGAGCATCGTCTGGACCGCGATCGCCGGTGCCGCGCTCGCGGCCGCGTTCGTCTACGCGGTCGGCTCCCTCGGGCGCGGTGGCCCCACCCCGCTGAAGCTCGCGCTCGCCGGTGCGGCCACGGCCGCGGCGCTCACCTCGTTCGTCACCGCGGTGGCCCTGCCGCGTGGTGACATCGCCGAGAGCGTGCAGTCGTGGGAGATCGGCGGCGTCGGCGGCGCCACGTACACCGGCATCGCGACGGTGCTGCCGTTCCTGGTGGTGGGCCTGGCGATCAGCCTGCTCTCCGCCCGCAGCCTGAACTCCCTGGCCCTGGGTGACGAGCTCGCCGCCGGCCTCGGCGAACGGGTGGCCCTCGCCCGGGGGGTCGCGGCGCTCGGCTCGGTGCTGCTGTGCGGCGCCGCCACGGCGGTCGCCGGCCCGATCGGCTTCGTCGGGCTCGTCGTCCCCCACCTGTGCCGGCTGCTCATTGGGGTCGACCACCGCTGGCTGCTGCCGTTCTCGGCCCTCGCCGGCGCCTGCCTGCTCACCGCCACCGACGTGCTCGGGCGCATCGTGGTCCGGCCGGCCGAGATCGACGTCGGCGTCCTCACCGCCCTGGTCGGTGCGCCGTTCTTCATCTGGGTCGTCCGCCGGCAGAAGGTCCGGGAGCTGTGACCGCCGTCGTCCCCGCGCCGTCGACGGTCGAGGCCGTCGCCCACCAGCGGCTCCGCCGCGCCGCCCGCCGGCGCCTGGTCGTCGTGGTGCTCGCGGCGCTCGTCGCGGCCACCTTCGCCCTGACGCTGATGGTCGGGCGGACGTTCTACCCACCCGGCGACGTGCTGCGCGTGGCGCTGGGGCAGGACGTCGCCGGCGCGACGTTCACGGTCGGTCGCCTCCGGCTGCCCCGCGCGGTGCTCGCCGTCGTGGCTGGCCTCAGCTTCGGCCTGGCGGGCGTGACCTTCCAGACGATGCTGCGCAACCCGCTGGCCAGCCCGGACGTCATCGGCATCAGCGGCGGGGCGAGCGCCGCGGCGGCCTTCGCGATCGTCGTCCTCGGCTGGAGCGGGACGGCCGTCTCCGTCACCGCGATCGCCGCTGCCCTGCTGGTGGCGCTGCTGATGTACCTCCTGGCGTTCAAGGACGGCGTCGTCGGCACCCGGCTGATCCTCATCGGGATCGGCATCGCCGCCATGTCGCGGAGCTCCATCGCCTACGTCCTCGACCAGGCCGGGGCCTGGGACTTCGCCGAGGCGCTGCGCTGGCTGACCGGCAGCCTCAACGGCAGCACCTGGGAGGCGACCCTGGTCGCCCTGGTCGCCCTGCTGCTGCTGGGTCCGGTCCTGCTCGCGCAGGCCCGGCCGCTCGGCGCCATGCAACTGGGCGACGACACGGCCTCCGCGCTCGGCATCCGCGTCGAACGCACCCGCATCGTCGCCATCCTGGCGGCGGTGGGTCTCATCGCCTTCGCGACGGCGGCCTGCGGACCGATCGCGTTCGTCTCGTTCCTGGCGGGCCCCATCGCGGCGCGGGTGGTCGGGCGCAACGGGTCGCTGCTCCTGCCGGCCGCGCTGGTCGGTGCGCTGCTGGTCCTCGTCGCGGATCTCGTGGGCCAGTTCGCCCTCGGCACCCGGTACCCGGTGGGCGTCGTCACCGGGGTCCTCGGGGCGCCGTACCTGATCCACCTCATCGTCCGCACCAACCGCGCCGGAGGCTCGCTGTGACCGCCACCCACACCCTCGCCGCCGAGCAGCTGGCCGTCGGCTACGGCGAGCGCACGGTGATCGAGGGACTCGACCTCGTCGTCCCGCCGGGCCGGATCACCGCGATCGTGGGCGCCAACGCCTGCGGCAAGTCCACCCTGCTGCGGTCGATGTCACGGCTGCTGGCGCCCCGGGCCGGCCGGGTGCTGCTGGACGGCAAGGCGGTGCACCGGTTGCCGGCCAAGGAGCTGGCGCGCACGCTCGGCCTGCTCCCCCAGTCCCCCATCGCACCGGAGGGGATCACGGTCGCCGACCTCGTCGGCCGCGGCCGGCACCCGCACCAGGGGGTCTTCACCCGGTGGCGCACCGAGGACGACGCGGCGGTGGCGGCCGCGCTCGAGGCCACGCAGACGACCGACCTCGCCGACCGCGCCGTCGACGAGCTCTCCGGCGGCCAGCGCCAGCGGGTCTGGATCGCCATGGCGCTCGCCCAGGAGACCGACGTCCTGCTGCTCGACGAACCGACGACGTTCCTCGACGTCAGCCACCAGATCGAGGTGCTCGACCTGCTGACCGACCTCAACCGGGCCCGCGGCACGACCGTCGTCATGGTCCTGCACGACCTCAACATGGCCGCGCGCTACGCCGACCACCTCGTCGCCCTGGCGGCCGGGCGCCTGCACGCCGCCGGGGACCCCGCCGAGGTGCTGACCGAGGAGTGCGTGCGCACGGTCTTCGGGCTCGATAGCCGGGTCGTCGTCGACCCCACGTCCGGCCGGCCGCTCGTCCTGCCGATCGGGCGCCACCACGTGCAGGCGACAGCCGGGGCGCTCAGCCCTCGATGACCCGCCCCGACCGGGCGGGGTTCTCCAGCACCCGGTCGGGCCGCACGTCCACGCCTCGCAGGCGCGTCCTGGGCTTGGGCGGGCGGTCGTTGGCCATGACGACGGCGATCCACGGCAGCACCGTGCCGAGGATGGCCAGGATGATCATCAGCCAGACGACCTTGTAGAAGACGGCGGCCAGCACCAGCGCCAGGCCACGGATCGCCATCGTGATGGCGTACCGCCGCTTCCGCGCGGCCTGCTGGTCGGCCAGGCTCGGCGCGGCCTCGGTGATGAGCACCGGCTCCGGCTTGCGCGCTCGCGGGGACTGCTGGCTCGAGGCCACGGGCACCCTTCCCTCCGCTGGCCGGTGTCCGCGGGATTCGACCCCGCCGGCTTCCGGACCACCCCCATGGTGCCACCGGCCGGGGCCGGATGCAGGCGCCCCGGTCAGCCGGTCGTCGCCGCCTTCGCCGCCTTCGCCGCCTGCTTCTGCTCCTGCTTGAACGCCCGCACCTCGGCCAGCGACTCCGGACCGGTGATGTCGGCGACCGAGCGCCGGGAACCGTCGGTGCCGTAGTCCCCGGCCGCCTCCCGCCAGCCGGGCGGGGTGACGCCGTACTGCTTGCCGAGGAGGGCGAGGAAGATCCTCGACTTCTGGGCGCCGAAGCCGGGCAGCCCGTTGAGCCGCTTCAGCAACGCCGCGCCGTCGCAGCCGTCGGCCCACAGCCCCTCGACCCGGCCGTCGTACCGCTCGACGAGCGCCCGGCACACCTCCTGGGCCCGGCCGGCCATCGACCCCGGGTAGCGGTGCAAGGCCGGCGGCCCCTGGAAGACCCGCACCAACTCCTCGGGATCCATCGCCGCCAGTTGCTCGGCCGAGAGGGTGTCGATGCCGAGCCGGTCGGCCAGCAGCCGTGGGGCCGCGAAAGCGCGCTCCATCGGGAACTGCTGGTCCAGCAGCATCCCCATCAGCAGCGCGAGCGGGTCGCGGCTCACCAACTCGTCGCCGCGGGGTCCTGGGCCATGCGGAGGGTCGGCCGACGGAGATGGTGCCGCAGTGAGATCGGGATGCAATCACCCGCCAGCAGGGCTCTCACCTGCGGCGACCGGCCCGGCCGCCGGCTCGACGGCCCCGGGCCCGGCGTGCACCCCTCAGCTGGACGCCTGTTGCACGGCTGTTATACAGATGTCTAACATCGAGACGTGAACAGGACCATCGGGTTTCGTCCGACGGAGGACGACGAGCGGATCATCCGCGAGGCGATGCGGGACGACGAGCGCACCGCCGACGTCATCCGTCGCGCACTGCGCCTTCTGGATCGCGAGGCGTGGCTCGCGCGAGCGCGGGCCGACGCCGAGCGGCTGGCCGACGAGGACCTGTCCGTCGAGACCGACGACTGGTGATCCGCGGCGCCGTCTACCGGGTCGACCTCGGCGAGGCGCGACGCGGGCACGAGCCACGCGGCCGGCGCTACGGCCTGGTCCTCAGCCCCACGGACATGACCTGGAGCATCGCCACGATCGTCCCGACGTCGACCCGGGCGCAACCAGCTGTCTTCCGGCCCGAGATCGAGCTGGGCGGCGTCCCGACCCGGTTCCTCGTCGACCAGCTGCGCAGCATCGACGTTCGGTTCATCGACGGGGAGCCCGCCTACTTCCTCCACCGCGACGAGCTGGAGGAGGTCGAGGCAGCCGTCACCCGCTATCTCGGCCTCTGACCGGCACTGCTGCCGGGCCCTGACCCGCACGGGCGCCGACGCGGAGGCCGGCTCCGCTGCTTGGACGACGCATGTGCTGGTCCAGCAGCATCCCGATCAGCAGCGCGAGCGGCTCGCGATCGAGCAGTTCGTCGGCGGCGTCGTCCTGGGCGATGCGGAGCACGGGCACGACGAGATGGTGCCCCACGGCGGTCCGGCCGCGATCACCCGCCGCGGAGGCCACAGCCCGGCACGCCAGGAGCCTCCACGGCGTCACAGGCGGTCGAAGGCGGGGGCGTAGTGGAACTCGCCCGCGATGTCGTCGGTCCAGGCGGTCAGCCGGCGGACCTGGAAGTGCACGCCCCATGCCGGGTCGGGAGGACGGACGCCCACCTGGTGGGCCGGCAGGAACCCGAAGCGCGCGTAGTAGCCGGCGTCACCCAGCAGGGCCACACAGGGCTCGCCGAGCGCGTCCGCGGCGGCGAGCACCCCGTGCATGAGGGCCTGTCCGACGCCGCGTCGCTGGTGGGTGGGCAGGACGCCCAGTGGCCCGAGGCCCACGGCAGGGCGGCCCTCGACGTCTCCTCTGCTGCAGAGCACGTGGCCGACCACCTCGCCTGCGAGCTCGGCGACCAGTGAAAGGCCGGGAACGACAGCCCCGTCCTCGCGGAGGGCATCCACGAGGTGTGCCTCTCCCGGGACGCCACCGCCGGGCCGGGCGAAGGCCGCAGCATGGACGGCGCGCACCGCCTCACGGTCCCGGGGCAGCTCACGACGCACGATCACCGGGCCATCGTGAACACGGGATGCGGCCACGGACGATCGGGGTTCCTCGTGCGATCCCCGCCGCAGGACCGGTGCACCGGCCGGCGATGACCGGGGGCGCCGTCCGTCGCTGCGCAGCACGCGCCGGTCGGGGGCCACGACACGAGCGTCCAGCCACCCCCGGAGCTCGTCGGCCAGAGCCACCGGTTGGTCGAGGTGGACGAGGTGACCCGCGCCGTCGACGAGCCGCAACGTCGAGCCGGGGATCGCACGGTGCAGCGCCACCGCCCGGTCAACGGGGATCCAGCCGTCCTCGGTGCCCCAGACGATGTGCACCGGGGCCCCGACGTGCGCCAGCAGCGGGCGGAGCTCGTCGGTGAACCGCTCGTCGGCCTGCGCGATCTGCCGGTAGAAGGCGGGCCGGCCGTCGCTCGTCAGCCACGGCGCAGCGAGTTCGCTGAGCCGGTCCTCGGACACGCCGCGGTGGCTGGCGCTCTGGATGTACGCGCGCAGCGCTCCCTCGTGCACGACCGGGGGTAGCCGGGAGAACACCTCCGCGTTCTCCCGGACCAGGGAGAAGAAGGGCGATCCCCAGGGGCCGAGCGCGACGACGTCCACCAGGAACAGCGAGGCGTACCGGCGGCCGCGGAGCAGGTGGGCACCGAGCGCCACTGCGCCACCGAAGTCGTGCGCCACCACGTGCGGCTCCCGGAGGTCCCACTCCGCGAGGAGGGCGGCGAACAACTCCGCCTGGGTCGCCAGACCCACGGCGTGGGCCGGGTCCTTCGAGGAGAGCCCGTATCCGGGCATGTCCCACAGATACACGGTGAAGTGCCCGCTCAAGGTCTCGGCGAAGGGCGCCCACAGCGCGGACGACCACGGCGTCCCGTGGCAGAAGACCACGGCCGGGCCGGCCCCCGTTCGGGTCCACGCAACCGTCCGACCCCGCCACCGGAATCGCCCGTCGAGGTGCACGGTGGTCCTCCTACTCCTGTCGCCGAGTGAACGCTCGGCACTCACGGAAACGGCGGCCGGTGTGGTGCGCCGCTCAGAGCCTCTCGGGGGCTCGGCGACCCTCCTGCCGTGCCCCCGCCTCGCGCGTCACCTCCTCGGGCGGGTGCCACGACCTCCCGGCCCGCACAGCCGCGTCTCGCCGGCGGTGGGTGGCCCAGACTGCTCCAGCCGCGACGACGTACAGCACCTGCATGCCGGTGCGCAGCGGCAACGCGGTGGCCGGCTCGCCGGCGATCTGCACGTCGGACACCGCCGCATAGACGTTGGCGGGGAACATCGCCACCAGCAGTGCGGCCAGTCCGGCGGCGGACCAGGCAGCGAAGGGTCGCCACAGCAGTCCGGCCGCGCCGACCAGTTCGAGCACTCCGGTGAGTGTCACCAGCAGGTCCGGGGCCGGCAGCGCCGGGGGGACCATCTCGATCAGGTCCTCCCGCAGGCCGACGAAGTGTGAAGCACCGGTCAGCACGAACATGGCGGCCAGACCTCGGCGCAGTGCCGTTGGCCAGCTCACCGCCAGCGAACGCCCGGTCATCGCGTCCAGGACGAGCAGCCCGGCGGTAGCGCCCAGCAGGACGTACAGAGAAGCCACCAGACCCACCTCCAGAGTATCTTGACATTGGAAAGACTGTCGCGATCCCGCGAGCTTGTCAACGTCAAGTTGTCGCACGCTTAGGGTGAGGCCGTGACCGAGCCGCGCCCGTACCACCACGGCGATCTGCGCCGTGAGCTGCTGCGGCAGGCTGCCCGGATGGTCGGCGAGAGCGACGTCGCGCGGGTCAGCCTGCGCGAGCTGGCCCGGCGCGCCGGGGTTTCCCACGCTGCCCCCGCCCATCACTTCGGCGACAAGCGAGGGCTGCTGACCGCACTGGCGGCCGAGGGGTACACCCTGTTGGCCGAGCAGCTGGCCGACGTGTGGGAGCGGACCGGGAGTTTCCTCGAAGTAGGCGTCGCCTACGTCCTGTTCGCCAGGGAGCACCCCGCTCACTTCGAGGTCATGTACCGCCCCGGCCTCTACGACGCCGCCGACGAGGTGGTGGTACGCGCTCGTGGCCGCGCGGCCGCCACCCTCTACGGCGGAGCCGGCACGGAGGTGCGGGACGCCGACGAAGACGCTGTCCGGACAGCTGGGCTGGCCGCGTGGTCACTGGTGCACGGCTTCGCCAGCTTGTGGAACAGCGGCGCCCTGCCCCCCGGGCTCGGGCCGGACCCGGCTGCGGCCGCGCGGCAGGTCGCGGCCGTGCTCTTCACCGACGGTCCCCGGCAGCGCGTGGGCCAGGTCGAGGACTGAGTAGACCCCGGGCGCGTCTTCCGCACCCGGCGCGACCGGTCGGCCGTTGCTGCCTGCCGGGAGGTCGTCATGTCCCAGCTCGCCGCCCGCGCCCGACCGGCCGCGGACCGCCGGCCGTAGAGGACGTCGTGGCGACCGTGACGCTCGGCGGGACGATGACGGAGGACGGCAGGATGGAAGATGCCGCGCCGACTCGGCGACCTCGACGCCGACCCGGATGCGGCCCCTCGATCCCCGGCGTGGAGGTCGACCGCCCACCCGGACCGACGCGTCAGTCACCCCGGCCCGGTCAGCTGCTTCGTCGACGCACGTGCTGGTCCAGCAGCATCGCGATCAGCAGCGGGAGCGGGTCCCGACTCAGCAGCTCGTCGGCGGCGTCGTCCTGGGCGATGCGGAGAGCCGGCACACCGAGATGGTGCCGTAGAGCGGTCCCGCCGCGCCCACCCCCGGACGAGGGGCAGCGTCTCGATGACGAGTTCCTGCGACGTCAGGGACGGAGCGCTGATCGGAGCACCGCTCCTGCGGACGGTGCCGAACGGTCGGAGTGAGTGGTGCGGGTGGGAGCGGTGCGTGTGGTCAGGTGGCTGTGTCGGCGGACCGGGCGGCGACGGGACCGCTGAGCTCCGGATGACGCCAGGCGGCGACACTCCGCGCTGCCCAGCCCGCCCGGGTGACGCCCCGGCCGACCAGCCGGCGCAGGGCCGGACCGGCGGGGCCTCCGCCGACGTGGACGGTGATGGTGTGGAGGCCGCGCACGCCGTGCGGAAAGGGGGTCGTGGTCGTCTCCTCCTGCCACTGGCCGGTGGTCGTGCGGCACCGGACGCGCAACCGGTGCGGACCAGGCGTGGCCGCCCACCGGGCTGCCCACGGCCGCCAGGCGTCCGGGCCGAGGTCGACGCCGAGTATGGCGTCGGTCCACGGGCCGCCGTCGATCTGCAGCTGCACGCGGTCGACGCCGACGGGCGGCGCCCAGGCGTACCCGCGGATCGTGACCTCGTCGGGCTCGATGTGGGCGTGCGGGCCGGGGGCGTCGATGCGGGAGGCCGGGTGCACCGGGTAGGTGCCGTCGGTCCAGCCGCGCGAGCCCCAGTAGGACGGTGGAGGTGTCGCGGTGACGGTGAGGCGCCGCAGCCACTTGAGGTTGCCGTCCTGCCCGTGCCGTCCGGAGACGAGCAGCCGGGCGGGGCTGCCGTGCTCGCGGGGCAGTGGTTGCCCGGCCATGCCGACCGCGAGGAAGCCGTGCCGGCGGGCCGTGTCCAGCGGTAGCACGTTGGTGTAGCCGTCGACGGCCTCGGCGACCAGCCAGCCGTCGTCGTCAGTCACGCCGGCCCGCGGGAGGAGGTCAGCCAGGCCGATGCCGGTCCACCGGGCGCAGCCCATCCGGTCGCCGCCGACGGGGTTGTGCACGCAGATCATCAGCAGATCGCGCTCCTCCAGCGGCAGGGCGAGCAGCTCGCGGAGGGTGAGGGACAGCGGTCGCTCCACCTCGCCGTCCACCTCCAGTCGCCAGGTGCCGAGGTCGGTGCGCGGCTCGGGGACGGTCACGTCGATGACGACCAGTTGGCCGGGTTCGGCCAGCAGCGGGGCGAGGCCCGGCCGCGGTGCCGCGTCGGCGGCAGGCACCGGCGGCAGCGACCGGACGGCGGCCGGCAACGTCACCTGGCCGCGCAGCGCGGCAGTGCCACGGCGACGTGCGCGACGGTCCGCGGCCACGACCGCGCCCGTGGCCGCCGCGGCGGCGGCCAGCACCGCCGGTCGCGGCACCGGCAGCGGGGCGACCACGGCTGCGGCCGCGGCGGTGAGCATGCCGGCGGCCGCGGCGGCGGCGGTGTCCCGGACCGAGGCGTCTCCGCGGCGCAGCGCGAGGTAGCCGCCCAGGGCGTGCGGAGCGGTGGCCACGGCGACGCCCACCAGCGGGCGACGCCCGGCCAGGGTGCCACCCGCGGCGGCGGCGATGCCGCTGGCACCGGCCGCGAGCACCGCCAGGCCCGGCTTGTCGGCTCGGCCGACGAGGGCGACGCCGCCGTCCACCAGCATCGCCGGGGCAGCGTCGACCAGACCGCGGGCCAGACCGGAGGACGGCGAGCGGCCACGGCGCGTGGCGGAAGCGGTGATCTCACCGGCCGCGGCGGCGAGCAGCCCGGCGAGCAGGCCGGTCCGCGCGGGACGTGCAGCGGGGGTGGGGTGGTGGGCCATCCAGGGCTCCTCGGGTGCGCGGTCGGTCGCGGATCATCGGCTCGGTGGGCCGAGGCCGACGCTAGGAGCGGACCGCCGGCGTCACGCCGGGAGAACCGCCGGGATCCCCCGGGCCGGGCCGGTGCTCTGCTGCGGCCCGGCGGCGTCCGCGATGGGCCGGCCGGCCAGCGCCCGGGTGTCAGCGCCGGGGGGTGCGCAGGTGCTCGCCGAAGGCCAGCTGGGTGCGGGCCCCCCGACCCCGCCACGCCGCGGCCCACCGGCGACCCGCCGGCCCCGGCGCGCGCAGCGTCGAGCAGCGCAGCGATCGCCGCGCGTTCAGCATCCCGCCCGACCAGCACGAACGGGACCGTACCGACCCGCGTGGACAGGTCGGTGATCACGATCCCGGCGGTTCTCCCGGCGTGAGCGATCTCGGCGACGGTGACGGTGGCGGCCAGACCCACGGTCCCCACCTGGAGGAGGAGCCATGTCGGCCCACCCCACCATCGAACCGGCGACGCCCGCTCACCAGCACCCGCACGCCTCCGGCCACGGTGGACCCGCCGTCCACGGCGGTGGCGCCGCGCACGCCCACGGCCACCCCATCCACCACGCGCCGGGCCACGCGCCACCGGCCGCGGACGAGCCGCGCCGGCCGTGGACGGTGTTCGTGCTGATGATCGCCGCCCAGTTCATGGTCATCCTGGACGTGTCGGTGGTGAACGTCGCCCTGCCGTCCATCAGCGAGTCCCTCCGCCTGTCGGCCGCGGACTACCAGTGGGCGATCAGCGCCTACGTGCTGCTGTCCGGCGGTCTGCTGCTGCTCGGTGGCCGGATCGCCGATCTGCTCGACCGGCGCCGCGCATTCCTCGCCGGCATCGCCCTGTTCACCGCCGCATCCCTGGTCAGCGGACTGGCGCAGACCCCGCTCACGCTCATCGGAGCCCGGGCGGCGCAGGGCGCCGGTGCGGCACTGCTCACCCCGGCCGCCTTGTCGATCATCATGACCGCCTACGCCGGCAAGCAGCGGCAGACCGCGCTCGCGGTGTGGGGCACCGTCGGCAGCCTCGGCATCGCCGCCGGTGTGCTCTTCGGCGGGGCGCTGACCGGCGCGCTCGGCTGGCGGGCGGTGTTCTTCATCAACGTGCCGATCGGCATCGCCGTCCTGCTCGGCACCCTGCGGGCCGTGGCCCGCGGCGACTCCAGGACCGGCGCGCTGGGCCGCCTGGACGTTCGCGGCGCGCTCCCCCTGGTCGGCGGGCTGCTGGCCCTGGTGTCCGGCATCGAGGCCACCCGCTCGGCCGGCTGGGCCGCCCCCCGCACCTGGCTGGCGCTGGCCGCCGCCGCCGCTCTGCTCACGACGTTCGCCCGGCTCGAGCAACGCGCCGCCGACCCGCTGATCCCGCCGGCCACCTGGCGGATGCGGTCGCTGGTGTCCGCCTCGGCGGTGATGGCCGGCGTCACCGGTGTGGTGGTCGGCGCCATCTTCCTGAGCTCGCTGTACCTGCAGGCCGTCGTGGGGTCCTCGCCGGTCGTCGCCGGGCTGCAGTTCCTGCCGCTGGCCACCGCGATCACCCTCGCCGCCGCCGCCGCGTCGAAGGTCATCGGCCACCTCGGCGCCCGCACCCTCGTCCTCGGCGGGCTGGTCGTGATGGCCGCCGGGGTGCTGCTGCTGGCCACGAGCGCCGGTGGCACCTCCTACGCCGCTGACGTGCTGCCCGGGTTCCTGCTCGTCGGTGCCGGCGTCGGCCCGATGTTCGTGGCCATCGCCGTCGCGGCGATGAGCGACGTGCCGGCCGAGCGCTCCGGTCTGGCCTCCGGGCTGATGATGACCGGCCACGAGATCGGCGCCGCCCTCGGCGTCGCCGCGCTCACCGCCGTCGCCGGCGACCTCGCCACCTCGACGGGGCTCATCGACGGCTACGGCCGAGCGTTCGCCGCCACCGCCGGCATCCTCGCCGCGCTGTTCGTGCTCACCGCGCTCGCCGTTCCCGGCGGCAAGCCCCCCGCCGGCACCGCCGGCCACGGGCACGGGCACTGACGCCCACCCGCGCAGATCCAGGCGATCTCCCGGTGAGAGGTACCCACCGCGGCGCCGACGCTCGTCACCGAACGCCCCACCCGCTGCTCATCGAGGAGTTCCCATGCTGTCCGGCACGCCCCGCACGTTCGTCGGCGCCACCACCTCGCCGCCCGCCCGCCACGCCGCCCGGCTCGACGTGCTCACCGCCGTCGCCACCCGGTGACCACCCGGCGCCGGGCCGACTGCACCCGGGCCCGGCACCGGCACCACCTGCCGCGGCCCGTCGGGCGTCCACCCGGTCCACCCCGCATCGCAGGATGCCGACCACGAGCCGCTGCCCGCGCCCCGCCGCAACGCCCTCGCCACGACGACCCCGCCCGTCGCGGTCCGGCGGGCCGCACCCGCCGGCTGCTCCGCCGCCCGGAGGTCATCGTGCTGCTCGCCGAGCGCGCCGGACAGGCCGTCGGCCACGTCTCCGCCCCTCCCGGCTGCACCCGCGGACCGGCGACGACGTCCTCGACCTCGACGACCTCCACGTCCGCCCCGGCCACCGCGACGCCGGCGTCGGCCGACAGCTCATGGCCGCCCTCGCCGCTCCTGCCGAGCCCGACCAGCTGCTCATCCGCTGGGGGGTGGAGGTCGAGAACGCCGACGCCCAGCGCTTCTACCGCCGCCTCACGTCTGCCCGCCCCCTGCCGGAGGACCGATGACGCTCCACACGCGCCCCGCCACGGCCGGCGACCTCCCGGCCGCGGCCGGCTCCTCGCCGACGCCTTCACCGACTCCCCCTGGACGCGCTGGACCGTCGCCGCCGACGACCACGACCGGCGGCTGACCGCGCTGCAGGAGCTGTACCTCACCGCCGTCGCCCTGCCCCACGGGCGCGTCGACCTCGGCTACACCGCCGAGCGCCTGACGACGGTCGCCGTCTGGCTGCCCGGCACCGCCGTCCCCGACCAGGTGTGGCGCGGGATCGGGCCGACGGTCGCCGACCTGGCCGGTGACCGCGCGGCCGCAGTGGCGGCCGCCGAGGAGTTGCTCGCCCCCATCGCCCCGGTGGCGAACACCTGCTGCTGGCCGGCGTCGGCGTGGACAGCAGCCACCAAGGGCAGGGCTTGGGAGCAGTCGCGCCCTCGCACCGCGGCTCACCCGCGCCGATCGACACGGGCTGCCGGTGCACCTGGGGACCAGCGCCGCGCGCAACGTGCGCTCCTACCAGCGCCTCGGCTCGTCCGTCACCACCGCCGTCGACCGGCCCGACGGCGGTCCACGCACCTGGCTGATGCACCGTGCGCCACGCCCGGCCGACGCGGACCGCCGCCCACGCCTGCACCAGGCGCTGGTGCACCTCGAGCCGGCCTGAGGGGCGGTCGGCGTCCGGGTCACCGGGTAGCCCGCAGGCCCGCCCGGCCGCCGGCTGCACCGTGGTCCTCCCCCAGGACGGTGGTGCCGCACGCAGGGGGCGGCACCACCACCGTGGCCGACGGGGGTCAGTCGCGGTGCGACCCTCCGCGCCCGCGGGGGCCTCCGTTCTCGTCGGCCACCCGTACGGCCACCCGCTCCTCCAGGTCGGCGAGGCGCTCGTCGGCCTCCTCCTGCGTGAGGTCGCCGGCCTCGACGGCCTGGGCGAGGCGTTCCTGCTGCGCCGTCACGAGCGCCTCGACGAGGGTGTCGACTGCCACGCCCTGCTGCTCGGCGACGTCGGCCAGCGAGGTGCCCTCGGTGGCCAGCGCCTCCCGCAGCTCGTCCTCGGTCAGGTCGAGTGCCGTCGCAGCCGCGGCGAGGTCCAGCCGGCCTCCGTGTCCGTGGCCGTGACCGCCGCCGAGACCGCTCTCGGCCAGGGTCGCGGCCACCTCGTCGGCCTGGGCCCCGGTGAGCGAGCCGTCGTCGACCAGCCCGGTCAGGGCATCCCGGATCCGGTCCTCGCGGGTGGTCGAGGCCTCGCCGTCGGCCAGCGCCGGGACCGCGACCGCCAGCCCTCCGCCCAGCGCCAGCGCCCCGGCGGTCGTGGCGATGATCAGTTTTCTCCGCACGTTCCCCTCCTCGGTCCGGGCCGACCCGTCGTGACCGGCCCGGCAGCAGCCTCGGCGCACCTGCTGTGGTGGACCTGTGCGCCGACCGGGCAGGTGGCTGTGAGCTGGCCGGCCTGCGCGGCCGCCGCACCCTCGGGGAGGATGCCGTGGTGAGAGCGGTGGTGAGCCGGGTCGCTGCAGCGGCTGTAACGGTCGACGGTGCGGTTGTCGGCGAGATCGGGCCGGGCCTGCTGTCACTGGTCGGGGTGGGCCGGGACGACGACGACGCCCGGGCGCGCGCGATGGCCCGCAAGATCCACGAGCTGCGCGTCTTCGCCGGGCCCGACGGGGCCGTCTCGGCGTCCGACCTCGGTCTCCCGGTGCTCGTCGTCAGCCAGTTCACCCTCTACGCCGACACGCGGAAGGGCCGGCGGCCGTCGTGGCAGGACGCCGCCCCGGGCGAGCTGGCCGAGCCGCTGGTCGAGGAGGTCGTCGCCGAGCTCCGCCGCCGGGGCGCGATCGTGGCCACCGGGGTCTTCGGCGCCAGCATGCGGGTCTCGTCGGTCAACGAGGGCCCGATGACCCTGCTCCTGGAGGTCTGAACCGCCGGCGCCCGTCACGCGAATGACATGTCTGGGAGTCTCGGGCCCCGGGTACCGACGGGTGACCGAAGACACTCCCTGCCGGTTTGCTGTGAACGACCGGATCGCGGAACACCGGACCCCTCAGTGGCCGTTGTGCAGGGCGTACCACACCGGACAGAGAAGAGCGGGACCGGCCGGTGACCCCGTGACCGTGGCCCCGCTCCACGCCTGGATGGCACCGCCGCCCATCGACGCCCGGCGGGTGCATCCGAAACCAAGGCAAGGACGAAGACCCATCGTGACGCTGCTGCAGTCCTCCACCGACACCCTGGACGTGCGCACCCCCCGTCGGGAGCCCGACACCAGCGGTCTGGTCTCCACCGACCTGGTGCGCGTCTACCTCAACACCATCGGCAAGACCGCTCTGCTCACCGCGGAGCAAGAGGTGGAGCTGGCCAAGCGGATCGAGGCCGGTCTCTACGCCGAGCGGCTGCTCGCCGAGCAGGAGGGCCTCACCCCCGCCCGCAAGCGCGACTACAAGATCCTCGCCACCGACGGCAAGGCGGCCAAGGCCCACCTGCTGGAGGCCAACCTGCGGTTGGTCGTCTCGGTGGCCAAGCGCTACACCGGCCACGGCATGACGTTCCTGGACCTCATCCAGGAGGGCAACGTCGGCCTGATCCGCGCCGTCGAGAAGTTCGACTACACCAAGGGCTTCAAGTTCTCGACCTACGCCACCTGGTGGATCCGGCAGGCGATCACCCGGGCGATGGCTGACTCCGGGCGCACCATCCGGCTGCCCGTCCACCTGGCCGAGCAGGTCAACAAGGTGGTCCGCACCCGCCGGCGCATGCACCAGGAGCTCGAGCGGGAGCCCACCGCCGAGGAGCTGGGCCTGGAGCTGGACCTGCCCGAGGAGCGGATCACCGAGCTGCTCGAGTACAGCCGCGACCTGGTCAGCCTCGACCAGACCGTCGGTGCCGACGAGGAGTCCCGTCTCGGTGACTTCATCGAGGACGCCGACGCCGCCGTCGCCGAGGACGCCGTCGCCTTCCAGATGATGAAGGGCGACGTGCGCAACGTCCTCTCCACGCTCGAGGACCGCGAGCGCGACGTCGTCGTGCTCCGCTTCGGCCTGGACGGCGGCCAGCCCCGGACGCTCGAGCAGATCGGCAAGCAGTTCGGTCTCTCCCGCGAGCGGGTGCGGCAGATCGAGCGCGAGACGATGGCCAAGCTGCGCGACCCGCAGCGCGCCGACGCCCTGCGCGACTACCTCGCCTGACACGCGGCACCGCAGATCGGCGCGAGCAGCCGATCGGCACGAGGGCCCGTCACCACCCGGTGGCGGGCCCTCGTCGTCACGAGAGCCGACCATGATCAGGGAGCGATCATGGAGCGTCCTCCCTCACCGTCGGCGCCGAGGGAGGACGCTGCCAGGTGAGGGAGGACGGTGAGCCCCGCCTGCCGAGCGCAGCCGCAGGCGGTACCACTGCGGCGAGGTCCGGTTCAGGGGCCAGCCCAGCCCCGCGGTGTCGGCCTGCTCGACCGAGAGCACGTCCCACCCGGCGAACGCGGCCTCGACCTCGGCACGGGACGCGCCGCCGACGGACCAGCGCATGCACGTAGGGCCGAAGGCGAGCACCAGCAGCGTCGCGCCGGCGTTCGCGAGCGCCGAGACGCCGGCGCCCTCTGCCCGCCGCCCGGCCGCGTCCAGACCCTGGAAGCAGCCGACGTCGAGGAAGAGGTCGAAGGTGCCCAGGCCAGCCGCGGGCAGGTCCGTCACGTCGCCCACCACGAACCGCGCTCCGGGGACGGCGCCACGCCGGGCCGCCTCGATCGCCCGCGGCACGGCGTCGATGCCCACTGCCTCCCATCCCCGGCGCGCGAGCTGACGGGTGTACACGCCGCGCCCGCAGCCCAGGTCCAGCGCTCGCCCGGGCGGGGTGGGGCGGTCTGCCTCCTCCCGCGCCAGCAGGGCCCGGATCCTCGCGGCGGCCGCGACGGCATACCGCTCCCACGGTGCGAAACCCACGCGGTAGGCAAAGGCGTACCTGGTCATCGCCGACCTCCGGTTGCACGGCAGACCCGTCCCGGGGGGCTCAGCAGGCCCGCCCCTCGCTGACCAGCACCCGACGCGCGGTGCCGACGACCCGGGGCCGCACGCCCGGCCGGTCCCGCGGCGCTACACCGGGCTGCGCATGCGCCGGGGGCCCGGGTCGACGCGGGCGGTGGGCGGGCCGACCACCCCGGTGCCGCCGGCGACGACCAGCGAGCGGCCGCCGTGCCACGGGTTGGCGGGGCCCACGATGACCGGCTCCAGCGTCAGCCGCAGCACCTCGGGCAGGTCGTCGGCCAGCCGGGCCACCCGCAGCAGCAGGTCCTCCAGCGCGGCGAGGTCGACCGGCTCCGAGCCGCGGTAGCCGTTCAGCAGCGGGAACGCCCGCGGCGAGCGCACCAGCTCGGCGGCGTCCAGGTCGGTCAGCGGCAGCGTGCGGTAGGCGCGGTCCCCCAGCAGATCGGTGGCGACACCGCCGAGCCCGAAGCTGACCAGGGCGCCGAACGACGGGTCGTCGACGATCTCCACGACGGTGGCGACGCCGGGTGCCGCCATCTCCTGCACGATCACCGGGTCGCCGGACGGGATCGCGCCGAACGCCGTGCGCACCGCCTCGGCGTCGGTCAGGTCCAGCCGCACCCCGCCCAGGTCGGACCGGTGCCGCAGCCACGGCGCCGTGGACTTCAGCACCACCGGGTACCCGATCGCCTCCGCGGCGGCCACCGCCGCCTCCGCGTCGGTGACCGTGCGGGTGCCCAGCAGCGGGATGCCGTAGGCGGCCAGCAGCCCGATCAGCTCGTCGTCGGTGAGCTCACGCCCGCCCGGCGCCCCCGCGAGCGCGGCCCGCACGATGCGCTCGGCAGCGGCCTCGTCGACGTCGGGCAGCTCCGGCACCTCGCCGACCGGGCGGCGACGCCACTGCGCATACTCGCACGCCTTGGCCAGGGCGATCACCGCCCGCTCCGGCGTGCTGTACGACGGGACAGACCCGCGCGCGGGCATGCCGTCCTCGTCGACGACGGAGAGCTCGGGCGGGATCCCCTCCGTGGAGAGGAAGCTCGCCACGATCGGCTTGGACGAGCGCACCGAGACCTCCCGCAACGCGGGCCCGTACTCCTGCGAGCCCGCCATCAGCGGTGGCAGGAAGACCGCGACGACGGCGTCGACGTCCTCGTCGTCCACGGCGGCCTGCAGCGCCGAGCGGAACTCCTCGGGGCTCCCCGCGACACCGATGTCCACCGGCGCGGCCTGCGCCAGCTCCATCCCCTCCTCGAGGACGGCGTCGGCGACGAGCACCCCGATCGCGGTGGAGTTGCCGACGACCGCGACCCGGCTCCCGGCCGGCAGCGGCTGGTGGGCCAGCAGCATGCCGACGTCGAACAGCTGCGCCACGGTGTCCACGCGGATCACCCCGGCCGAGGCGAACAGCGCCGCCACCGACTGCTCGGGGACCGCCACCGACGTCCCGGCCAGCCCTGGGGTGACCCCGACGTGCCGGCCGCTCTTCACCGCGACCACCGGCTTGGTGCGCCCCACCGTGCGGGCGAGCCGGGCGAACTTGCGCGGGTTGCCGAAGCTCTCCAGGTGCAGCAGCACCACCTCGGTGCCCGCGTCGGTCGCCCAGTACTGCAGCAGGTCGTTCCCGCTGACATCGGCGCGGTTGCCGGCCGAGACGAACGTCGACAGCCCGATACCGCGGCTGCGGGCGCGTTCCAGCAGGGCCACGCCGAGCGCTCCGGACTGCGCGAAGAAGCCGACCCGGCCGCGCCCGGGCACCATCGGGGCGAGGCTGGCGTTCAGCCGCACCTCCGGGTCGGTGTTCACCACACCCAGGCAGTTGGGCCCGACCACCCGCATGCCCGAGGCCCGGGCCGCGGCGACCAGCCGGCGTTCGGCCTCCCGCCCCTCCGGCCCGGACTCGCCGAAACCGCCGGAGATGACCACGAGACCGCGGACCCGCTTGCGGCGGCACGCCTCGACCACCCCCGCCACCTCGTCGGCCGGCACGGCGAGGACCGCCAGGTCGAGGTCGTCGGGGATGGATTCGATGTCGGCGTAGGCGGGGACGCCGCGGACGTGCCGGGCGCCGGGGTTCACCGGGTACACCGGCCCGCGGAAGCCGTAGTCCAGCAGGTGCCGGAGCACCGCGTTGCCGATCTTGCCGTCGTCGTTGCTGGCCCCGACCACGGCGACCGAGGACGGGGTCAGCAGCCGGGCGATCGACCGCGATTCGCTGCGCTGCTCGCGCTCGTAGGCGACCGCGAGCGCATCCTCGGTCTGCTCGATGGGGAAGGTCAGGTGGACGACGCCGTCCTCGTAGCTGCGCTCGGCCTTGTACCCGGCGTCGCGGAAGACCCGCACCATCCGGCTGTTCTGCGCGAGCACCTCGGCGACGAAGCGCTTGATGCCCCGCTCGCGGGCCGCAGCGGCGAGGTGCTCGAGCAGCACCGAGCCCAGCCCCCGTCCCTGGTGGGCGTCCTCGACGAGGAAGGCGACCTCGGCGTCGTCCGTGCCCGGGTACCGGTCGTAGCGGCCGACGGCGATGACCTGGTCGCCCAGGAGCACGACGAACGCCACCCGTGAGTCGTGGTCGACGTGGGTGAACCGGTGCAGGTCGCGCTCGGACAGCCGCTTCATCGGCCCGAAGAACCGGTAGTAGCGGGTCTGGTCGCTGCTGCGCTCCATCAGGCCGTTGAGGCCGTCGGCGTCCTCGGGGCAGATCGGGCGCAGGTGCACGGTGCCGCCGTCGGCGGCGACGATGTCGGCCTCCCAGCCCGGCGGCGGCGCGGGGTTCTCCTGCGTCGGTGGCCCCTCACCCGGGGCCCGCTGCGGGCCTGCGAGCTGTGAGGAGAGGGGTCCTTCTTCAATCACGGGGATCGTCCGGGTCGAGGCCGAAGTAGGGGAAGCTGGCGCGGCGGGTGCGCATGATCGCCCGGTCGACGCGGGACTCGGTGAAGGCGTCCCAGCGCGAGAAGCCGGTGTACCCGCCCTCGGTCATGTGCGTCGGCGGCCGGGCGCGCAGGCCGCGGCGCAGCACGTCCTCCCGCCACGACTCGGGGATCTCGGTGGCCGGGTCGAGCTTCATGCCGCCCACCTCGGCGATCAGGTGGGTCCACGCCCGCGGCACGCAGCGCACCAGGCCGTACCCGCCGCCACCGAGGGCGATCCAGCGCCCGTCGCAGATCTCGTGGGCCAGCTCGTGCATGGCCTTGTAGCTGGCGCGCTGCCCGTCGACGGTGAGCGCGAGGTCGGCCAGCGGGTCCTCGTGGTGGGCGTCGCAGCCGCACTGGGTCACGATGATCTGCGGCTGGAACGCCTTGAGCACGCTGGGGACGACGGCGGTGAACGCCCGCAGCCAGGACGAGTCGTCGGTGCCGTTGGGCAGGGCCAGGTTCACCGCGCTGCCCAGGGCCTTGCCGGGGTCGCCGGTCTCCTCCGGGAAGCCGGTTCCCGGGAAGAGCGTCAGCGGCGTCTGGTGGATGCTGACCGTGAGCACCCGGGGGTCGTCGTAGAAGGCCGCCTGGACGCCGTCGCCGTGGTGCACGTCGAGGTCGACGTAGGCGATCCGCTCGTAGCCCTGCCCGAGCAGCCAGGCGATGGCGACGGCGGCGTCGTTGAAGACGCAGAACCCCGAGGCCGACCCGCGCATCGCGTGGTGCAGGCCCCCGGAGATGTTGACGGCGTGCTGCGCGGCGCCGCTGTGCACCTGCTGGGCGGCGAGCACGCTGCCGCCGGTGATCAGGGCTGCCGCCTCGTACATCTCCGGGAAGATCGGGTTGTCCGCGGTGCCGAGGCCGTGGCCGACCCCCGGGTCGGCCGGCGCCTGGCGCACCGCCTCCAGGTACAGCGGGTCGTGCACGAGGGTGAGCAGGTCCTCGCCGGCCGGTTCGGGCTTGAGGACCTGCAGCCGGTCGGACGCCAGCAGGCCCAGCCCGTCGGCCAGGCGCATGGTCAGGTCGAGCCGGACCGGGTGCAGCGGGTGGTCACCGCCCATCGTGTAGCCGAGCAGCGCGTCGTCCCAGACGACCGCGACCGAGTCGCTCACGGGCACCTCCCCTCCCGGCGCGCCCGGCCGGGCGCGGTGGCTCGATCGGGACGCTACCGGGTCCCGTGGTGCCCGGTGCGTCGGCGAGACCACCCGCGGGCGGGCCGGTCGAGACCCCCCGGCCCCGTAGACTGGCCGCCGACACGGAGGAGACCTGTGAACGACCTCATCGACACCACCGAGATGTACCTCCGGACGATCTTCGAGCTGGAGGAAGAGGGCATCGTCCCGCTCCGGGCCCGCATCGCCGAGCGGCTGCACCAGAGCGGCCCGACGGTGAGCCAGACGGTCGCCCGCATGGAGCGCGACGGCCTGCTCACCGTCGAGGGCGACCGGCACCTGCAGCTGTCCGAGGAGGGGCGCCAGCTCGCCACCGCGGTCATGCGCAAGCACCGGCTCGCCGAGTGCCTGCTCGTGGACGTCATCGGCCTGGACTACGCCGACGTCCACGAGGAGGCCTGCCGCTGGGAGCACGTGATGAGCGAGGCGGTCGAGCGCCGCCTGCTGTCGCTGCTCGGCAACCCCACGGTGTCGCCGTTCGGCAACCCGATCCCCGGGCTGGAGGCCCTGCGCGGCGACGAGCCGCTGGGCGGCGAGACCTCCGCGGTGCTGGACTCGCTGACGCTGCTGTCGACCACCGCCACCGCCGAGGGCCGCCCGGTGGTGATCCGCCGCATCAGCGAGCAGCTGCAGGAGAACGCCGGGCTGCTGCGCGCGCTGGCCGACCACGGGGTGCGACCGGGCGTGACCATGACCGCGCAGCTGGTCGAGGGGTCGGTGAGCCTCGACGGGTACGTGCTGCCGATCGGCGTGGCCCAGCACATGTTCGTCAGCGCCACCGACGAGGAGCTGACCCCGCTCGAGGCCGCACCGCTCCTCTAGCCGGCCGGGACCGGGCAGCTGGTCGTGGCGGAGGACGCAGGAGCGGACCCGGACGGGCCCCGCGCGGAAGAGGTCTTCGAGGCGGCGCTGCTCCCCCGCCCCGGCGGACCGCTGCTGCACCGGGCCCGTGTGGCCGGCGCGTTCGTCGCCGGGCTGTTCGGAGGGTTGCTGCCCGCCCCGTCGGTGCACGACGTCGTGGTGACCCGGCGGGCCGACGGCGGCGAGGTCCTGCGCGTGCCGGCCGGGGACCCGCTGGCCGCCGGGGACGTGCTGCAGGCGGTGCGCACCGAGCTGGGGACGCTGCGGCCCGGCGAGTTCCTCCGGGCCTGGGACGTCCGCTGACGCGCGGCGGGGGCGGCACCGGCTCACTACGGTGAGGCCGTCCCCCGCTGCCGCGTGAGAGAAGGCCCCGTGAGCTCGTCCGCCCCTGCACCCGAGGCACCGGCCGGCGACCCGGCGCCCACGCCGTTCCACCGCCTGGCCGACTTCGTCGCGCTCCCGCGGATCGGCGGCCTCGCCCTCTCCCCCGACGGGACGCGGCTGGCGGTGCCGCTGCAGACGCTCGACCGCGAGGGCAAGAAGTGGCAGACGGCGCTGTGGGAGGTCGACCCGCAGGGGGCGCGCCCCGCCCGGCGGCTCACCCGGAGCGCGCCCGGCGAGTCGGCCCCGGCCTGGGCGCCGGACGGCTCGCTGCTGTTCACCTCCACCCGGCCCGATCCCGGGGCCGACCCCGCAGCCGAGCCGAAGCCGGCGCTGTGGCAGCTGCCCGCGGGCGGCGGCGAGGCGCGGCCGGTGCTCGCCCGACCGGGCGGTGTCGGCGCGTTCGTCGTCGCCGCCGGCAGCGGCGACGTCGTGGTCGTCTCCGCCACGACGCCCGGCGGCTCCGCGCCGGAGGCCGACGAGGAGCGGCGCAAGGCACGGGCCGACGCCGGGGTGTCGGCGATCCTGCACGAGACCTACCCGGTGCGGTACTGGGACCACGATCTGGGGCCGGCCGTCCCGCACCTGTTCTGGGCCGGGCAGCTGCCGGCCGACGAGCAGCCCGGTGACGACCGGCCGCTCGAGCTGCGCGACCTCACCCCGGACGCGGCGCCGCCGAACGGCTCCGGTGACGACATCGCCCTCTCCCCCGACGGCACCGTCCTCGCCCGCGCCGAGGAGGTGCCCGACGGCCCCGCCGGGTGGCGCACCCGGCTGGTGCTGGTCGAGACCGGCTCCGGGGACACGCGGGCGCTCGTCGACGACCCGCTGGCCGACGTCCACGGGGCCGCCTTCTCCCCCGACGGCAGCCGGCTGGTGTGCGTACGGGAGGCGATGTCCTCCTATGCCGAGCCGCCGGACTACACCCTGCTGCTGGTCGACGTCACCGACGGCACGGCTCGCGACCTCACCCCCGGGTTCGATCGATGGCCCAGCGCCCCGCAGTTCTCCGCCGAGGGCGACGCCGTCTACTTCCTCGCCGACGACGACGGCCGCCACGCGGTGTTCCGCGTGCCGCTCGACGGCGGGGAACCGCTGCGACTCACCGCCGACGGTGCCTACAGCGACCTGCAGGTCGCCCGCGACGGCAGCGCGCTGTACGCCCTCCGGTCGGCGTACGACTCCCCGCCGCTGCCGGTCCGCCTGGACCCGGTCGCCCCGATGCAGGAGCCCGCTCCCCTGCCCACCCCGGTGGCGGTCGAGCGGCTGCCGGGGACGCTGCACGAGGTGCACGCGACCGCCGCCGACGGTGCGCGGGTGCAGTCGTGGCTGGTCCTCCCGGAGGGTGCGTCGGCGGAGTCGCCCGCCCCGCTGGTGCTCTGGATCCACGGCGGGCCGTTGATGAGCTGGAACTCCTGGTCGTGGCGCTGGTGCCCGTGGGTGCTGGCGGCCCAGGGCTACGCGGTGCTGCTGCCCAACCCGGCGCTGTCCCAGGGGTTCGGCCAGGAGTTCGTGCGCCGCGGCTGGGGCGAGTGGGGCGGCGCCCCGTACACCGACCTCATGGCGGCGGTGGACGCGGCCGAGCAGCGGCCGGAGGTCGACGAGACCCGGACGGCGGCGATGGGCGGCTCGTTCGGCGGCTACATGGCCAACTGGGTGGCCACGCAGACCGACCGCTTCAAGGCGGTCGTCACCCACGCGAGCCTCTGGAACCTGGAGCAGTTCACCGGCACCACCGACGCCGCCTACTACTGGGAGAAGGAGTGGGGCGACCCCTTCACCGAGCCCCGGCGGTACGAGCAGAACTCCCCGCACCGCTACGTGGACCAGATCCGCACCCCGGTGCTGGTCATCCACGGCGACAAGGACTACCGGGTGCCGATCGGCGAGGCCCTGGCGCTCTGGTACGGCCTGCAGAAGCGCGGCGTCCCGTCGAAGTTCCTCTATTTCCCCGACGAGAACCACTGGGTGCTGACGCCGGGGAACAGCCGCGTCTGGTACGAGACCGTGCTGGCGTTCCTGGCCGAGCACGTGCGCGGTGAGGAGTGGCGGCGCCCGGAGCTCCTCTGACACCGGTGGTGCTCACGCCGGCGGGCCGTCGGGCGGCGTCGGCTCGGCGGCCCGCTCGAGCAGCTCCCGGAGCCCCGCGGGCGGCAGGCACCCGTCGAGCGCCTGCCGCAGCAGCCGCGCCAGCGCGTGGTCCGGGTCGCTGTCCAGGGCCCGGCCGAGGGCGATCCCGGCCATCGCGCCGTCGCCGCGCAACCAGGCGCTGACCGCCAGCAGGGTGGCCGGCGCGGCGTCCAGCGGCGCCGGCACCCGCCGGGCGCACACCGTCCACAGCACCTCCGCCGCCGCCGCATCGGGCCCGAGCGCCAGCTGCAGGGCGCGGTCGCGCACCCGCACGTCGCGCAGCGCCCAGCCCAGCGCCGCGAGCTCGTCGTCGTCCAGCGGTCCCTCACCGGACGGGCCGGGCCGGCAGCGCAGGACCGCCCGCCGCACCGCGGCCCACGACTCCTCGGTCAGCGCCGGCCGACCCACCTCCCGCAGCCGGGCGGCGCGACCGGTCGCGGTGCGGAGGCAGGCCTCCCGCATGCCCCCGGCCGAGCCGGGAGGTGCGTCGAGGCGCCGGGCCAGCGCCTCCCGGTCGGGGGCGACCACCTGCCCGGTGCAGACCGCCGCGGCCGCCAGCGGGCTGGTGCCACCGGGCAGCGGGGTCCCCGCCGACGGGGCGCAGCAGGCGTGCGGGCAGTCGTAGGACCACCAGCGCCCGCGCCGGACGAGGAGCACGTCGCGGGCGGCGATGCCCGCCGCGGCCAGGGCCAGCACCAGCTCGTGCACCAGCGGCCGGTGCGGCAGGACGACCGGCTCCTCCCCCGCCGGAGGAGGGTCGTCCGGCGCCTCGGACACCACGACGAGCAGGGCGGCCGCGGGCCGGTCGCGCTGCAGGCTGCCGACCAGCAGCCGCGCCGCCCGCGCGCCCTCCGCGGGCGGGGGCAGGTCGCCCCGGACGGTCAGCCCCACCCGGCCGCCCGTCGGACCGCCCAGGCCGACGAGCACCACCGACTCGGCGGGGTGGAAGCCCAACAGGTGCGGCAGCGCGGCGGCCACCTCACCGGGGTCGGAGAGCCGGATCTCGCGCTGGTCGGCGGGCTGCTGCGCGGTGGGGAGGTCCATGGGTACCGACCCTGGGGGCGCCCGGGCGCCGGCGGACAGGACCTGCCGTCCTCTGTGGACGGCGGGCGGCGCTGTGGATCCGGCGGGCGGTCAGCCCAGCGCGTCCGCCTGGACCTCGTACGCCTGATCGAGCAGCGCCGCGAAGGCCGCCGGGTCGGCCGGCGCGCCGCCGCCGAGGCTCGCGTCGACCGACAGCAGGAGGAGCAGCCGGTCGTCGTCCTCGACCGCCGCGACCAGCGTCGGCACCGTCACCCGCGCACCGTCCGGAGCGGCGATCGTGGTCGTGTAGCGCAGCAGCGCCGAGCCCTGGCCCAGGTCGGCCACCGGCAGCTCCTCGAAGGTGATCGTCGCCTCGCCCAGCTGCGGGGAGGAGATCCGCGCCTCGGGGCACCGCTCGGCGGCGCCGGCCAGCTGCCCGACGGCGTCCTCGATCGGGCCGCCGCGCACCAGCATCTGCACCGTCGTCGTCGACCCGGTCGTGGCGCTCTGCGCGGCGACGTCCTCGAACGCGTCCAGGGCGGGCTGGGTGCCGTCGACGGCGGCCCGGCAGCTCTCCGGGGAGATCTCCACGTCAGGCCCGCCCGCGACGATGCCGGTCCCGGCGCGCAGCTGCTCCGGGGAGAGGGCCAGCACGGTCGCGTCCGGCCCGAAGGCGTCGGCGGGCAGCAGCCCCGAGGCGAGGTCCGGCGCCTTCGACGCCTGCGCCGAGGACGCCGCCGCAGCCGACGAGGCGGCCGCGGCGGTGCGGTCGGAGGCGTCCCCGTTCCCGCACCCGGCGAGCAGCAGGGCGGCGGCGGACCCGGCCACGAGGGGACGGCGTGCGGACGTCATGCCGACGACGCTAGCCGCCGACCGCCCGTGCCGGCCGTCACATGCGGTGCTGGATCGCGCTCCGCGCGGCCAGGATGGGCCGCACGTGCTCGGCGATGACCGCCAGGTGCACGGGGTCCTGCGCGTAGCGGTGGAACGCCTCGACGTCGGGGAACTCGGCGATCAGCACGGTGTCGGCGTTGCCGTCGACCAGGCCGGCGTCGTCGGCGACGAGCAGCGACGTCATCCCGCCGACCGAGCGCCGCAGCTCGCGCAGGGCCTCGACCGTCTGCGCCCGCCGTTCCGCGTCGGCATCCGGCGACCAGGTGAAGAGCACGACGTGACGGATCATGGGGGAACTCTGCCAGCCGCGCCGTCGACCGGCCGGGTGGTGCACCTACCGGCTGGTAGCCGGAGGGTGGTGCGCGGTCGTTAGAGTCCCGGCCATGGGACGGTCGTTGCGCATCGCACTGCTGTCCTACCGGAGCAAGCCGCACAGCGGCGGCCAGGGCATCTACGTGCGAGCCCTGTCCCGGGAGCTGCGCGAGCTCGGCCACCGCGTCGAGGTGCTCAGCGGCCAGCCCTACCCCCAGCTCGACGACGGCGTGCCGCTCACCCGCGTCCCGAGCCTCGACCTGTACCGCGAGCCCGACCCCTTCCGGACCCCGCGCCCCTCGGAGATCCGCGACTGGGTCGACGTCGCCGAGTGGGCCACGATGTGCACCGCCGGCTTCCCCGAGCCGCTCACCTTCACGCTGCGCGCCGCCCGCCACCTGCTCCCCCGCCGCGGGGAGTTCGACGTCGTGCACGACAACCAGTCGCTGGGCTACGGCCTGCTGCGGCTGGTGCGGGCCGGCGTTCCCACGGTCGCGACCGTGCACCACCCGATCGCCATCGACCGCGACCTCGAGCTGGCAGCGGCCCCCACCCTGCGCCGCAGGCTGACCCTGCGCCGGTGGTACGCCTTCACCAGGATGCAGGAGCGGGTGGTCCAGCAGCTGGACGCGGTCACCACCGTCTCGGAGAACTCCCGCCGCGACATCGCCGCGCACATGGGTCTGGCGCCGGACCGGATGACCGTCATCCCGGTGGGCATCGACCCCGACCGGTTCTCACCGCCACCGGCCGACCGGCCCCGGGACACCGACTCGATGCTCGCGGTCACCAGCGCCGACGTCCCGCTCAAGGGGCTGGTCCACCTGCTGGAGGCGCTGGCCAAGCTGCGCACCGAGCGGCCCGTTCGGCTCACCGTCGTCGGCAGCACCCGGCCCGGCGGCCCCGCCGAGGCGGCGCTCGACCGGCTCGGCCTGCGCGACGCCGTCCGCTTCACCGGCCCGGTGCCCGAGGAGGAGCTGATCCGCCTCTTCCAGCAGGCGTCGCTCGTGGCGATCCCCTCTCTCTACGAGGGGTTCTCGCTGCCCGCCGTGGAGGCCATGGCCTGCGCCACCCCCCTGGTCACCACCGACGCCGGCGCCCTGCCCGAGGTCGTCGGCACCAAGGCGGGGCTCCGGGTCCGGGCCGGCGACGTCGGCGAGCTCACCGCGGCCCTGCAGCTGGTCCTCGACTCCCCCTCGCTCGCCGAGCAGCTGGGGCGCGCCGGCCGCCGCCGGGTCCTGGACACCTACACCTGGCGGGCCACGGCCGAGCGCACCGCCGACTGGTACGCCGAGACGCTGGACCGGAAGGGATCCACGTGCTGACCGTCGACTACGACCGGCTCGGCCTGCGGCCGGGGATGACCGTCCTCGACCTGGGCTGCGGCGAGGGCCGGCACGCGTTCGAGGCCTACCGGCGGGGCGCGCACGTGGTCGCCGTCGACTGGGGTCAGCACGAGGTGTCCACGACGAAGCGCTGGCTGGGCGCGATCGCCGAGGCGGGCGAGGCCGGACGGGCGGGCGACGGCACCGAGGCCTGCTACGAGGTGGTCCGCGGCGACCTGCTGCACCTGCCGTTCCCCGACGCGAGCGTCGACCGGGTGATCGCCTCGGAGGTGCTCGAGCACATCCCCGACGACACGACCGCGATGGCCGAGATCTCCCGCGTGCTCAAGCCCGGCGGCCGGGTCGCGGTGACCGTCCCCCGCTTCGGCCCCGAGCGGGTCTGCTGGGCGCTGTCGGACGCCTACCACGCCAACGAGGGCGGGCACATCCGCATCTACCGCGCGGACGTGCTGCGCGCCCGGCTCGCCACGGCCGGCCTGCTGCCTGGGGAGAGCCACCACGCGCACGCCCTGCACGCCCCGTACTGGTGGCTCAAGTGCGCCGTCGGCGTGGAGGAGGACAACGCCGCGGTGCGGGCCTACCACCGGCTGCTGGTGTGGGACCTGACGAAGCGTCCGTGGCTCACCCGGGCCGCCGAGCGGGTGCTGGACCCGCTCATCGGCAAGAGCTTCGTGGTCTACGCCGACAAACCCGCCGAGGTGACCGCCGCCGCGGCCGGGCTGGAGCGGGAGCGGTCCGCTGCGGCCCGCTGAGCGAGGCGCCGTGGCGCTGCCCGAGCTGCCCGGGGTGCTCGACGGCGACCAGGTGCGGAGGACCGTGGCCTGGATCGCCGGTGAGCAGCAGCGCGACGGCTCGCTCCCGTGGTTCACCGGCGGCCAGCTCGACCCCTGGGACTCCGTCGAGGCGGCGATGGCCCTGGACCTCGGCGGCGAGCACGCCCGGGCCGCCGCGGCCTACCGCTGGCTCGCCCGCCGGCAGCGGGCCGACGGCAGCTGGGCGGCCGAGTACCGCGGCGGCCTCGAGACCGCGCCCGCCGCGGAGAGCAACCACGCCGGCTACCTGGCCGTCGGCCTCTGGCACAGCTGGCTGACCACCGGCGACGAGGAGCTGGTCACCGGTCTGTGGCCGTCGGTGCGCGCCGGGCTGGACCTGGTGACCCGCATGCAGCTGCCCGGCGGTGCGGTCTCCTGGGCGCTGCGCCCCGACGGCACCCCCGACGACCTCGCGCTGCTCACCGGCAACGCCAGCCTGTTCCAGGCGCTGCGCTGCGGGCTGGCCCTGGCCGAGCTGGCCGGCGAGGCCCAGCCGGACTGGGAGCTCGCCGTCGCCGACCTCGGCACGGCGCTGCGCGGCCGGCCCGGCGCCTTCGCCGACCGGTCCCGCTACTCGATGGACTGGTACTACCCGGTGCTCGGCGGAGCGGTCACCGGCGGGGCGGCCCGGGACCGGCTGGCCGCCGGATGGGACCGGTTCGTCGTCCCGGGCCTCGGCATCCGCTGCGTCGCCGACCGGCCGTGGGTCACCGGGGCGGAGACCTGCGAGCTCGCGCTGGCCCTCGTGGTGGCGGGCCGGCGGGACGCCGCCCTCGAGCAGGTCGCGGCGATGCAGCACCTGCGCGAGGGGGACGGCTCCTACTGGACGGGCTTCGTCTACCCCGACGACGCGCGCTGGCCGGTCGAGCGCACCACCTGGACGGCAGCGGCCGTGCTCCTGGCCGCGGACGCGCTCTCCGGTGCCTCGCCCGCCAGCGGGTTGTTCGCCGACCCGTGGGCGCTGCCGGCCGCCGGCATGGCCGATGCCACGGCCCCGGTTGATTGGCTGGCCGGAGGCGCGGGCAGGGTGCACCCGTGACCGCCCCTCCCCCCAGCACCGACCGGCCCCGGCCGCCCTCCCCCGACGTCACCGTGGTCGTCGCCAGCCGCAACCGGCGCGAGGACCTGCTCGCCACGCTGCCGCGCCACGAGGCGCCGGTCGTGGTCGTCGACAACGCCTCCACCGACGGCACGGTCGAGGCCGTCCGGCACGCGCACCCCGAGGTGACCCTGCTGCCGCTGGACCGCAACGAGGGCGCGCACGGGCGCACGCTGGGCGCCGCGCACGCCCGCACCCCGTTCGTCGCGTTCGCCGACGACGACTCCTGGTGGGCACCGGGCGATCTGGCCCGCGCGGTGGAGGTCATGCGGGCCCACCCCCGGCTGGCCCTGCTCAACGCCCGCATCCTGGTCGGTCCGGAGGAGCGGCTCGACCCGGTCTGCGAGGTCATGGCCGCGAGCCCGCTGGGCACCGCCCCCGACCTGCCCGGGCCCTCCCTCCTGGGCTTCGTGGCCTGCGCGGCCCTGGTGCGCACCGAGGCGTTCGAGGCCGTCGGCGGCTTCGACGAGGTCGTCCGGTTCCCCGGCGAGGAAGAGCGGCTGGCCCTGGACCTCGCCGCCGCCGGCTGGGGCCTGGCCTACGTCGACGAGGTCACCGTGCACCACCACCCCTCCCCGCGCCGCGACGCACCCGGACGCCGGCAGGCCGGGCTCTGGCGCAGCCGGCTGCTCACCGCGGCCATGCGGCTCCCCGCGCGGGACGTCGTCCGGACGGCGGGGCGGGCCGTCCGCGCCGGGCGCCCGGGCGTCGAGGGGCTGCTGGCTGCCCTGCCCGACGCCCCGGCCGCGCTGCGCCGGCGCGAGCCGGTGCCCGCGTCGGTGCGGGCGGGGCTGCGCGCGTTGGCCGAGGAGTCGCGGTGAGCACCACCGGCACCTCCTCCCCGGCGTCCACCGGCAACCGGGCGGTCGGGCCCGACCCGCGCGTCGCCGTCGTGGTGATCACCCACCAGCGGCGCGACGAGCTGCTGGTCGCCCTCGACCGCCTGGTGGCCCTGCCGGAGCAGCCGCACGTCGTCGTGGTGGACAACGGCTCGACGGACGGCACCGCGGACGCCGTGCGCACGCGTTTCCCCCAGGTGGAGCTGATCGCCAGCCCGGAGAACCTCGGCGCGGTCGGCCGGAACCTGGGCGTGGCCCGGCTGGACACCCCCTACGTGGCCTTCTGCGACGACGACACCTGGTGGGAGCCGGGCTCGCTGCGCGCGGCGGCCGACGTCCTGGACGCGCACCCGCGGCTGGCGATCGTCACGGCCCGGATCCTGGTCGAACCCGGGGGCACCGAGGACCCGATCGTCGCCGAGCTGCGCGACTCCCCCGTCGTCGGCGCCGACTGGCTGCCCGGCCCGGCGCTGGGCAGCTTCCTCGCCGGCGCCAGCGTGCTGCGGCGGGAGGCGTTCGAGGAGGTCGGCGGGTTCTCCGAGCGGCTGTGGCTGGGCGGCGAGGAGGAGCTGATGGCCGGTGACCTCGCCGCCCGCGGCTGGGAGCTGTGCTACCTGGAGCAGCTCACCCTCCACCACCAGGCCAGCACCGCGCGCGACCCGCACAAGCGGCGCGCGGACGGCATCCGCAACACGCTCTGGACCACCTGGCTGCGGCGCCCGTTCCGGCCTGCGCTGCGGCGCACGCTGCACCTGCTGCGCACCGTGCCCCGCGACCGGGTCACCGCGGTGGGCCTGGCGCGCGCCGTCCGCGGCCTGCCGTGGGTCCTGCGCGAGCGGCGGGTGCTGCCGCCGCACGCGGAAGCCCGGTTCGCCGCGCTGGAGGAGGCGCAGCGCAACTCCACCGCCCGCCGCTACGTCAGTTAGGCCCCGTCCTGGGCACCGCCCCGAGCGTGCGAGGGGTGGGGAGGACGGGGTCCTTCCTCAGCGGGCGCAGTGGATGCAGGTGCGCGCGGTGGGGCGGGCGGCGAGCCGCTCCGGCGCGATCGGCCGGCCGCAGGTCTCGCAACGGCCGTAGGTGCCGTTCTCCACGGCGACCACCGCGACGTCGACGGCGGCCAGCCGGCGGCGCGCCTGCTCCAGCAGTGCGGCGACCTGCTGGCGCTCGAACGCGATCGTGGCGCCCTCGGGGTCGTGCTCGTCGTCGGCGTTGGACGCCTGGGACGCCGCCACGATCGCGTCGAACTCGCGGGTCAGCGCCTCGATCTGGGCCAGCGCCTCCGCCCGGACGCGGGACAGGTCCTCAGGGGGGAGCACCGCGACATCCTCCACCCCGCTGCCGACAGGACGGCGCCTCGGCAGCGAGCTCATGCGGTGCGGCGCAGCAGCCGCAGCGACCCGGTGCCCGGCAGCTCCTCGAACTCCCCGCTCGCCATCACCCGCCGGTACACGCCGTAGGGCGCCTGCCCGCCGTCGGTCGGGTCGGGGAAGACGTCGTGGATCGCCAGGGTCCCGCCCGCGGCGAGCTTGGCCACCCAGGCGTCCTGGTCGCGGCGCGCGGACTCCTCGGTGTGGCTGCCGTCGAGGAACAGCAGGGCCAGCGGCGTGGCCCACAGCGGGGCCAGGGTCTCCGACCGGGTGACGACGGCGACGACGACGTCCTCCGCGCCGGCCTCGGCGATGGTGCGGCGGAAGCGCGGCAGCGTGTCGATCCGCCCGACGGCGGGGTCGACCAGCGACGGGTCGTGGTACTCCCAGCCCGGCTGGTGCTCCTCGGAGCCGCGGTGGTGGTCGACCGTCACCACCTGGCGGCCGGTCGCGCGGGCGGCGGCAGCGAGGTAGAGCGCCGACTTCCCCATCCAGCTGCCCACCTCGAGCAGCGGGCCCGGGACGGCGACGGCGCGGGCGGCCTCGTAGAGGGCCCGGCCCTCGTCGTCGGGCATGAAGCCGGGGGCGGCCCGGGCGGCCATCAGCAGATCGGTCACGGCCACAGCCTCGCTCATCGGGCGAACCTGGTCCGCAGCGCGATCAGCCCGCGCTCGGTGGCCGCGCCGGCCTGGGTGTCCGCGGCCTTGGCGAAGAAGGCGCCGGCCGCCGTCGTCACCGGGACGGCGAGGACCAGCGCGATCGCCCCGACCAGCGTGCGGATGACTTCCTCGGCCAGCGCCGCGCTGGTGACGAGCGTCCAGACGGGCGTGGCGTAGATCTCGAGGAGCAGGAGCAGGGGCAGCGCAGCCCCGGCGTAGGCGAAGACGATGGTGTAGACCGTCGAGGCGATGTGGTCCCGGCCGACCGCCATGCCCCGGGTGTAGAGCTCCCGCCAGGTCATCTCCGGCGATACCTCGTGCAACTGCCAGATCGCCGACGCCTGGGTGATGGTGACGTCGTTGAGCACCCCCAGGCCGGCCACCACGACGCCGGCCAGCACCAGCCCGGAGAAGTTCAGCGTGGGATCGAAGCGCTGGAGCGTGAACGCGTCCTCGCTGGTCAGCCCGGTCAGCCGGGCGGCCGACACCGCGAGCGACCCCATGACCGCCACGAGGGTGAGTCCGAAGAGGGTCCCCACGAGCGCGGTGGTCGTCCGGGCCGTGAACCCGTGCGCCAGGTAGAGGACGACGAACATGATCGCCGCCGAGCCGACCAGGCTGACCAGGGTCGGGGAGTCCTCGCTCAGCAGCCCCGGCAGCATGAACTGGAGCAGGACGAAGAACGCGAACGCGAGCCCCAGCAGGGACGCGAGGCCCCGGAGCCGCGCCACGGCCCCCACGACGACGGCGAAGGCGACGGCCAGGACGATGATCGGGGTGTCCCGCTCGTAGTCCCAGAAGGCGTACGTCGGGCCGCCCTCGGCGCCCGCGTCGCGGGTGAGCACCAGCGTCTCCCCCTCCGAGACGCCGGCGGCGACCACCTCCGGCGGCATGTCGACCTGCTCGAAGGCACCGGCGCCCTCGCCCCCGAGGACCTCCACGACCGCGGTGGCGCACGTCTGGGGCGGGCCCGAGGGGTCGACGCCGCAGTCGAAGGTCTCGATCGAGACGATCCGCCCGTCGGGATAGGTGGTCCCCGGCGGCAGGGCCTGCTCGGCCGCCAGCTGGGCACGCGTCGGCTCCCCGCTGGGCCAGAGGGCGACCAGGCCGATCACCGTGGCCAGGCCGACGGGCACGAGCAGCAGGAGCATCAGCCAGACGGCACGCCGGCGTCGCCCGAGCGCCTCCTCGGTGGGCGGGGGCGCGTCCGGGTCGGGACCGTGGCTGTGGGCATGCGAGGACGACACCCGGTCAGGCTAGGAGCCGCGCGTCCGGGAGGCGCAGCGGCGCCGGGTCAGGTGTGTCGGGGGTCCCGCGGCGCCGGTCCGCTGCCGCCCGAGGGCTCGGCGACCACCCGGCCGTCGCCGGCCACGACGGCGAACCGGTGCCACAGCCCCGTGAGCTGCAGCGGGCGGGACACCGAGGGCGGTGGGTCGAGCAGCACGGTCTCGATGCCCCGGGGCACGCCGAGCTTCTGCAGCTGCACCAGCACCGCCAGCCCGGCGGAGTTCATGAACCCGACGTCACGCAGGTCCAGCTCCACCCGCTGCAGGGTGTGCTCGGTGAGCAGCAGGTCGGTGAGGGCGCGCACCAGGGGGCGGCGGGCGGCCTCGGTCAGCTCTCCCCCGACGACCAGGCGCACCGCGTCCCCCTCGACCGTGTGCGACACGGAGGGTTCGGCGGACTGCGCATCGTGGTCGGGTGCGGCGTGGCGCGGGGCGTCGTTGGTCTCCTCCACGGTGCCGTCCTGCCCCGTCGGTGTGGTGTTCACGCACCCGAGCTCCCGGGGGCTACCGGGAACATTTGAGCGCGATGGACGTTTACACGGGTGCGCGACCGAGGTAATCTCCAGTCGCCACTAGAGGTTCTCCTCGGGCAGCGAACACCAGCACGACCGTCACAGGAGGTTCCAGCCATGATGCTGACCGCTTACGACCCGTTCGCCGCCACGTCCGCCGCCTTCCGCGCGCTGGACCAGCTGACCGGTCGCGGCGCCGCCGCCACCGCCCGCCCGCTCTCGGGCATGCCGATGGACGCCTACCGGGTGGGTGACAACTTCGTCGCCCACTTCGACCTGCCGGGCGTGGACCCCGGCTCGATCGACCTCTCGGTCGAGGGCAACACCCTCACCGTGAGCGCCGAGCGCTCGGTCCCCCAGCTGGAGAACGCGGAGTGGACCATCGCCGAGCGGCCGTTCGGCAGCTACACCCGCCAACTGGTGCTCGGGCGGAGCCTCGACACCGAGAGGCTCGAGGCCAGCTACCACGACGGGGTGCTGACCATCAGCATCCCGGTGGCGGAGAAGGCGAAGGCCCGCCGGATCACCGTGACCCGCGCCGATGCGCCGGCCGCGGTCGAGGCGCGCACCATCGAGGGCGAGTCCCAGCAGGAGGCCAAGGCGGTCGAGAGCTGACCGCGGCCGATCCGGCAGCACCGCAGGGGCCGGGCCCGTCGGGGCCCGGCCCCTGCGCCGTTCCGCACCCGCCCGGCGGGCCCGACCACCAGGACAGGAGCGCGCCACGATGACCACCGAGGGGCAGGACCCGCTGCGCCGGCTGGACGACCCCGAGTACCCGGCGCTCACGACGAGCCAGGCCGCCGACCTGCTCGGCGTGCAGGCCGCATTCCTGCGAAGCCTCGACAGCTCCGGAGTGCTCTCCCCGCACCGCTCCCCCGGCGGCCACCGGCGCTACTCCCGCCGGCAGCTGGCGCTGGCCGCGCGCATGCGGGTGCTGCTGGACGACGGCCACCCGGTCGCCTCGGCGGAGGTCATCGTCGGCCTGCAGGACGAGCTCGCCGCGGCCCGCGCCGACCTCGCCCGGCTGCGCGACCGCCCGCCGGTGGATTGACAAGGAACCCTAGGGGGGTATGGTTCAGGTCGGCGTCGCAGGGTGCGGCGCCGGCAGGAGGGACGACGTGGAGACGACCGACGGTGCCTGCACCGGCCACGACCACGCGCACGGCTACATCCACCGCAAGGAGGACTACCTCAAGCGGCTGCGGCGGATCGAGGGGCAGGCCCGCGGCCTGCAGCGCATGGTGGAGGACGAGAAGTACTGCATCGACATCCTCACCCAGGTCTCGGCGATGACGAAGGCACTCCAGGCGGTCTCGCTGGGCCTGCTCGAGGAGCACCTGAGCCACTGCGTCGTCGACGCCGCCCGGGCCGGTGGCCGCGAGGCGGAGGAGAAGGTCCGCGAGGCCACCGACGCCATCGCCCGCCTCGTCCGCTCCTGACCAACCTTCCGCGAGAGGAACCCCCATGAGCACCACGGCCAGCTACACCGTCACCGGGATGACCTGCGGCCACTGCGTGAGCGCGGTGACCGAGGAGGTCTCGCAGGTGCCGGGCGTGACCGGCGTCGAGGTCGACCTCGGCACCGGCGGGCTCACCGTCAGCAGCGAGAGCCCGGTCGACGACGCCGCCGTCCGCGCCGCCGTCGAGGAGGCCGGATACGAGGTGAGCGGCCGCTGATGCGGCCGGCGCCATGAGCACACCCACGAAGATCGCCGCGTTCGCCGTCGGCCTGGTCGCCGTCTTCGGCGCCGCGGTCGGCGTGGGCTCCGCCGTGGGCCCGATCGGCCCGTCCGAGGTTGCGGCCGAGGCGGGGCACGCCACCGGAGCCGGGCACGGGGACGGCGGCCACGCCGCCGTCCCCGTGCCCGCGGAGGCACCGGGCGGCCTCCAGGTGAGCGAGGACGGCTACACGCTCGCCCTGGTCGACGGCACCGCCCCGGCGGGCCCGTCCACCGAGGTGGCCTTCCGCGTCCTGGGGCCCGACGGCTCGCCGGTCACGGCCTACGAGACCGACCACGACGTCGACCTGCACCTCGTCGCGGTGCGCCGCGACCTCACCGGCTACCAGCACGTGCACCCGGAGCTCGGCGAGGACGGCGTGTGGCGCGCTCCCCTGGCGCTGGAGCCCGGCAGCTGGCGGCTCTTCGCCGACTTCACCGCGGCGGCCGACGGGGAGAACCGCGTCCTCGGCGTCGACCTCGCGGTCCCGGGCGCCCAGGACCCCGCTCCCCTGCCGGCCCCGTCGCAGGTGGCGGAGGTCGACGGCTACACCGTCGTCCTCACCGGAGGGCTCACCCCGGGCAAGGAGTCGGAGCTCACGCTGAGCGTGAGCCGCGACGGCGTCCCGGTCACCGACCTGCAGCCCTACCTCGGCGCCTACGGCCACCTGGTCGCCCTGCGCGACGGAGACCTCGCCTACCTGCACGTGCACCCGGCCGGGCACGAGGGCACCCGGGCCGCGCCCGGACCGCACATCCCCTTCGCCACCACCGCCCCGTCGGCGGGCACCTACCGGCTGTTCCTGGACTTCCGGCACGGCGACGCCGTGCACACGGCCGCGTTCACGGTGACCGCCGGCCCCCACGAGGAGCACGGATCGTGACCACCACCTCCGGCACCGCCAGCAGCGACGTCGAGCTGCTCATCGGCGGGATGACCTGCGCGTCGTGCGCCGCCCGCGTCGAGAAGAAGCTCAACAAGCTCGAGGGCGTCACCGCCACGGTCAACTACGCCACCGAGAAGGCGAAGGTCAGCTACGCCGACGGCGTCAGCACCGACGACCTCATCGCCACCGTCGAGAAGACCGGCTACACGGCCCGGCTGCCCGAACCGTCCCGCCCCGAGGCTCGCCCCGAGCCTGCGAGGGGTGAGGAGGACGGGGTCCTCCTGCGGGCGCTGCGCACCCGGCTGGTCGTCTCGGCGCTGCTGACCGTACCCGTCGTCGCCATGGCGATGGTGCCGGCGCTGCAGTTCGAGTACTGGCAGTGGCTCTCGCTCACCCTGGCCGCGCCGGTGGTCGTGTGGGGTGGCCTCCCCTTCCACCGGGCCGCCTGGACCAACCTGCGCCACGGCGCGGCCACCATGGACACGCTGGTCTCCCTCGGCACGCTCGCGGCCTTCGGCTGGTCGCTGTACGCCCTGTTCTGGGGCACCGCGGGGGTGCCGGGCATGACCCACCCCTTCGAGCTCACCATCGCCCGCACCGACGGCAGCGCGAACATCTACCTCGAGGCCGCGGCCGGCGTGACGACGTTCATCCTCGCCGGGCGCTGGTTCGAGGCGCGCTCGAAGCGGCGGGCGGGGGCGGCGCTGCGCGCGCTGCTCGAGCTCGGCGCCAAGGAGGTCGCGGTGCTGCGCGGCGGCACCGAGCGGCGGGTGCCGGTCGCCGAGCTCGGCCGCGGCGACCTGTTCGTCGTCCGGCCCGGGGAGAAGATCGCCGCCGACGGCGAGGTGACCGAGGGCAGCTCCGCCGTCGACGCGTCGATGCTGACCGGCGAGCCGGTGCCCGTGGAGGTCCGGCCCGGTGACGCCGTCACCGGCGGCACGGTCAACGCCGGTGGGCGGCTGGTCGTGCGGGCCACCCGGGTGGGCAGCGACACCCAGCTGGCCCAGATGGCCCGGCTCGTCGAGGACGCGCAGAACGGGAAGGCCGAGGTCCAGCGCCTGGCCGACCGCATCTCCGGCGTCTTCGTCCCGGTCGTCCTCGCGCTCACCGCGGCGACGCTCGGCTTCTGGATCGGCACGGGCGCGGGGCTGCCGGCCGCCTTCACCGCCGCGGTCGCGGTGCTGATCATCGCCTGCCCGTGCGCCCTGGGGCTGGCCACGCCCACCGCGCTGATGGTCGGCACCGGGCGCGGGGCCCAGCTCGGCATCCTCATCAAGGGGCCCGAGGTCCTGGAGTCCACCCGCCGGGTCGACACCGTCGTCCTGGACAAGACCGGCACGGTCACCACCGGGCGGATGACGCTGCTCGACGTCGTCCCCGCTCGGGGTGAGGACGCCGACCGGGTCCTGCGGCTGGCCGGTGCCCTGGAGGCCGCGTCCGAGCACCCGATCGCCCAGGCCGTCGCCGCCGGCGCCGCCGCGCGCACCGGCGAGCTGCCCCGGGTCGACGGGTTCGCCAACGTCGAGGGCCTCGGGGTGCAGGGCGTGATCGAGGACGCCGCGGTGGTCGTCGGCCGGCGCCGCCTGCTGGCCGACTGGGCCATGCCGCTGCCCGCCGAGCTCGACCGGGCGGTCACCGAGGCGGAGAGCGCCGGGCGCACGGCCGTCGCCGTCGGCTGGGACGGCGCGGCCCGCGGCGTGCTCGTGGTCGCCGACGCGGTCAAGGACACCTCCGCCCGCGCCGTGGCCCAGCTGCGCGCACTGGGTCTCACCCCGATCCTGCTCACCGGCGACAACGAGCGGGCCGCGCGGTCGGTCGCCGCGCAGGTGGGCATCGACGAGGTCGTCGCCGAGGTGCTCCCCCAGGACAAGGTGGACGTCGTCCGGCGGCTGCAGGACGAGGGCCGGAGGGTGGCGATGGTCGGCGACGGCGTGAACGACGCCCCCGCGCTGGCGCAGGCCGACCTGGGCCTGGCGATGGGCACCGGCACCGACGTGGCGATCCAGGCCAGCGATCTGACCCTGGTCCGCGGCGACCTGCGGGCAGCCGCGGACGCGATCCGGCTCTCCCGCCGCACGCTGGCGACCATCAAGGGCAACCTGTTCTGGGCGTTCGCCTACAACGTCGCCGCGCTGCCGCTGGCCGCCGCCGGGCTGCTCAACCCGATGATCGCCGGCGCCGCGATGGCGTTCAGCTCGGTGTTCGTCGTCTCCAACAGCCTGCGGCTGCGCGGCTTCGCGCCGCTACCCGAGAACCGGGACGCGGCCCTGGCCGTGGCCCGCGGCCGTCGCGTCGACGCGCCCACCCCCGCCTGACCGGTCCTGGCCTGCACCTGACCGGCCCGCGGCGGAGTCCGGCCACCCCCTCAGGCACAGTTGCGCTCTGCCCACCCCCGCAGGGCAGAGCGCAACTGCACCGAGGACATCCCCACCGCTCCGGAGGGCAACCCATGAGGAACGTGCAGCGAGCCGCGGTGCGCGCCGTCGCGACGGCAGGGTTGGCCGCCGGCCTCGCCCTGGCCCTCCGGCCGGCCGCGACGGTCTCCGCCGTCGACCCGCAGTTCCCCCGTGAGCGGCTGTGGGCCGCCCGCGTGCTCGGCGCCCGGCTGGTCGCCCAGCACGCCGCACTCCTGGTGCGGCCGGACCCGGGCGTCGCGCGGCGGGCGGCGGCCGTGGACCGGCTGCACGCGGCCAGCATGCTCCCGCTGCTCGCCCACCCGGGCTACCGCCGGGCCGCCGTGATCAGCGGCGGGTCCGCGGCCGCGACCGCGGGGCTGCTCGCCGTCGCGGCGCGCTCAGAGCGCCGGTAGCAGCAGCAGCGCGGTCGGCACCAGCAGCAGGAGGACGGCGGCGGCGAGCGCGGCCGCGCGGGCCGGGGCCGGGAGCGGGTCGGCCGGCTCCAGCAGCCGGACCACCCGGGCCCGCACCGCCGCCCCGGCCACCGCGAGGGCGCCGGCCGGCACTCCCCCGGCGCCGCCCGCGGCCGCGACGATCGCCTCCGCGAGGGTGCGGCGCGACGCGGTCCCGTGGAGCGATTCGAGCGCGACGTCGTCGGCCCGCATCTCGACCAGCTCGCGCACCGCCCCGTACGCGCGCTCCGCCGCCGGCAGCACCGGCAGCGCCGCCTTCCAGGCGACGAACGGGAGCAGCAGCAGGTGGTGGTGCTCGCCCAGGTGTGCCCGCTCGTGCGCCACGACGGCGGCCAGCTGCTCGCCGTCGAGCTCGGCCACCATGCCGGAGGAGAGCACCAGCAGCGGCCGGGCGCCCGGGATGCAGAAGGCCACGGGCGCGGGGTGCTCGAGCAGCCGGGCGTCGGGCTCCGGGGACGGCTGCACCACCAGCTCCAGCAGGGCGCGGTGCCGCCGCCGGGTGCGGGCGATGCGCACCCAGGAGAGCAGCAGCACCCCGACCAGCTCGAAGGCCAGCACCCCGGCGAGGGTCAGCGCGACCCAGTGGTCACCGCGCACCGCCCCGCTCGCCGCCCGGCCGTGCAGCACCGCCCACACCGCCTCGGGCAGCGAGTGCCCCCACGGCGCGAGCCCGTGCACCAGCAGCGCGCCGATGATCGACAGCCCGCCGGCCAGCCCGATCGCCTGCCAGCAGAGCAGCGCCACCAGCGGGTCCCGCCCCGGCCAGCGGGCGCGGGCGAGCAGCGCCGGCACCGGCCAGGCCAGCAGCGCGGCGAGGACGGCGAGGAGCGCGGCGGTGGTGGGCAGCACGGACGGCGGCCCCGGTCAGCCCCGGGCGGCGTCGTCGGTGCCGGACGCGGCCAGCAGGTCCCGCAGCATGCGGGCCTCGTCGGCGTCCACGGCGCCGACGAAGCGCGCCAGCACGGCCTGGCGGTCGGCGGCCTGCCCCAGCACCTCGCGCATCACCCGGGCGGCGTGGTCCTCCCGGCTGGCCCGGGCGGAGAACCGGCGCGGGCGGGCCTCGTCGTGGACGACGAACCCCTTCTGCTCCAGCCGGCTCAGCACCGTGTGCACGGTGGTCAGCGCGAGCCCGCGGTCGGCGAGCTCGTCGCGCAGCCAGGTCGCCGCCACCGGGCCGTCGGCAGCCCACAGCCGCTCCATGACGGCTCGCTCGAGCTCTCCCAGCGATGCCATCGGTCCTCCTGTCCGGTAGATCACACGGCGACTCTTCTACGTGTCGTAGAAAACGTCTTCTACGAGGCGTAGAAAGAACGTGCCGATAGTAGACCGCAGAGAGGACCCAGGCCGTGGACGTCCTGGACATCGCACGCTGGCAGTTCGGGATCACCACCGTCTACCACTTCATGATGGTCCCGCTGACCATTGGCCTGGGGATCCTGCTGGTGGTCATGCACACCATGTGGGTGCGCACCGACGACCCCGAGTGGCTCCGGATGACCCGGTTCTGGGGCAAGATCTTCCTGATCAACTTCGTCCTGGGCGTGGCCACCGGCCTGGTGCAGGAGTTCCAGTTTGGGCTGGCCTGGAGCGAGTACTCCCGCTTCGTCGGCGACGTCTTCGGCTCGCTGCTCGCCCTGGAGGCGCTGCTGGCCTTCTTCCTCGAGTCGACCTTCCTCGGCCTGTGGATCTTCGGCTGGGGCCGGATCCCGAAGAAGCTCCACCTCGCCACGCTCTGGGCCGCGGTGCTCGGCTCGATCGTCAGCGCCTACTTCATCATCGCCGCCAACTCCTGGATGCAGCACCCGGTCGGGGTCGTCGCCGACGACACGACCGGCCGTCCGGTGCAGGTCGACTTCCTCGCGGTGCTCACCAACAACACCGCCCTGGCCGCCTTCACCCACACCATCGTCGCCGCCCTCATGGTCGCCGGCGCCCTCCTCGTCGGCGTCGGGCTCTACCACCTGCGCCGGCGGCGGCTGGCCGGGCGCTCCCCCGAGGACATCGACCACCAGGTGTGGCGCCGGTCGGTCCGGGTCGGCGGCTGGGTGTCCCTGGCCGCCTTCGTCCTGGTCGCGCTCACCGGTGACTGGCAGGCCAAGCTGATGTACCACCAGCAGCCGCTGAAGATGAGCTCGGCCGAGGCGCTGTGCGAGACCGAGGCCCCGGCGTCGTTCTCGATCTTCGCCTGGAACAAGCTGGGCTCCAACGAGTGCGACGACGTCCACTCGATCACCGTGCCGGGCCTGCTCTCCTTCCTCGCCCACGGCGACTTCACCAGCGAGGTCCCCGGCGTCAACGACCTCCAGGAGCGCTACGCCGAGGTCTACGGCGCGACCTACCCCGACGACCCGTCGCGCTTCGGCAACCTGGCCGGGGAGCCGGTCGACTACCAGCCGGTGCTCGCGGTCACCTACTGGAGCTTCCGGCTGATGATCGGCATGGGCGGGGTCTCCGCCGGGGTGGCGGCCTACGCGCTGTGGTCGACGCGGCGCGGCCGGGTGCCGACCTCGCGGATCGGGGTCTACGGCTCGCTGGCGGCCGTGGGGGCGCCGTTCCTGGCCAACGCCGCCGGCTGGGTCTTCACCGAGATGGGTCGCCAGCCCTTCGTCGTCGTCCCGAACCCGGACGTGCCGGTCGAGGACCAGATCTGGTTCTTCACCGCCCAGGCCGTCTCCCCCGGGGTCACCGCCGCCGAGGTCTGGACGTCCCTGGGCGCCCTGACCCTGGTCTACGGGGTCCTCGCGGTGATCGAGCTCTGGCTGATCACCACCTTCGTCCGGGCGGGCACCACCGCCGGCGACGCGAGCACCACGCCACCGATCGGCACCGGCCAGGACGACGACCGCCGCGAGGGCCCGGACGGCGACGCCGGTGGCGCCGGCGGTGGCCACCGCGCCGACGACGACGTCCTCCAGTTCGCCTACTGACCCCCACCCGTAGAACCCCGAGGAACCCGTCATGGACCTGCAGACCCTGTGGTTCGCCGCCGTCGCCGTGCTCTGGACCGGCTTCCTGCTGCTGGAGGGCTTCGACTTCGGCGTCGCCGCCCTCCTGCCGGTGCTGGGCCGGAGGACCGCCGACCGGCACCTGATGCTGCGCAGCATCGGCCCGCTGTGGGACGGCAACGAGGTGTGGCTGATCACCGCCGCCGGCGCGGTGTTCGCCGCCTTCCCCGGCTGGTACGCCACCTGGCTGCCCGCGCTCTACCTGCCCTTCGTCTTCGTCCTCTTCGGCCTGATCATCCGCGCGGTCGCCTTCGAGTGGCGGCACCAGTCGCACGACCCGCGCTGGGACGGCACCTGGACGCACGTGATCACGGTGGGGTCGTTGATCGCCGCCCTCGGCGTGGGCGCGGCGCTGGGCACGACCACGCTGGGCCTGCCCATCGACGGCGACGGCATCCGGGTCGGCGGCAGCTTCGCCGGCGTGGGCTGGGCGGCGCTGCTCGGTGCGGTCGCGGTGCTCGCCTTCTCGGTGGTGCACGGCGCGCTGTTCCTGGCGCTGAAGACCGGCGGCGACGTCCGGCTGCGGGCCCGCGCGTTCGCGCTGCGCTGGTCGCCGCTGGCCGCGCTGCCGCTGCTGGCCTGGGCCGGCTGGGTGCACCTGCGCTCGGGGACGCCGCTCACCGCCGTGCTCTGGGTCGTCGGCGCGCTCGCCGTCCTGGTCACCTGGGCGCGGATCCGGGTCGACCGCGAGGGGCAGGCCTTCGCCGGCTGGGCGGTGCTCCTGGTCAGCTCGGCCGCGACCATCTTCGGGGCCGCCTACCCCGTCGTCGTCCCCTCGACGATCGACCCCGCCTTCGACGTGACGATCGCCGACGCGTCGGTCAGCGACTACACGCTGACGGTGATGACGTGGGCGGCCGGCATCGGGCTGCCGGTCGTGCTGGGCTACCAGGCCTGGACCTACTGGGTGTTCCGCGAGCGGCTGACCGCGGAGCCGCAGCACGAGGCCGCTCCCCGCAGCGGTGAGGCCCCGGCACCGAGCGAGCTGCCGGCATGAGCGCCGGCGCGCCGCGGGGTCCGCTCGCCGCGCTGGCCGGCGTCCCGGGGCTGCGCGGCGCGCTGGTGCGGGCCGGGCTCGCCGCGCTCGTGCAGACGGCGGGCCTGGTCCTCCTCGCCGCCGGCCTGGCCCACGCCGTCGCCCGCGCGAGCGGGCTGAGCGAGGGCTCCCCCACCGTCCCGCTGGCGCTCGCGGCCACCGGTGTCGCGCTGCGCGCGGCCGCGGGCAGCCTCGGCGAGGCGGCGGCCGCGCGGGACGCCCGGCGCGCCGAGGACCTGCTGCGCCGCCGGCTGCTCGAGCGGCTCGCCACCTCCCCCGCCGCGGTGACCGCGGCCGGCGGACCGGCCCCGGCCGCGGTGCTGGCCACCACGCGGCTGCACGACCTCGGCCCGGCGCTGGGCAGCTACCTGCCGGCGCTCGCGCAGACGGTCGTCGTCCCCCCGGTGCTGCTGCTGGCGCTGGCCTGGACCGACCTGCTGTCGGCCGTCGTCGTCGCGGTCACCCTGCCGCTGGTGCCGCTGTTCATGGTGCTGGTCGGCAAGCACACGCAGGACGCGACGGCCGGCTCCGCCCGCGCGCTGGACCGGATCGCCGCGCACGTCGCGGAGCTGGTCCGCGGCCTGCCGGTCCTGGTGGGCCTCGGCCGGGCCGCCGAGCAGACGGCGGCGCTGGCCGCGCTCGGCGGGGCCCACCGCACCCGCACGCTGGCCACCCTGCGGATCGCCTTCCTCTCGGCCTTCGTGCTGGAGCTCGTCGCCACGCTGTCGGTGGCGGTCGTGGCGGTGACCGTGGGCGTCCGGCTGGTCGAGGGCCACCTGGCCCTGGGTCTGGGGCTCACCGCGCTCCTCCTCGCCCCCGAGGCGTTCGCCCCGCTGCGCGCGCTCGGCGCCGCCCACCACGCCGCGGAGGACGCCGCCCTCGCCGCCGCCGAGGCGCGCGCGGTCCTGGCCGCCCCCGCCGGCACCTCGCCCGCACCGGCACCGGGCGAGGACGACCCGCGCGGCGCCGAGGTGCTCGTCGCCGGGCTGAGCGTCTCCCACCCGGGCCGAGGGGTCCCCGCGCTGCCGCCCACCGACCTGGTCGTCCACCCCGGGGAGCTCGTGGTGCTCCGGGGCGCGAGCGGCTCGGGCAAGTCCACGCTGCTGGCGGCGCTGGCCGGGCTGACCGACCCCGCGGCCCAGGTCACCGGCACGGTCGCCGCCGGGGGCCCGGTCGCGGTGGTGCCGCAGTTCCCGCGTACGACGGGCGCGACGGTCGCCGACGAGCTGCGCCGGCACGCCGCCGCGGCGCCGGGCGTCGACGAGGTGGTGGCCGAGGCCTTCGTCGTCGAGGCGCTCGGCCGGGTCGAGGGCCACCACCTGGCCGGCCGCGAGCCGGAGTCGCTCTCCCCTGGGGAGCTGCAGCGGGTCGCACTGGCCCGCGCGCTGGTGCGGGTCCGCCGCGGCGCCCGGCTGCTGCTGCTCGACGAGCCGACCGCACACCTGGACGACGACGCCCGCGGGCTGGTGGCCGCCGTCCTCGCCGCCCTGCGCGGCACCGTGACCGTCGTCCTGGTGACCCACGACCCGGTGCTCGCCGGTCTCGCCGACCGCACCGTCGACCTCCCGGCACCGGCAGCACCCGCGGGTGCCGTCGTCTCCCCCGCCGCACCCGCCACCTCCACGGCCGGGGTCCCGGCGGAGCCGTCGGGTCCGGCCGAGGTCTCCCGGCCGGCGCCGGCAACCCCGCCCCGCACCGGGCGCGCGCTCCGCCGTGCGGTGCTGGCCGGCGCGCTGTCGTCCGGGGCCGGGGTCGCGCTCACCGCCGCCTCGGGCTGGCTGATCGTGCGGGCCGCGGAGATGCCGCCGGTGCTCACCCTCCTGGTCGCGACCGCCGGCGTCCGCTTCTTCGGGCTGGCCCGCGCCGTGCTGCGCTGGCTGGAGCGCCTCTCCGCCCACGACGTCGCGCTGCGCCAGGCCGCCGACCTGCGGGTGCGGGTCTGGCGGGCGCTGTCCGCCCAGGGGCTCGCCGCCGACCGGACACCCGGGTCGGCGCTGGCCCGCGTGGTGGGCGACGTCGGCGTGGTGCAGGACCTGACCGTGCGGGTCCGCCCCCCGGTGCTGGTGGCCGCCACCGTGCCCACCGGCACGGTCGCGGTGCTCGCGCTGGTGGACCTCGCGGCCGCGGGTGTGGTCGCCGCCGTGCTCGCGGCGACGGTGGCCGCCGTCCTGCTCGCGCACCGCGGCCTGGACGCCGGCGCCGCCCGCGCGGAGAGCACCGCGCGGGTCGCGGCGCTGCGGGAGACCAGCACCCTGCTCGAGGGGCTGGCCGACCTGCGGGCGCACGGGCTGGCCGGCCGGGCCGTCACCGAGCTCGACGCATCCGCCGCGCGCCAGGCCGGCCACGCCCGCACCCGCGACCGGGCCGCCGCCGTGGGCAACGGCCTGGTGGTGCTGGGCACCGGGTCGGCGGCGGTGCTCGGCACCGTCGCGGCCTCGGCCGGCGGGCTCACCGGCCCCCTGCTCGCCGTGGTCGCGCTCGCCCCGCTCGCACTGGTGGAGCCGCTGGCCGGGCTGGTCTCGGCGCTGCAGCGCCGGGGCGCGCTGGCCGACGCGCAGGCCCGCATCGACGCCGTCCTGACCGCCCCCGTCGCCGCGGAGCCCGCCGACCCCCTGCCGGCTCCCGGCGGCGTCCGCTCGCTGCGCACCGAGGCGCTCGGCGCCGGCTGGCCGGGCGGGCCGGACGTGCTGCGCGGGGTCGACGCCCGCGCCGAGGCCGGGGACGCCTGGCTGGTGGTGCGGGGGCCGTCGGGCACGGGCAAGTCGACGTTCCTGGCCGTGCTCATGGCTTCGCTGCGGCCGCGCGCCGGCCGCTACGCCGTCGACGGCGTGCCGGCCGACCGGATCCGCGGCGAGGACCTGCGCGCCCGCATGGCGTGGCTGCCGCAGGAGGCGCACGTGTTCGCCTCCTCCATCCGGGCCAACCTGGCGATGGCGGCCCCGCGCGGTGAGCTGGCCGGGCCCGCCGGGGAGGCCCGCATGCGCGCGGCGCTGGCCGCCACCGGGCTCACCGGGCTGGTCGCGACGCTGCCCGACGGGCTGGACACCCCCGTCGGCGCCGGTGGCACGGCCCTCTCCGGTGGCGAGCGGCGGCGGCTGGCCGCGGCACGGGCCCTGCTGGCCGATCGCGACGTCGTGCTGCTGGACGAGCCGACCGCCCACCTCGACGCCCCGAGCGCCGCGGCGCTGGTCCGCGACCTCCGGACGGCGTTCGCCGGTCGCGTGGTCGTCGTCGTCACGCACGACGTCGGCGTCGAGCGCCCCGGTGACACCGTGCTGGATCTCGGCGAGACGGCGGTCCGGGCGGCCGCCTGAAGGCCCAGGTGCTCACGCGGCCGGCGTCCACCCAGGCGGTTCCGCGACCACCAGCGCTCTGCCCACCCGCCCGGGGCAGAGCGCGACTGCCCCCGGTACCTCTCTGCTCGGAGTTCATCCGGCTCCACCCGGCCGACGTGCGGCGCGGGCGGGTCAGACCGCGGGGACGTCGACCGGGATCTCCGGCCCGAGGCGGGCGCCCTGCAGCAGGGCCAGGTCGTCGCCGGACCAGAAGCTCCCGGGGTCGTAGGCGTTCAGCGGGCGGTCGCCGGGCAGCAGGCCCATGGCCGTGTACGTGGCCGCGACCAGCTCGGCGCAGAAGACGGTCTCCGCCGACGTGCGGCGGCGCAGCCGGCCGTTGACCCAGCCGCGCACGAGGCCGCGGGTGGTCGGGAACGGCCGCCCGTCCAGGCGGGCGATCGTCCGCAGCACGGCGTCCTCCATGGCGGGGGTCACCCCGCCGTCCTCTGCCGGGCCGACCAGCTGCCGGAGCCACGCCCGCTGGCCGTACCGCCGGCGCCAGGTGAGGACGGCGTCGCGCAGGTCGTGCAGCTGGACACCGCGCTGATGGGTGCCGCTCCAGGCGTCGGGCAGCGACCTGCCGAGCTCGGCGTGCCAGAGCAGCGGCGGCAGGTCCTCCAGCACGACGGCCATGCCGACGTGGTTCACCGGCGCGTTGGTCAGCGCACGGATGGCGCGGTCGGCGAGCGAGGGGCCGCGGAAGACCCAGACGTCGCCGGTGCGTGTGAGGTCGACCGCGGCGTCCAGGGGGAGTTCGGGCACGGGCCGCTACGTTACGGAGGTGCGTCTCTGGAAGCTGCTCGGACTGGCCGGCCTGGCGGGAGTGACCGCCGGGGGTGTCGTCCTCGCCCGCGACGAGCGGCAGCGCCGCGCCTGCACGCCCGACGACGTGCGGGCCCGGTTGCACGCGCGCGCCGCGGCGGCGCCGGAACCGGAGGCGCCGGCGCCGTCGGCCCCCGCCGAGCTCGCGGGGGGCCGGAAGCACCGGGTGGCCCGGCTCCTGCGCCGCTCCTGAGCAGCCCGCGCGACTCCGGTTGCGCAACCGGCATGCCGTCGGGCGCCCGGGGTAGGGACGGCGCACCACCCCCCACTCCGAGGAGCCGACATGGCCCGCAACACCCTGTCCCGCGCGCTGCACGACCTCGGCCTGTCCGCCTGGTTCGGCGGAACCCTGGCCAACGCCGTCGCCCTGAACGCCGCCGCGGGCGAAGCCGGGGACGACCGGGCCACCGGGCGCGTCGCCAACGCCGGCTGGGACCGCTGGACACCCGTCAACGCCGTCGCCATCGGTGCGCACCTCGTCGGCAGCGTCGGCCAGCTGCGGGCGAACAAGCAGCGGGTGGCCGCCCAGGAGGGCGTCGCCGGCATGTCGACCCTGAAGACCCTGGTCACCGCAGCCGCGCTGGGCGCCACCGCGTACAGCCGCGTGCTCGGGCAGCGCATCTCGGACGCGGGCTCGGTGCCCTCGAAGTCCGGCACCCGGCCCAGCAGGCTCACCAAGGCCGCCCGGGCCGACCTCGCCGCCGCCCAGCAGCAGCTCGACACGCTGCAGTGGGTCATCCCCGCCCTCACCGGCGTGCTGGTGGCGATCAGCTCCTACGCCGGCGAGCAGCAGCGCCCCAGCGAGGTGGCCGCGGGCGTCTCCAGCCGCTGACCGCACCTCCCCCGGCCGGCGTGGCGTCCCGCCCAGCGCCGGCCGGGGCCGAGGGCGGCCACTCCGGGACCGCATCAGGCGCCCAGGGCAGGCCCTTCGTCCTTGAGCGCCACGCCCGAGGCACCCAGCTCCCGGGCGGACGTCAGCAGCCGCACCACCACGTCGGCCGCCTCCGCGTAGCCCAGCCCGTGCGGCGGCCGGACGTTCGAGACGCAGTTGCGCTCGCTGTCGGCCCGGCCCGGGCGCGGGTCCCAGGTGAGGTAGACCCCGAGGGAATCCGCCGAGGAGAGCCCCGGGCGCTCGCCGATGAGCACGAGCACCACCCGGGCGCCCAGCGCCGCGCCGATTGCGTCGCCGAGCGCGACCCGGGCCTGCGTCGCGAGCACCACCGGGCCCACCGACCAGCCCTGCAGCCGGTCGAGCAGCGCCGCCGTCAGGGCCGGCCCGTGCTCGTGCACCGCCCGCGGCGAGAGCCCGTCGGCGAGCACGATGGCCACGTCCGAACCGTCCCTCGGCAGCGTGCACCCGGGCGCCAGCCGCCGGCCGAGGTCGGGCCGCTGCAGGTACTCGGCGCGGTCGGCGGCCGCGGACCGCACCTCGACCACCGGCACCCCGTCGAGGCCGGCCCGCACGAGAGCCGGGTCGAGGGGCTCCTGCACGGCGTCGCGGGCGACCGCGTGGGCCAGCCGGAACTCCAGCTCGCGCGCGGTCGGCAGCCCGTCGCCGGCCCGGCCCAGCGCCACCCGGGCCCGGGTCGCCGCCCGCAGGACCGCCCACGGGTCGCTGCCGGTGACGGTCACGGCCGGGCCGCCGCGAGCAGCGCCTTCGCCGCCGGCGCGTCCGCGGTCAGCGTGCGCACCCGCCCGTCGGCGTCGAGCAGGTCCATCCGCGCGAGCCACGCCTCGAACTCCGGGGCCGGGCGCAGGCCGAGCACCCGCCGGGCGGTGAGGACGTCGGAGAACGACAGCGACTGGTAGTGAAGCATCACGTCGTCGGACCCCGGGACGGCGATGACGAACGAGCAGCCGGCCGCCCCGAGCAGCAGGGTGAGGGTGTCGGTGTCGTCGGCGTCGACCTCGGCGTGGTTGGTGTAGCAGACGTCCACGCCCATGGGCAGGCCGAGCAGCTTGCCGCAGAAGTGGTCCTCCAGCCCGGCCCGGATCACCTGCTTGCCGTCGTAGAGGTATTCCGGCCCGATGAACCCGACGACGGTGTTCACCAGCAGCGGCTCGAAGTGCCGGGCCACCGCGTAGGCGCGGCACTCCAGCGTCTGCTGGTCCACCGGCCGCCCGTCGACCCCGCGGTGCGCGCCGGCCGACAGCGCCGACCCCTGCCCCGTCTCGAAGTAGGTGACGTTGCGCCCGACGGTGCCCCGGCCCAGCTCCAGGGCGCCCGCCCGCGCCTCGGCCAGCAGGTCCAGCGTCACGCCGAAGCCGCGGTTGGCCTCCTGCGTTCCGGCCACGGACTGGAACACCAGGTCCACCGGCGCCCCCTGCTCCAGCGCGCGCAGCGTGGTCGTCACGTGCGCGAGCACGCAGGACTGGGTGGGGATCTCGTAGCGGCGGATGACGGCGTCGACCAGTTCCAGCAGAGCCACCGTCCGCGCCGGTGAGTCGGTGGCCGGGTTGATGCCGATGACCGCGTCGCCGGACCCCTGCAGCAGCCCGTCGACGATCGACGCCGTCACCCCCACCGGGTCGTCGGTCGGGTGGTTGGGCTGCAGCCGGGAGGCCAGCCGGCCGGGCAGGCCCAGGGTGCTGCGGAGGCCGGTCACCACCCGCGCCCGCCGCCCGACCGCGACCAGGTCGGCGTTGCGCATGAGCTTCGAGGTGGCCGCGACCATCTCCGGGGTCAGGCCGCGGGCCAGCGAGCTGATCGCGGTCTCGTCGCCCTCGGCGGCCCAGGTGAGCAGCTCGTCGCGGAACTCCCCCACGGTCAGCCCGGCCACCGGCGCGAAGGCCACCGGGTCGTGGGTGTCGAGGATCAGCCGCGTGACGTCGTCCTCCTCGTAGCCGACGACCTGCTCCTCCAGGAAGGTGGTCAGCGGCAGGTCGGCGAGCACCACCTGCGCGGCCACCCGCTGCGCCGCCGACTCCGCCGCGCACCCGGCCAGCACGTCACCGGAGCGGAGCGGCGTCGCCTTGGCCAGCAGGTCCGACAGCGACGGGAACTCGTAGGTGCGCCCGCCCAGCCTCGTGCGCCGCACGGTCATCGCACCTCCTCCTCGGCCGCGGCGAGCAGCTCGAACTCCTCCTCGGGGGCCGAGGCCACCAGGTGGTGGCGGCTGTAGAGGGCGAAGTAGCCGAGGAAGACCGCGTAGGCGCCCAGCGTCCACAGCGCGGCGACCTCGTCGACCAGGAAGGTGGCGACGACGGCCGCCGCGGCCAGCACCAGCGCGACGCCGGTGGTCGCCGTGCCGCCCGGCGTCCGGTACGGGCGGGGCAGGTCGGGCTCGCGGCGGCGCAGCACGATGTGGCTGACCATCATCAGCACGTAGGAGACCGTGGCGCCGAAGACGGCCATGTTCAGCAGCATCGCCCCCTGGCCGGTCAGCGACAGCACGAAGCCGATCGCTCCGGGCACCAGCAGCGCCAGCACGGGGGCCCTGCGGCCGTTGGTCACCGACAGGGCGCGCGGCAGGTAGCCCGCGCGGGACAGCGCGAAGGTTTGCCGCGAGTAGGCGTAGATGATCGAGAAGAAGCTGGCCACCAGCCCGAACAGCCCGGCGTAGTTCACCACCGTGACCAGCGCCGCGGGCGAGCCGGCCACCTCCAGCGCCTCCACCGGCGGGTTGCCGCTGGCCGACATCGCCGCCGAGCCCCCGGCGCCCGCGGTGAAGACGAGCATGAGCAGGGCCAGCACCAGCAGCAGCCCCATGGCGGCGACGATGCCGCGCGGCATCGCCCGGGCGGGGTCGCGGGCTTCCTCGGCGGCCAGCGGCACGCACTCGACCGCCAGGAAGAACCAGATGGCGAACGGGAACGCCGCCCAGATGCCCATGAGGCCGAACGGCAGGAAGTCCGAGGCGCCGGCGGCGCCGGTGGGCGCGATGTCGAGCAGGTTCGACGAGTCGAACGCCGGGATCGCCCCCGCCAGGTACACCACCAGCCCGGCGACGGCGATGCCCGCGATGACCAGCATCACCGACAGCGCCTCGCCGACGCCCATGAGGTGGATGCCGATGAACAGCGCGTACACGACCAGGTAGACCCACCAGCCGTCGGTGATGCCGAAGAGGCCGAGCGACTCCACGTAGGCGCCGATGAAGGTGGCGATCGCCGCGGGCGCGATCGCGTACTCGATGAGCACCGCGACGCCGGTGGCGTACCCGCCCCAGGGGCCCAGCGCGCGGCGGGCGAAGGTGTAGCCGCCACCCGCCGTCGGCAGGGCGGAGCCCAGCTCGGCGAGCCCGAGCACCATGGCCGAGTACATGACCGCCATGAGGACGACGGCGATCAGCAGCCCGCCGAAGCCGCCCTCGGCCAGCCCGAAGTTCCAGCCCGCGTAGTCACCCGAGATCACCGCGGCGACGCCGAGGCCGGCCAGCAGCACCCAGCCGGCCGTGCCGGTGCGCAGCTGCCGCTTCTGGTGGTACCCGGCCTCCACCGCCTCGGCCTCGACGCCGTGCCGGGCCACCGGCCGGGTGTGGTGTTCCTGTGGTTCCGCGGTCATGGGCCGGCCTCCGGGTGGGCCCCCGCAGGTCGGGTGGGGCCAGCCTGGCCCCGCGCCGTCGCCGGGGCAATGCCCTGTGACGGGACGGAACACGCTGTTCACACGCCCGGCGACCGCCTGCGGGTGCGCCGACCGCGGGGCAGCACCGCGTCCGGGCGCTCGCCCCCCGCGTCCCGGGTCACCCGACGGTGCCGCGCGCCGCGGTCCGGTCGACCCAGCCGACGACGAGGACGTGCGGCAGCGTCAGGGCCGCGAGCAGCGGCAGGTCCGTCGCGACGAGTCCGCGCCAGCCGTCCGCCCAGGACCAGAGGGCGGCGAGCGCCAGGAGGACGGCGGCGGTGGGCGCGCCGGCCGCCAGGGAGAACCGGCGCAGCGGCGACGCCAGCCGGCCCGCGACGAGGTCGGGACCGTTCGCCGGGTCCTCGGCCACCACCCTCGCGATGTGCCGCACCGAGTGCCAGGCCCCGAAGTAGACGCCGAATGCGGCCAGCGGCGGGACCACGAGCACCACCGCCACCAGGAGCCCGACCTCCCCGGCCTCCAGCCACCGGTGGCGGCGGGCCAGGTCGAGCGCGAGCGCTCCCCCCGCGCCGACGAGCACGGCGACGGCGGCCGACGCGACCCCGGGCGGTACGCCGCCCCAGCCAGGAGCCACGGCCTCGGCGAGCGCGCCGGTGTCGCTGCCGGGAACGCCCAGGCCGCGGAGCAACGGCACCAGCAGCACGAGGCCCCCGAGGGTCAGCGACGCCGCCGGCCGCGGCCGCACGGGGCGACCGGCGCGCAGGTCGGCGAAGGCCGTCTCCCCGGTTCCGAAGTGCCATGCCGAGACCAGGACGAAGAGCATCAGCGCCGGGCCGGGCGCGGCGGTGAAGACCCCGTAGGCCCCGGCGGCCAGGCCGGCGTACGCGGCCGCGAAGCTGGCCAGCCGGGTCGGCCGCCAGCCGAACCGCCAGGCGGGTACGAGGTGGTCCACAGCACCGTGCGGCAGCCCCAGGAGGAGTCCCGCGACCAGCACCGCCGCCGAGCCGGTGGTTCCCCAGCCACCGGGGACGACGACCTCGACCGCCAGGACCGCCCCGGCCGTCGCGCACGACCACCCGGTCGCGGCCCGGGCAGGAGCTCCGAACGGGGCCACGGGGGCGCGCCCGGTCGCCGACGCGGCGACGCCCCCGGACACGCCGTCAGCCGCGGGCGGGGCGGATGTCCTCACCCCGGACCCGGCCGATCACCGCCGTCGACACCCGGGTGAGCTCCGGGAGCACGGCGTCGCTCTTGTGCACGTTGCTCGACCACACCGGCTCGGTGTGGGTGTCGACGCCGGCGACGACGTCCTCGGCGGTCCGGAGTTTGGCGACCTTGTGGATCAGCACGCCGAAGCCGACCTTTGCCACGACGTCCGTCACCGAGTAGCCGACCTGCATGGTGGTGAGCCAGGCCGGGGTGACGTCGACGAACACGGGGATGGAGTAGATCAGCGGGTAGATGCCGAAGCTGCCGAGCAGCACGATCGTCGCGTTGCGGAGGGTGGTGGCGGCCTCCGCGCCCATGGTCGGCAGGGACGCCCGGACCGCACCGATCAGCGCGACGTAGAGGTAGACCAGGAAGGTCGTGCTGACGAGGCCCCACACGACCAGCGCCGTGGTGTCGCGGCCCTGGGCGATCACCTGGGAGCCCATGTACCCGGTGACGATCATGAGGAAGGCCGCGGCCATGGTCGTGAAGCGCAGGTTGCGCGCCCTCGCGCCGGCGAGCGAGCACACCGCCAGCAGCTCGACCATCAGCAGCGGCACGGTGATCGACCAGTCGATGTAGCGGCTGCTGATCGTCTGCAGCGCTTCCGGGTTCGGCACGTACACGTCGCCCTGGAGCGTGAAACCGGTGTCCCACTTGCTGACCATGCGGGCGTAGGCGAGGGCCGCCACCGCCGCGAGGCAGAAGCCGGCGTAGGCCGAGGGGCGGTACCGCGCCGACACCTCCTCCCGGCTGGTGAGCGCGTACAGGAAGTAGGCGAACAGCGCGAACCCCGCGCCGAGGAGCGCCAGCTGGACGACGTCGTAGAGGCCCGGGGGCATCGTCTGCAGCTCGGGGGCGGTGTCTTCCATGCGAGCTCCTGGATGTCGCGCGACGGCGAGCCCCGGACCGGGCCGCCCCATTCCCGCCCGGGTGCCGGGGCGGTGCGGCGCCCCTACCCGCACCCGCCGTCCGCAACCGGGCGGCGGACGACCCCGGGTCGGCGGGTCAGATGCTGCGCCACCGCCCTTCGACGGCGTTGCCCTCGGGCCGGGACCGGAACACGTTGCCCTCGGTGGGCGGCACGTCGTCCCCGGCCAGGGCGAAGGTGCGCAGCAGCGGCTCGACGAGGACGTCGTACAGCCCGGGCAGCAACCGGAACCCCGCGGTCACCACGTGGTTGAGCGGCCCCGCCTGCACGGCCCGGCGCGGCCGGTCGACCGTGGCGAGCACCCGGCGGGCCACCCGCGCCGCGGAGTAGACCGGCGGGGGCGGGCGCCCGGTCGAGCCGGCGTACGAGGCGCCCTGGTGGTAGATCGGCGTGTTGACGCCGCCCGGGTGGACCACCGAGACCGAGATCCCCGGCTCGTCCCGGGTCTCCTGCTGCAGCACCCGGGCCAGCGCCAGCTGGCCCCACTTGGCGACGGCGTAGCTCCCCAGCAGCGGCGTCGTCACGGTGCCGAGCAGCGAGTTGACGATCACCAGGTGCCCGGCGCGCTGGCGGCGGAAGACCGGCAGGACGTGGCGGGCCAGGGTCGCGGTGCCGTGCAGGGAGGTGTCGACGACGCGCTCGTACACCTCCTTGGGGACGTCCTCGATCCGGCCGTAGGCCATCACCTGCGCGCAGTGGACGACGACGTCGAGCCGGCCGAACTCCCGCACCGCAGCGGCGACGACCGCGGCGATCGCCTCCTCGTCGAGCACGTCGGCCGGGCACACCGTCACGGCGGCCGCGCCGGCGGCGCGCAGCTCCTCGGCGGTCTCCTCGAGCGGCGACCGGCCGCGGGCCACCAGCAGCAGCCGGGCGCCGCGGCGGGCCAGCCGCACCGCCGTCGCCCGGCCGATGCCGCTGGAGGCGCCGGTGACCAGCACCGTGAGGGGTGACCCGCTCGGGTCGGGGATCGGCACGGGGAGCTCCTCGCTGGGGCGGCGATCGGTGCCCGGGGGCACCGGTTGTCCGCAACCGGCTACCCGACCGGCCCCGTGGTCATGCGGTGCGCCGGTCGAGCTCGGCCAGCAGCCACCCCGGGCCGGTCGCCGCGACGCCGTCGGGCAACCGGGCGCGCAGGCCCCGGTCGGCGGTCACCACGAGCACGTCCTCGCCGGCGTCCGCGAGCCCGACGGCCGTCCCGGCGAGGGCGTCGTCCCCGCTGCCGGGGGCGCGCACCACCGCCACCCCGGCGGGCGCGGGGACGTCGCGGGCCCGGCCCTCGACGACGGCGACCACCGCGGTGCAGGACAGCTCGCGTCCGTCGGGCCCGGTCACCGTTCCGCCCGTGAGCCCGGTCAGCCGCTCCAGCAGGCGGCCGGCCGCCCCGGCCCGGTCCTTCCACCAGCCGTCGGGACGGGCGCCGACCACGTTGGCCACGTCCACCAGCACCACCGCCATCGCGTCGTCCTCCTCCGTCTCCCGCACCGCGCTCCGCGGCCGTCCCGCCGGGTGGACGCGCCCCTACGCTGCCCGGCATGTGCCGGAACATCCGCCCGCTGGCCAACTTCGCGCCCCCGGCCGCCGAGGACGAGATCCACGCCGCAGCCCTCCAGTACGTCCGCAAGATCAGCGGTACGGCCAAGCCCTCGCGCGCGAACGCCGAGGCGTTCGAGCAGGCCGTGGCCGAGGTGGCCGCCGCCTCCGCGCGGCTCCTCGACTCCCTGGTCACCGCCGCCCCGCCCAAGGACCGGGAGGTCGAGGCCGCGAAGGCGCGCGCTCGCTCCGCCGCCCGCTACGGCACCTGATCCCCGCACGGTGGGCGGGGCGCGATCCGGTTGCACGTCACCGGCATGACCGCACGACGGGCGGGTACCTCTGCACGGTCGTCCGTCGAGAAGGGGCGTCGCCTTCTGGGCGGTGGGTCGCTGCCAGCTGGTGGCCCGGGCCGTCGCCGCGCTGGGCGGCTGACGGCCCGGGCCGGTCAGTTCTCCGAGGCCGGGCCGATGTCGTGCGGGTCGGGCGTGCGGAAGGTCGTGTCCCCCGGTGGGTCGGTGTCCTCCCCCACGGCCGCGTCATCGGTCTCCGGCGCACGGTCGGGGTCCTCGCCGCCGATCCCGTACCCGTCGGCGGTCGGGGGCGCACCGGCTCCCGGATCGGCCGCCGGGATGCCGTCGTCGGGCTGGCGGCCGGAGAAGGGGTCCAGGGCGTCCATCATCGACATGCCGCCCTCCTACCCCGCAACCGCGCGTCACTCCCCGCTGCCCCGACTTTTCCGCGGGCGGACCCCCCGCGCGCAGGATCGGCCCGCCCCCCCGGCTACAACTCCTGCATGACCTCCGCCGGGACCGCCCCCCAACCCGTGCTGCGCCGCGCCCGGTTCGCCGACCTCACACCCTTCGAGGTCTACGCCTTGTGCCGGCTGCGCGTGGACGTCTTCGTGGTCGAGCAGGAATGCCCCTACCCGGAGCTCGACGGCCGGGACGCGGAGCCCACCACCGAGCACCTCTGGTTCGAGGAGGGCGGCGAGGTGCTGGCGACCATCCGCGTGCTCGACGACGGCGGGACCCGGGCCATCGGCCGGGTGGCCACCGCCGGGGTGGCGCGCGGTCGCGGGCTGGCCGGGCGGCTGATCGAGGCCGCCCTGGCGAGCTACGGCGACGGGCCCCTGACGCTGGGCGCGCAGGCGCACCTCGAGGAGTGGTACGGGCGGTTCGGCTTCCGCCGGAGCGGGCCCGGCTACCTGGAGGACGGCATCCCGCACGTCCCGATGCGGCGGGAGCCCGCCTGATCGACCGGGCCGCGGTGCCGTGAGCGGCGGCCCGCTCAGGGTCGCCTAACCTGCTGGGGTGCCGACGGCGACGGAGAGCCCCTCCCCGGTCACCGCTCCCGACGACGCGGACCGGGAGCCGGCCTCGCCGCGCTGGTCGCCGGTGGAGCTGCTGCCCGCGGTGCTCGTCGCCCTCCTCGGAGGGTGGCTGCTGCTGCCCGGCCACGGCCTCTGGTTCGACGAGCTGTTCACCGCTGAGGTGGCCCGCCTGCCCCTGGGCGACATCCTGACCGCGATCGCCACCGGCGAGGGGACCGCGAGCTACCTGGCCGGCGTGCCGCCGTCCTACAACGCCCCCTACTACCTGGTGACGCACCTGTGGACGTCGGTGCCCGGCCTCGGCGGTGACGCCTCGCTCCGCGTCCTGTCCCTCCTGGCGACAGCGGGCGGCCTCTCCCTGACCACCCGTGCGCTCACCCGCCTCGCCGGCCGGGGCACGGGTGTGCTCGCCGGGCTGGTGCTCGCCGCCAACCCGCTGGTGCTCGAGCAGTCGGTCGAGGCCCGCAGCTACGGGCTCGCCGTCCTCGCGACCGGCGCGGCGGCGCTGGGGCTGGTCCGCTGGCTCCAGGAGCCGCCCCGGGGACTGGTGCTGTTCGGGCTGGCGGGCGCGGGGATGGGGCTGGCCCACTGGTACGCGCTCACCGTGCTCGCGGCCTTCGCGACCGCCGCCCTGCTGCTCCGGCGCCGGCAGGCCCTGCCGGTCGTGCTCACCGGCGCCCTGGCCGGGTTGCCCGCCGTGGGTTTCGTGGCGCTCGCCGTCCTGAACGGGACGGGCGCGCGCAACGCCGAGCACCTGCGCGACACCGGCGGGCAGCTGGTCGCGCTCGCCGCCGAGGCCTGGGCCGGTGGTCGGACCCCACTCCTCTTCCTCGGGCTGGGCCTCGCCGTGGTCGGGGCGTTCCGCGCCACCGGCGCCCGCGTGGTCGGTGCCTGCTGGCTGGTCGTGCCCCTACTTCTGCTGGTGGCCGCCGAACTGGTGCGGCCGGTGTACCTGCCCCGCTACCTGCTGGCCGGGCTGCTGGGCCTGGGCGTGCTGGCGGCGGCCGGCGCGATGGCGCTCCCGCGGCCGGCCCGGGTCCCGGCGGGTGCCCTCCTGCTGGCCTGCTCCCTGCTGGCCTCCGCCCCGCTGGCCGACCGGGGTCCGCGCGAGCGGGCCGACGACCTGGTCGCGGTGCTGGCCGAGGTGCACCAGCCCGGCGAGCCGGTCGTCGCCGCCGACCAGCGGTCGGCCACCGGCCTCGACCACTACGTCCGGCTCCTGGCGCCCCGGCTGCGCCCGGACGTCGTCCTCCCCCCGGACGACGCACCGCCGGGTGCGGACCGGGTCTGGGTGGTGCGCCGGCTCCTCGACGGCGAGCCCGAGCCCACCGACGACGACGCGATCCTCCGCGCGGCGGGACTGCGCATGGTCGAGGAGCGCGGGTTCCCGGCCGGCAAGACCGACCTGGTGCTGCAGCTCTGGAGCCGGTGACCGCCCGTGGTCAGCGGCGGCCGCGCGCGGCCCAGGAGAGCGACCGCAGCGACTGCCGCACACGGGCACGGGCCGTCCAGGCCGACCGGCCCACCGGTCGCCGGTCGCGGACGACCGGCACGCTCGCGACCGGCCGGCCGGAGCGGCCGACTGCCAGCACCACGCTCGGCGCCCCCTGCTCCTGCACGGCCGTGACGACGGCGGCCCGCACGGCCGGGCCCATGGCGAGGAAGGCACCGGCGTCCGGCGGCAGACCGGTCAGCCGGGCCGCCACCCGCCGGTGGAGCGTGCCGGTGAGCCGCCGCAGCGGCGACTCGTAGCGGCCGCGCCGCCCGGCGAAGACCGCCGCCACGTCGCCGGCGGCCAGCCGGTGGAGCAGCAGCGGCACCGCCTCCGGCGGGTCCTGGAGGTCGGCGTCCAGGCAGACCCAGACGTCGCCGGCCGCCTCCTCGGCGAGCCCGCGCGCCAGCGCCGCGTGCTGCCCGACGTTGACCGCCAGCTCGGTGACCGCGATCCGGCCGTCCCGGGCGGCGAGCGCGCGCGCCACGGCGGCGCTGCCGTCCGGCGAGGCGTCGACGACCAGCCGCAGCCGCCAGGGCCGGCCGGTGAGCGCCGCACCGAGCCGGTCGGCGAGCTCCGCGAGGGTCGCCTCGTTGCCGTGCACGGGGACGACGACCGCCACCTGGGGACCCGCTCCCCCGCCGGCGGTCACCCCGCGGCCCAGGTCCGGGTCAGGCCCTCCGCGAGGTCCACCGTGGGGGCCCAGCCCAGCAGCCGCCGGGCCAGCGCCGGGTCGCAGACCCAGTCGGCGGTGTCCCAGTCGCGCCCGGGGTGCGCGCCCGGGGCGGTCGGGATCGGCCGACCGGTGACCCGTTCGGCGGTGGCGACGAGCTCCTCGGTGGCGGTCTGCACCCCGGTGCCGATGTTCAGCACGGCGCCGGGGGGCAGGTCGCCGGCCACCGCGGCGCGGACGCAGGCGTCGACGACGTCACCCACCCACACCCAGTCCCGCCGGCTGACGTGGGCGGGCAGGGCCACGGTGCCGCCGGTGCGGGCGGCGGTCAGCACGACCGGGACGAGGCGGGTGGGGTGGTCGCCCGGCCCGTAGACCTGGAAGGCGCGCAGCACGGCCGCCCGGATCCCGCGCTCGGCCGCCGCCGCCTGCAGGAGCAGCGAGCCGGCGGCCTTGGTCGCGCCGAAGAAGCCGCGCGGCTGCAGGGCGGCGTCCTCGGCGAGCGGGTGCGGCGCGGCGGCGTACTCGGTGGAGGAGCCGAGCCGGACCACGACCCGGCAGCGGTCGGGCAGGGCATCGACGAGCCAGGGGGTGGTGTTGACCGCCGTCGTGGCGGCGCGCTCCGCCGCCGTGGCCTTCGCCCGGCCGGCGGCGAGCGCGAAGACGACGTCCGGGTCCGCGGCGGTCACGGCCGCGGCGCCGGCGACCGGATCGGCCAGGTCGACGTCCCGGCGGGTCAGCCCGGTGACCTGCCAGCCGTCCCGCTCCAGCCGCGCCACCAGGTGCCGGCCGACGAACCCGCCGGCGCCGGTCACCAGGGCTCTCACGCCGGCAGCGCCACCCGCGCCGGGACCTGCTGCGCCATCGCCGTGACGGCGTCGACGAACGCCCGGCGGGAGGCGGTGGCGCGCTCGGCGCCGGCCCGGCGCAGCTCGTCCAGAGCGCGCAGCAGGAGCGGCACCTCCACGAACGGGTCGCGCCCGGCCATGTCGGCGGTGAAGGACCGGCGGAGGAACGTGAAGCCCGTGCCGATGCGGACCAGCTCGGCGGCCAGCAGGTCACCGGGCACGGGGAACCCCCGGCCCGGGAGCGTCAGGCCCCCCACCCCGAACGGCACGGCCACCTGCGCCCGCACCGCGTCGACCGTGCCGTCCACGAGCGGGGCGAACAACGAGGTCGACCGGCGGTCGATCCGCAGGTCGTTCAGCCCGACGTAGATCCGCGAGAGGGGCCGCTGCGCCAGCTCCGCCGCCCGGTCCACCGCTTCCTGCGTCTCCACCAGGATGCCCAGGCCGCACCGGCCCGCGACGAGGTCGAGGGTCCGGTCCACCTCCTCGGTGGAGCGCACCATGGGCAGCAGCAGCTCGTCGGCCCCGCGGGCGATCGCGTCGGTCACCTCGTCGGCCGTCCACGGCCCGAAGCCGTTGACCCGGCAGAGCACGCGGCCCGAGGTCGCCGCCCGCACCCGCGTCAGGTCCTCGGGGGTGTCCTCGTTGACCTGGGTCCCCTCCCCCGCCTGCCGACGCAGCTTGCCGCGCCGCTCCCAGTCGATGACGATGCCGGCGGCACCGGCAGCCACGACGTCGCGCCCCCACTGCGGGTCGACGGTGAAGAGGAACAGGTCCATGCGCGTCAGCTTAGGCTTTCCTAACCTGTGCGGACGACCGGGTCGCGGCGCGCCCCCCGGTCCGCCCGGTCGGCGGCGTCCGGCCGCGCGGCACGGGCGTCGGCCGGGAAGGTCAGCGCGGCGCCGGCCACCTCGATCGTGACCTCCTGCCCGACCGCGGGCAGCCGAGTCCCCTCCAGCCGGGCCGTCACCGTCCCGCCGTCGGCCAGCGTCAGCCACACGCGGGAGTCGTGACCGTAGAAGTCGACGGCCTGCACCCGCGCCCGGGCGCCCGCGCCGAGCGGCGGCCCGAGGCGCAGCTGCTCCGGCCGCAGCAGGACCCTGGCCGGCCCCTCGGCCGCCCCCCCGTCGACCGGGAGCGCGCCCAGGACGCAGAGCGCGCTGCCGTCCCGGATCTCGGCGTCGAGGACCACCGACTCGCCGACGAACGCCGCCACGTCGAGGTCGGCGGGCCGCCGGTACAGGGTCCGAGGGTCGGTCAGCTGCACGAGCCGGCCGTCCCGGAGGACCGCCACCTGGTCGGCCATCGACAGCGCTTCCGACTGGTCGTGGGTGACCAGCACGGCGGTCGCGCCGGCGGCGGCCAGCGCGGCGAGGACGGCTCGCCGGGTGTCCTCGCGCAGCGCGGCGTCCAGGGAGGAGAACGGCTCGTCGAGGAGGACGAGTGCCGGCTCGGGGGCCAGCGCCCGGGCGAGGGCGACCCGCTGCTGCTGGCCGCCGGAGAGCTGGTGCGGCGACCGGTCGGCCAGGTCGGCGTCCAGGCCCACCAGCGCCAGCAGCTCGGCGACCCGTCCGCGGTCGGCGCGCCGGCGGCGGGGCAGGCCGAAGGTGACGTTGCCCGCGACGCTCAGGTGGGGGAACAAGCCGCCCTCCTGCGGCACGAAGCCGATCCCCCGCTGCCGGGCGGGCACGCCGCGCCCGGCACCGGCCACGACCCGGTCGTCGAGGGCGACGGTGCCGCTGTCGGGGTCGTCGAAGCCGGCGACCAGCCTCAGCAGCGTCGTCTTGCCGCAGCCCGAGGGGCCGAGCAGGGCGGTGAACCCGCCGGCCGGCACGTGGAGGTCCACACCGGTCAGCACAGGGGTGGGGCCGAAGGCCTTGGTCAGGCCGGTCACGGTGAGGGAGCTCATGGGGTCGGACCTCGTCGGGTGTGGCGGGACAGCAGGACGGTGGCCGGCGCGGAGAGCAGCACCATCACGGCCGCGTACGGGGCGGCCGCACCGTAGGACAGCGCGCTGCTGGCCGACCAGAACGCGGTGGCGAGGGTGGCCGTGCCGGTGGGGGCGAGCAGCAGGGTGGCGGTGAGCTCGGTGACGACCGCGAGGAACACCAGGGCCGCGCCGGCACCCAGGCCGGGCGCGAGCAGCGGCAGGGTGATCCGGCGCAGCCGGTCGGCGCCGGAGGACCCCAGGGAGGCGGCGACGTCGTCGTAGAGCGGTGGGGACTGCTCGACCGCCGCGCGGACGGGGACGATCGCCCGGGGCAGGAAGAGGATCGCGTACGCGGCGAGCAGCACGGGGACGGTCTGGTACAGCCACGGCGTGACCCGGATGCTCAGCGTGACCAGCGCCAGCGCGACGACGATGCCGGGCAGCGAGCTGCCCAGGTAGGTGGCCCGTTCCAGGAGCGTCGCCGTGCGCCCACGGGCGCGGACGGCCAGCCACCCGGTGGGGAGGGCCATGGCGGTGGTGAGCGCCGCCGCGGCGGCGGCGAGCGCCAGCGTGGTACCCGTCGTCGCGACCAGGTCACCCCAGTCGGGACCGGCCGGCGCACCTCCGGCCAGCCAGTAGGCCAGCGCGCCCAGGGGGACCAGCAGGGCCAGGCCGACGAGCCCGGCGAGCGCCACCAGCGCCGGCGCGGCGAGGGCGCCCAGCCGCACCGGCCGGACGGGGCGGGCCGCGCCCCGCCCGCTGCCGGCGTACCCGCGGTGACCCCGCAACCGGACCTCGGCCAGCAGCAGCAGGAGGCACAGCAGCACCAGGACGCCGGCCAGCATGGTGGCCGCCGGGCCGTTGAAGGTGGCCCGGTACTGGTCGTAGATGGCGGTGGTGAAGGTCGGGTAGCGCAGCATCTGCAGCGCCCCGAACTCGGCCAGGACGTGCAGGGCCACCAGCAGGCCGCCACCCAGCAGCGCCACGCGGAGCTGCGGCAGCTGCACGCGCCGGAATACCGCCCAGCCGGACAGCCCGAGCCCGCGGGCCGTCTCCTCCAGGGCGGGGTCCAGGCCGCGGAACGCGGCCACCACGGGCAGGTACACGAAGGGGAAGTACGAGAGCGAGACCACCAGCAGCGCGCCGGCGTAGGTGTCCAGACCCGGCAGCAGCGAGATCCACGCGAAGCTGTTCACGAACGCCGGTACCGCCAGGGGCGCCACCAGCAGCACGTGCCACAGACGCCGTCCGGGCACCGACGAGCGCGCCACCAGCCAGGCCGCGCCGACCCCCAGGACCGCGCAGACCACGACCGTGCCCAGCGCCAGGCGGGTGGTGTTCCAGAGCAGCTCGGCGACCCGCGGCCGCAGCACCAGCTCGCGGACGCCGGACCAGCCGACGTCGACGGTGTACGCCGCGATGTGCACCAGCGGCAGCAGCGCGAGCGCGGCGACGCAGGCGGCGAGCGCGAGGGTGACCGGCGTCCGGCGCAGCGGTCGCCGGCCCCGGCTCCCGGACGCGCCGGAACCCCGGGGCACCGGCCGGGCCGGTGCCCCGGGGCCCGTGGCGCTGGGCGCGGGAGGGGTCAGAGCAGACCCACCTCCTGCATCAGCTCGGTGACCCGCGGGGCGTCGAGGGTCCCCGGGTCGACGGCCGGCGCCTGGAGGTCCGCCAGCGGCGGAAGGGCCTCGGCGGAGGCGACACCGGACCCGACGGCGTACTCGAGCGCGCTGCTGCCGGCGAGCCGCTCCTGCGCCGCGCGGCCGGTGAGGTACGCGACCAGCTGCTGGGCCTGCTCGGGTTGGTCGGAGGAGGCGAGCACCCCGGCGCCCGAGGTGCTGAGGAAGGCGCCCGGGTCCTGGTTGCGGAAGTAGTGCAGCGCGGCGTCGTCGCCGATGAGGCCGTCCTGGGCCTGGTCGCGGAACCAGTAGTAGTGGTACGTGATGCCGACCGGGACCTCGCCCTCGTCGACGGCCTTCATGATCGCGGTGTTGCTCGCGTAGATCTCGGCGTTCTCCTCGAGCCCGGCCAGCCACTCCCGGGTCGCCTCCTCGCCCTCGAGCTCGAGCACGGCGCTCACGATCGCCTGGAAGTCCGCGCCGCCGGCGGCGATGCCGACGCGGCCGTCCCACGCGGGGTCGGCCAGGTCGAGCATCGAGGCGGGCAGCTCGTCCTCGCCGATCTCCGCCGGGTTGTAGATCAGCGTCGTCGAACGGGCGGCGAAACCCACCCAGTTGCCCGAGGACGGCCGGAACTGCTCGTCGACCTGGTCGAGGGTGGCCTGGTCCAGCGGCGCGAGCAGCCCCGCCTGGTCCACGGCCGAGATGGCGGGGCTGTTCTCGGTGAGGAAGACGTCGGCCGGCGAGGCGTCGCCCTCCTCGATGATCTGGTTGGCCAGCTCCGAGTCGTTGGCATCGCGGAACTCCAGCTCGATGCCGGTCTCCTCGGTGAAGTCCTCGAGCATCGCGCGGACCAGGCTCTCGTGCTGGGCGCTGTAGACGGTGAGCGTGTCCGCGTCCGAGCCGCACGCGGCCAGGGACGCCGCGAGGGTGAGGGTGGAGACGGCGGCGATCGCGCGCCCGAGCCTGGTCACTGAGGTCCTCCTCGAGGTAGGTGAGGCACACCTAAGCATGCCCGTACCGGCATCGACGAGCCCCCCACCCCGCCGCACCGGCGAGCTGCGAGCCTGGGGGCATGCGCACCGGCAGCCGGGACGAGCACGCCGGCCCGTCGGCGGACGTCCCCTCGCTGCTACGGCTGGCCGCAGCCCGCCTGGAGTCCCTGGCCGCGCGGACGACCGGCGGCCGGCTGGCCGCGGTCGCCCGCGCGCTGCTGCACCGGCTGCCCTGAACCGGGGAGGGACCGCGTCGCACGCGGGGTAGGAAGCGTCGATGCAGCGCCCGCAGCCCGATTCCCCGTTCCGCTCCAGCGGCGCGCCCCTCCCCGCGAGCGACGACACCCCTGAGCAGACGGGGCTGGCCCGGCGGCTGGACAAGCCGATGGGGGCGCTCGGGTTGGTGTTCGTGCTCGTCGTCCTCGGGCAGTCGCTCGCCCGGCAGCCCTGGCTCACGACCACGCTCAGCGTCGTCGGCTGGGTGCTCTGGGCGGTGTTCGTGGCGGAGTTCGTCCACCGGGCCGTCACCGCCCGCGACCAGCGCCGCTTCTGGGTGCGCAACTGGTGGCAGGTCATCTTCCTGGCGGTGCCGTTCCTGCGGTTCGCCCGCGCCCTGGCCTTGCTGCGCGCGGCGCGCGTCGGGGGCGTGGTGTCGGCGGCGGTCCGCGGCTCGCGGTCTGCGGGGCGCCTGCTGAGCGGCCGGATCGGCTGGCTGGGTGCGGTGACCGTCGTGGTGGTCCTGGCGACCAGCCAGCTGCTGTACGTCCTGGGCGCCTACGACTCCTACGGCACCGCGCTCTACGACGCCGCCCTCGCCACGATCGTCGGGCAGCCGCTCACGGCCGACGGAGGGCTGGCCCGTGTCCTCGACATCGCCCTGGCCACCTACTCGGTGGCGGTGTTCGCCACGCTGGCCGGTGCGCTCGGCGCCTTCTACCTGGAGCGGCGCGGCGACGCGGACCGCGCCGCGCAGGGAACGTGACCACCGGGTGCGGGAACGGCGGGTGCCCCGCCGGCCGACCGGCGGGGCACCCGGCGCGGCGCAGGGGTCAGACCGGCTCGGCGCAGTAGATCGTGCCGGGCTCGGCCTCGTCGTCGCCGACCCAGATGGCGCCGACGGCGGACTCGAAGTCGAGGCAGACGTCCTGCTCCAGGAAGTCCGCGTAGTCCAGCTCCTGCTCGTCGATCCCGACGATGCGGGCCTCGGCCTCGGCGGCCCCGCACTCCACCGTCTCGACCTGCTCGCCGTCGAGGTTCGCCACGCAGTCACCCACCTCGGGCTCCCCTCCTCCGAGCATGCTGAAGAGCAGGCCCACGGCGACGAGGGCGACCAGGACGCCACCCACGGCCAGGAGGACCTTCCTGACCGGGCTGCTCTTCTGCTGCGGCTGACCCCCGGGGGTGGCGCCGCGCTGCGGCGGCACCGGAGCGCCGGCGGGCTGACCCGGCTGACCGGGCTGCGCCGGCTGCCCGTACGGCCCGGGCTGGCCCGGCTGCTGACCGGACGGGTTCTGGTCCGGGCCGTTCCCGGGGTGGCTCATGGGTGACTCCTGGATGACTGGTCGAGGTGCGTACCCGGGGATCCTCGCCCACCGGGGCGCCGGGGATCCGGTGGTGCAGCCCGGTGCGTCGAGGGGTGACGGAGGGCGCCGTGCACCCCGCCCGCCCCGGCCATCCCGCGCCCGGGGCGTGCGCCCGCCTCGCGCCGGGTAGCCGCCCACAATGAGCGACGACGAGACGGCCAGCGGGTTCGCCGAGCGACTGGGCGCCCGGCCCGAGCCGGACGGGGACGGCGCCGCCCGGATGGCGTTCGAGGTGACCGACGAGCACCTCAACCCGGCCGGGACGCTGCACGGCGGGGTGCTGGCGACGCTGGTCGACACGGCGATGGGGCAGGCGGTGCGCACCACGACCGGCGACGGCGAGGTGCCGGCGACCAGCCAGCTGACCGTCACCTACCTGCGCCCGGGCACCACCGGGCCGGTCCAGGTGACCGCCCGGTTGCGCAGCCGCGGGGAGCACCTCACGGTCTGCGAGGCCGACGTGGAGCAGGACGGCAAGGCGCTGGTGCACGCCGTGGCGACCTTCGCCCTCCTGCGCTCCTGACCCCGCAGGCAGGTCAGCCGGGCAGCGGCGCCGGCACCTCGAGGACGACGGTGGCCGCCGCGCCCTCGTTGTCGAGGACGTCCTCGTCGTCGCCCGTGCTCCCCAGGGTGACGACCAGGATGTAGGTGAAGATGCCGAGGATCACCAGGAGGATCCCCAGCGGGATCAGCACGCGACCGAGCCGCCTGCCCTTCGGGGTGCCCTCACCCTCGCTCCGGTCGTCGGCACCGTGCTGGTGGGGCTGCGCCATGGGAGGTCCTCCTGTGGTCCGGGCTCGGATCGGTGACCGGGTGGTCACCCACTCCTCCATGCCCACCCCGTCGCGCGTCACGCCCCCGATCGCAACCGGCGCCGCGGCCGCGGGCGGAGGACGATCGGGGCATGACCACCGCTACCTGGAACGGCGTCGTCATCGCCGAGTCCGACGACATCGTCACGGTCGAGGGCAACGCCTACTTCCCGCGCGGCTCCGTCCGCGACGACGTGCTGCGCCCCTCGGAGACGCACACCGTCTGCAGCTGGAAGGGCACCGCCTCCTACTTCACCCTGGAGGTCGAGGGGCAGCAGAACGCGGACGCCGCCTGGTACTACCCCCAGCCCAAGGAGGCCGCGCGGGAGATCACCGACCGGGTGGCCTTCTGGCGGGGGGTCGAGGTGCGCTGACCTCGGATCGCCCGCCGCCGCCCCGGCTCAGCGGCCGGGGCGGGCGCCGGCGAGCTCGCGGGCGCTCTCGGCGGCCCCGGCGTCGAGCTGGCGGTCGATCGACTCGGTGAAGGAGTCCCACGCCTGCTCCGGGGTGACCCCGAGGGCGGCGGCGATCTGCTCCCACCCGGCTCCGCCGCGCAGCGCGGCGCGGATCCCGACCAGCTGGCTGTCGTGGGCCCGGCGCGAGACCACCTCGCCCAGGGCGAGGAGCTCCAGCGCCTCGTAGACGTCCAGCTGGGTACCGGTGTCGCGCAGGGAGGCCGACCAGTCGTCGGTGCTGTCGTCGCTGACGGTGTTCAGCGCGGTGTCGCCGTTGTCGCGGCGGCTGAGGAAGTCCAGCCGGGTCGCGGCCGTCGTCAGCGAGAACTCCGCCTCGAGGGCCTCGGGTGTGATGCTCATGGGTGCAGGCTTCCCCTTCGTCGTCGGCGTGCCAAACTTGGGAGGCACGCGATCTGGCGCACGCGGAGGGCCCGCACCCCCGTGGGGATGCGGGCCCTCCGTGTGCCCGGCCCCGTCACAGCGGACGGGGCCCGTGCGTCACTCGCTGACGCCCACGGCGTCCTTGGCCAGGGCGGCCAGCTGGGTCTGGGCGGCGCTCGCCACGTTCGACCGGTTCTTGTGGGTCTCCTCGTAGCGGATGATCACGTTGATGTCGTGCGGGGTCTTCAGCTGCTTGACCGCCTTGACGGCGTCCTGCACCGACATGGAGTCGTAGCCCTTGATGGGCAGCTCGTCGGCGGTGACGTCGCCCAGCTCCTCGCGGGCGGTGCGCGCCGCCTCGGCGGCCTCGTCGTTGCCCTCCCGCTGCGCGATCCGCTCGGCGCGGCGGAGCGAGGCGGCCCGGCCGACGGTGAGGGTCTCGCGGACCGCACCGGTGAAGGCGGACGCGCGGTCACCCACGGCGGAGAACCGGTCGGAGGTCTCCTCGCCGGCGTGGCGCACCGTGTCGACGGCGTTGTTCACCGTGTTGGCCCAGAAGCGCACCGGGGCGTTGACCGCGCGGGCGACGCCACCGGCCACCTTCTGCACCGGGGTGGGCTGGAGGGCGGCCGGGCCACCGAGGGCCTCCTCGGCGAGGACGACGGTCAGCCACTCGACCGTCGCGCTGTGGGCCTCGATCAGCTTCTCGGCCAGCCGCTGGGTCTTCGTCTCACCGGCGGTCTCGGCGAGCACCTTGAGGTAGGTGGCGCGGTCGAGCAGCTGGTGCTCCAGCTGCAGGTCCTGCAGCAGGGCCTCCTCGATGGAGGTGGTCTGCTCGAACGTGGCCTTGAGGGCGGCGGAGAGGCGGCCGACGACCGGAGTCACGACGTCGGGGACGCCACCGAGGGCGCGCAGCTGCTCGGTGATCTCCAGCGAGCGCGCCGCGGCGTTGTCGGCGTTCTGGGTGAGCTCGCGACGGACGGCGTCGGTGCGGGCCTGGCTGATCCGGGTGCGTGCGATCTGCTCCTCGGTCTGCGTGAGCAGGACGAGGGCGCGCAGCTGGTTGATCATCTTGGCGTTGTTGTCGGTCATGGCGGGACACAGCTCCAGGGTTCGGGGATGACCTGACGGTTCTGTGTGTGCCCCGCATCCCCGGCGTGCTAACAACTGCAAGCAGATTGCTAGCAGTGAGCCTGGTCACCCGGACGGGTGAAGCGGGCACCGGCCACGCCTCCCGGCTGGAACCCACGAGGGCGCCGCTCCCCCGTGGGAGCGGCGCCCTCGGGGCGGGAAGACGTCAGCCGACGCGGGTCCGCAGCCGCTCGGCGGCCGGGGAGCGGCGCTGCTCGACGTCGAAGCGGAGCACCGGCTGCGTCATGTCGTCGGTGACCTCGTAGGGCGGGCGCGGGGCGAGGCGGACCGGGCGGGGCGGCAGCGACGACGGCGGCATCGTCTTGCCGCAGCCGACGCAGAAGCGGCCTCGCTGGTGCACGGCTCCGCAGTGCGCGCAGTTCATGACGTCTCCTCGGGGTCGGTACCGGCACGGACAGGCGGACCCTCGCAGCCGCGACCCCCCGCCGTCATCCCGGTCTGACGGGTGGGACGAGCCGTTACGGGAAAGTCATGAACGTCGCGGTTCCGCAACATGCCGTCAGCGCCGGCCTGGTCCAGCTGCACCGACCGGGCACCTGACGGCGCCCTCGCCTGCGTTCAGCGGCCGGTCCAGCGCGGTGCCCGCTTCTCCAGCCGGGCGGCGATGCCCTCCCGGCGGTCCTCGCTGAGATAGGGGTTGGGCCCGACGTCGAGCCGCAGCCCCTGCCAGAGCGGCAGCTCCAGCGCCTTGACCGCGGTCTCCTTCATCCGGCGGACCGAGATCGGCGCGTTGGCGGCGATCCGGTCGGCGAGCTCCATCGCGGTGGGCAGCACGCGGTCGGGCTCGACCAGCCGGTTCACCAGACCCCAGCGCTGAGCCTCGGTCGCGTCGATCGGGTCGCCGGTGAACAGCATCTCCAGCGCGATGCCGACCGGGATCCGCTTGGGCAGGACCACCGAGCCGAAGTTGGCCCCCATGCCGATCGCGGCCTCCGGCAGGGCGAACCGGACCGCCGGCGAGGCGATCCGCAGGTCGCAGGCGAGCGCGAGCTCGAAGCCACCCGCGACCGCCGGCCCGTTCAGCGCGGCGAGCACCGGCACGGGCGTCTCGGTGACCACCTCGAACAGCGACCGCCCGGGCCGGTTCATCGGCGGCCGGAAGCGCTCGCCCCGTTCGTCGGCGGCGCGGATCTCCTTGAGGTCGAGGCCGGCGCAGAACGCCGGCCCGGTGCCGGTGAGGACGACCGCGCGCACGCCGTCCTCGACCACCCGGAGGAGCTCCTCCACGAGGTCGGCCTGCACCTCGGTGGAGAGGGCGTTGCGCCGTTCGGGGCGGTCGAGGGTGAGCACGCGGACGTGCCCGCGCTCCTCGACCAGCAGTCCGGAGTCGTGCCGTCGCCTGGCGTCCATGTCGGGCAACCTCCCTCGCCGGGCCACCACTCGGCAACCCGGGTGCGACACCTCTCCGTCGACACCCTGCCTCTGAGTGCGCCTGCACCCGGGGGCAGAGGATCCGCATGCCCCTGCCCCCCACCCGGCGGGACGGCGGCGCGCCATCGGCAGGACCGGCCCGCGCCGGGACCACCGGTCACGTGATATCCGGCAACGTTCGCGCTCTCCCGTCACACCCGCCCCACCCGTCGGGGACCATGGGCGGACCAGTCCGTCCGACCCGGTAGACAGGTGACATGGAGAGCACTGCCGACATCCGGATCGGTGATGTCGTCGCGCCGCCGACGGTGGTCTCCATCGAGCTGACCTCCACCCCGGTGCTCAGCTACGCGCTCGCGCACAACCGCGTCCCGGTGGTGTCGCGCCTGGCGCTCACCTCCGGGCGCACGCTGCGCGGGGCGACCGTCCGGCTGACGGTGCGCGACGCCGAGGGCCCCATCGCCCACGGGATCGAACTGCTCGCCGACGTCGACGGCGGCCGCGCCACCGTCCTCACCGGCATCGGGCTGGTCATGGACCCGGCGGCGATGCTGCACGTCGAGGAGCAGCGCCCCGGCGTGGTGGACGTCGAGGTCTGGCACGACGACGTGCTGGTCGGCGAGGCCACCGCCCCGGTGCAGGTGCTCGCCGCCAACCAGTGGCTGGCCAGCCCGCTCCCCCTGTCGCTGGAGATGCTCGCCGCGCACGTCATGCCCAACCACCCTGCGGTCACCGGGCTGGTGACCGAGGCCGCCGGACTGCTCGAGGAGCGGACCGGCAGCGGCGCCCTGGTCGGCTACGCCGCCACCGCCGAGCGCGTGGACGAGGTCGTCGCTGCGGTCGCCGAGGTGGTGCGCCGCCGGGGTATCCGGCACTCCGAGCCGCCGCTGAGCTGGGCCGACCTCGGCCAGCAGGTGCGCTCCCCCGGCGACGTCCTCACCTGGCGCGTCGCCACGCCGCTGGACGCCGTCGTCCTCCTCGCGGCCGCGCTGGAGCGGGCCGGGATCCGGCCGCTGCTGTGGCTGGCCGAGGGGTCCGCCGGGGGCCGGGCCGGCGGGGCGCACGCCTTCCTCGGTTACTGGCGGGAGGAGCGCAGCTCCGAGTCCGCCGCCACCACCGACGCCGCGCCGCTGGCCAACCTGGTCGACCTCGGCCTCATCCGCCTGGTCGAGACCACGCTGCTCACCGGCGGCGGCGAGCCGGGCGCCGACCTGCACACCCCTGCCCACGAGGGCTGGCTGGCCGGCGAGCTCGACCGCGTGCTCGGCGTCACCGACGTCCACCGGGCCCGGCGCGACGGCATCCTGCCGCTGCCGGCCCGCGCCCGGACACCGGAGGGGCTGCTGCAGGTCGTCGAGTACCGCCCGGCCGAGCACAGCGCCCCCGCGCTCCCCACCCCGCCCGCGAGCGCGGCCCCGCAGCGCCCCGAAGCCCCGCCGCGGGTGCAGCAGTGGAAGAACGCGCTGCTCGACCTCAGCCTGCGCAACCGGCTGATCAACTACACCGAGCGCGCCGGGCTGCCGCTGACCCTGCCCGCGAGCGCGCTGCCGATCCTGGACAACTTCCTCCACGACGGCACCCCGATCACCCTGCTCCCCGGCGACCAGCTGGCCGCGGTGCAGACCGAGCGCGGGCTCGCCGGTGCCGCGGAGCTGCCCGCCGAGCAGCTGACCGAGAAGCTCGTCGAGCGCCGCGAGGTGCACGCCGACGTCACCACCGGCGGGTACCTGCCGCGGCTGCGCAACCTGGCCTACCGGGCGAAGACCGTGCAGGAGGAGACCGGCGCCAACAACCTGTACCTGGCGCTGGGCTCGTTGGTGTGGGATCTGGACGGCCGTCCGCTGCGCTCCCCGCTGCTGCTGGTGCCGGTCGTGCTTTCGCCGGTGGGGCGCACCGGCTCCTACCGGCTGTCGCTGGACGAGTCCGGCGCGAGCACCCCGAACTACTGCCTGCTGGAGAAGCTGCGCCAGGTGCACGGCCTCGTGGTGCCCGCGCTCAGCGACACCGCGGAGAGCACCCCCGACCTGGAGCGCGCGCTGGAGGCGGTGCGGGTCGGGCTGGTCGGCCACGGCCTCCCCTACCGGGTCGAGGCGACGGCGGACCTGGCGATCCTGCAGTTCGCCAAGTACCGGCTGTGGAAGGACCTCGACGAGCACTGGGGCGACTTCACCGGCAACCCGCTGGTGCACCACCTCGTGCACGAGCCGACCGAGCCCTTCCTCGACCCGGCCCGCGACTCCGGTGCCCACGTCGACCTCGACGACCTCGCCGCCCGGCTGCCCGTGCCCGCCGACGCCTCCCAGCTCCGCGCGATCGCCGAGGCCTCGGCCGGCCGCACGTTCGTGCTCGAGGGCCCGCCCGGCACCGGCAAGTCGCAGACCATCACCAACCTGCTCACCCGCGCGGTCGCCGACGGCAAGCGGGTGCTCTTCGTCGCCGAGAAGCGCGCCGCGCTCGACGTCGTCGCCCGCCGGCTGGACGCCGTCGGCATGGGCATGTTCGCCCTGGACCTGCACGACAAGGGGTCCCGCGCGTCGATGGTGCGCGCGCAGATCCGGCTGGCGCTGGAGCACGCCGTCGCCGTCGACGAGGAGGGGCTCGCCGCCGACGACGAGCGGCTGCGCTCGGCCCGCCGACAGCTGGCCCGGTACGCCGACCGGCTGCACGCCGAGAACGCCGCCGGCCTGTCGCTGTACACCGCCCGCACCGCGGAGCTCACCGCCGGCACCGACGTCCCGGCCCTCCCGGTGCCGAAGCCGTTCGTCGCCAACGCCCCGGCCGAGGTGCTCACCGCGGTGCGCCGGGCGCTCGCGCTGCTGCCCGACATCGCCGACCTCACCCGGCCCTCGCCGCGGCACCCGTGGGCGTTCGTCGACTCCCCCGAGATCGACCTGCCGGCGGCCCGCGAGGCGGCGGCGGAGGTCGACGCGGCGGTCCGGGAGGCCGCGGGCTTCCCCGAGCTCGGCGGTGTGCTGCGCCACGCCCGCACCCCCGAGGACCTCGACGCGCTGGTCCACCTGCTGTCCGGACCCCCGGTGGGTCTCGACGTGCTCGACGAGACCTTCAGCGGCCGCTGGACGACCGCGACGGGCGCTGTGCTCGGCGAGGTGGCCGCGTTCACCGCCTTCCGGCACCCGGGTCTCGACGTCGCCGGGCCCGCGGCGCTCGGGTTGCCGCTGGCGGAGATCTACGTGCGTGCGCAGACGGCGGCGGCGTCGGGCTGGTGGGGCCGCCGCAAGCGGCTGCTCGCCGTCCGCGAGGAGATCGCCGGCTGCCTGCGCCCGGGCGCCAAGGTGCGCCCCAAGGACGTCCCGCTGCTCGTGGAGAACCTGTGGCGGGTGCAGACGGCGGTCCAGGCGATCGCGGGCCGGGCCGCCTCGGTGCCCGGGCTGGCCGTCCCCGAGGCCTGGAACCCCTTCACCGACCCGCAGTTGCTCGAGCGCCAGGTGGAGTGGCTGCGCCGCGCCGGGGCCGCCGTCGACGGCTCCTCGGCCTTCCACGTGGCGCTGCGCAAGCTGATCGTCGCCGGCACTCCCGCCGCGCCGGCCCCGGCCGCCGCCGTCGCCCGGCTGCGCGACGCCGTCGTCGCGCTGCTCGCCGTCTGCCGCAGCTCGCCCGACCAGCTGGCCGCCTGGGCCGGCGACGACGGCCTGGTGTTCCGCTGGTCGATGACCCGCCCCGAGCGCGGCGTCGAGAACTCGGTGCTCATGTCCCTGCGCCGCTGGGTCTCCTTCCTCGACACCCTGGAGCCGCTGCGCTACGCCGGGCTCTTCGACGCCCGCACCATGCTGATCACCGGCGAGGTCGCCGCCGACGACGCGGTGCGCGCCCTGGACCGCGGCCTGGCGACGGCGTCGGTCGCCGAGCGGCTGGACGCCACGGGCCTGGACCTCTTCGACGTCGAGGCCCACGAGTCGGCGATCGTCCGCTTCACCGAGGCGTCCCGGGCGGTGCGCGCGCACCTGACCGAGGCGCTGCCGGCGTCGGTGCTCGCCGCCCGGCCCTTCGACGCCGCCATGGGCACCGGCCAGGTCGGCGCGCTGCAGCGGGAGCTGGCCAAGCAGCGCCGCGGGCTGGGCGTGCGGCAGCTGCTCGCGCAGTACGGCGAGCTGGTCACCGCCGTCATGCCGTGCGTGCTGGTGTCCCCGGACTCGGTGGCCCGCTTCTTCCCCGCGAAGGCCGGCCAGTTCGACCTGGTGGTCTTCGACGAGGCCTCGCAGATCCGGGTCGCCGACGCCGTCGGCGCGCTGGGCCGGGCCAAGGCCGCGGTCGTCGTCGGCGACTCCAGGCAGATGCCGCCGACGTCGTTCCTCGAGCCGACGGCTCCCGCGGGCGACGACTCGGTGGAGGTCGTGGAGACCGCGGTCGAGGACGAGGAGTCGATCCTCGGGGAGTGCGTGCAGGCGCGCGTGCCTCGGCACTGGCTCTCCTGGCACTACCGGAGCCAGGACGAGTCGCTCATCGCCTTCTCCAACGCCCAGTACTACGACAGCCGGCTCTCCTCCTTCCCGGCGCCCACGCACGGGCGGGCCTCGGCCGACGCCGACGGACGCGGCGTCTCGCTGGTGCGGGTGCCCGGCACGTTCCACCGCTCCGGGGCGGGACGGCTGCTGCGCACCAACCCCATCGAGGCGAAGGCGATCGTCGCCGAGATCCGCCGCCGGTTCGACGCGGTGCCGCAGTGGGACGGCATCGACGCCGTGCCCTCGATCGGCGTGGTGACGTTCAACGCCCAGCAGCGCTCCTACATCGAGGCGCTGCTCCGCGACGCCGACGACGACCGGCTGGCGGCCGCGCTGGACCGCACCGACGGCGAGGGGCTGTTCGTCAAGAACCTCGAGAACGTGCAGGGCGACGAGCGCGACGTCATCTTCTTCTCCACCGGCTTCTCCCCCGCCGCCGACGGGACGCTGCCGCTGAACTTCGGCCCGCTGAACCGCCAGGGTGGCGAGCGGCGGCTGAACGTGGCGATCACCCGGGCCCGCCGCCAGGTGGTCGTCTTCTCCTCCTTCGACCCCGCGCAGCTGCGGGCCGAGGAGACCTCCTCGGTGGGCATCAAGCACCTGCGGGCCTACCTCGACATGGCCGAGCAGGGCACCGACGTGCTGCCGCGCTCACCGCGGTCCGCCGCCGTCGTCGACCGCCACCGGGAGCAGGTCGCGGCCGCGCTGCGCGAGCGCGGACTGGTGGTGCGCACCGACGTCGGGCTCTCGGAGTTCCGCGTGGACCTGTCGGTGAGCCGGGCTGCCGACCCGGACGCACCGCTGATGGCCGTGCTGCTGGACGGGCCGGCCTGGGCGCGCCGTGGCACCGTCGGTGACCGCGACGGCCTGCCGCCGGAGGTGCTCGGCGACATGCTGAGGTGGCCGGTCGTGCAGCGGGTGTGGCTGCCGGCGTGGCTGGCCGACCCGGCGGCCGTCGTCGACCGGCTGGTGGCCGCGGTCGACGCGGCGCCCGCGCCGAGCCGGCCGGCCGTGGCGCCGGTGCCGCTGCCCACGGCCGCGGTCGAGTCGTTCAAGGGCGTGGCCGCGCTGCGCTCCTCGGTCACCTCCATGGCGGTGCCCGCGGTGACCGCCCGTCCCGCGCCCAAGGCGGCCGCGAAGCCCGCGGCCGCCCCCGCCCTGGAGGGCGAGACGCCGTTCGTGCCGTGGATCCCGAAGACCGCGGGTGAGAAGTCGGTGCTCGACGAGCTGCCGGTGTCCAAGGCCGCACGTGCGGTGCGCCGGGTGCTGGTCGCCGGCATCAAGGCCGAGGGACCGGTCCACGTCGACCGGCTGGCCAAGCTCACCGTGGGCGCGTTCGGCCTGAACCGGGCCACCGAGGCGCGCAAGCAGATGCTGCTCTCGCTGCTGCCGCCCTCGGCCGTCGACGGCGACCACCTGTGGCCCGAGGGGATCGACCGGGCCACCTGGACCGGGTTCCGCCGCCAGGTGTCGAGCACCGACCGGCCGATCGAGCACGTCGCGCCGGAGGAGATCGCCAACGCGATGGCAGCGCTGTGCCGGGCCGCGGCCGGGATGCGGCGCGAGGAGCTGCTCACCGCGACCGCCGCGGTGTTCGGCTACAAGCGGCGGGCCGCGTCGGTGACGCCCGTGCTGGAGAAGGCGCTGGCCGCCGCGCTCGACGCCGGCCGGCTCCGCGAGTCCCCCGACGGCCTGCTGACCGGCTGACCGATCCGCGACCGGGGTGCCGGAGCCGGTTCACAGGCGGCTCCGCGGCGAGGACAGTGGGGATCGCGGCGATGCCGCAGGGGCGTCGCCTGATCCGAGAGGAGTGGGTGGCATGTACGCCCGGTCCACCACCCTGAGCAACGTCCGCGACATGGACGACGGGATCGCCTACGTCCGGGACACCGTCATGCCGGCGGTCGAGGGGATGAGCGGTTGCGTCGGCCTCTCGATGATCTGCGACCGGCCCGGGGCCCGGTGCATCGTCACCACGGCGTGGGCCGACGACAGCGCCATGCACGCCAGCGCCGCGAGCGTCCGTGACATGCGCGACCACGCCGCGGAGATCTTCGGTGCGGTGGCCGAGGTGGACGAGTGGGAGATCGCGCTGCTGCACCGCCGCAGCGAGGCACCCGAGGGGGCGTGCACCCGGGTCACCTGGACCCGCGGTGATCCGGCGGGCACCGACCGATCGGTCGATGCGGTGCGGACGGCCGTGCTGCCACGCCTGGACGAGCTGCCGGGCTTCTGCAGCGTGAGCCTGCTGACCGATCGGCGGACCGGCCTCGGCGCGCTCGCCGCCACCTACGCCAGCCGGCACGACATGGAGGCCTCGGCCGAGACGGTGCGCAGCATGCGGGAGCAGATCACCCGGGAGCTCGGCATGGAGATCACCGCCATGGGCGAGTTCGACCTGGTGCTGGCCCACCTGCGGGTGCCCGAGACGGTGTGATCGCCGGCGCCCGGGAGGGTCCTGGCATCCGTCAGCGCCCCCGGGATGCTCTGCCTGTGAGTGCACGGGCATGCAGAGGCGAGCTCCCGCAGCAGACGCCGACGGGGCCGGGCTCCTCCCAGGCAGTAGCGGTCTGCCCCGCCGGAGTGGGCACAGCGCGAGCCGGGCACGCGTACACCCCGCCACGCAGTAGCGCTCTGCCCCGCCGGAGTGGGCACAGCGCGAGCCGGGCACGCGTACACCCCGCCACGCAGTAGCGCTCTGCCCCGCCGGAGTGGGCAGAGCGCTACTGCCCGCGGGTGGTCACCATGCCCCGCGCCGCCGCGGCCCACCAGACCGCGCTCAGCGCAGGGTGACCGCGCCCGTCCGCACCGGCACCAGCTCCACCCAGGTCGTACCGGGAGCGAGGAGCACCGGGTTGCCGTCCGGGCCGGTCAGGGCGACGGGGTCCGCCGCCGATCCCTTGGCCCAGGTGGCGGCGAGCGCCTTCCCGCCGGTCGCCACCAGCGCCTCTCCCCCGCCGACCATCACCGTCTCCGGCACCGGGTTGCCCGCCGGGTCGGTGGCGGAGGTGTTCACCACCTCGACCCGCATCACGACGACGTTGGTGGCCCGCAGGGGTGTGCCGTCGGCCTCGACCGCCGGGGTGCCGGCCTCGGCACGCACCCAGCGGCCGTCGGGCCGGCTCCACGTCCAGCTCGGCCGGCTGATGCCGGACAATTTCAGGTCGACCACCGCGGTCGGCGCGCCGGTGAGGACGGCGCTGGCGTGGGCGCCGTCCGCCGCCATCAGGAACTGGCCGGGCGGCGCGGCGCGGTGGGCGGCGTCGGCCTGCGCCAGCAGCGCGTGGGGGTCGGCGTGGACGTCGTGCGGCGCCGGCCGGCCGGCCACCCGGTGGAAGCCGACTGCCCCGCTGTCGCGGCTGACCACCTGCAGGCCCGCCGCGGCGACGGCGTCGACGTAGGGACGCTGACCGCCCGAGAACGCGAACACACCGCGCAGCGGGGCGGCGATCGCCGGGTCCATCGGCCGCACCGATCGGACAGGCCCGATCTCCCCCGGCACCGTGGAGTGGTAGACGGCGACGAACCGCGGGATGCCACCCTCGACGACCTGCTCCCACACCAGGTCGGCGGCGTTCAAGCCGGTCTGCGGGCGGGCGTCCACCGAGTTCTCGATCTTCACAGCCAGCGCCGGCCGCTCCGCGTAGGCGCCCGCACTGTCCAGACCGGTGAGCGGCCACAGCACCGGCGGGGGCGGCGGCGGGGGTGGGGCCGGCGTCGGCGTCGTCGTCGGTGCGGCGACCGGGGCGGCGGGCCCGGCGCACGCGGTCAGCACCACGGAGGCGACCACCGCGGCCGCCAGCCGACGGCCCCGACGGCGGGCGCGAACGGCGGTCGGCGGCACTGGCGGCTCCCCCGTCGGCGGTCCGACCGCCCGGCGGCGGCCGTCCGCGCGACACTAGGGCGCGGGCGTCCGCTGCCGCGCCGCGCCGCACCGCGACGGGTGCGATCGTGTCGCGGCCGTGACCCGCCTCAGGTACGCGCGAGCGCCAGCAGCGTGACGTCGTCGGTTCGCGGCGGGTCCAGGGCGGCGAGCACCGCGTCGGCCAGCGCCTGGGGGGCCACCGGACCACCGGCGACGGCGGCACGGAGGTCGTCCAGCCCGGCGCTGAGCCCACCTCGACCGCGCTCGACGAGCCCGTCGCTGACCAGCAGCAGGCGGTCGTCGCCGGCGAGGGTGAGGCGGGTCTCCCGGTACCCGGCTGAGTCCAGCAGGCCGAGCGCGGGGCCCCGTCCCCCGCGGAGGTACTCGGCGCCACCACCGGTGGCGTGCAGCACCGGCAGGTGCCCGGCGTTGGCGATCAGCACCTCACCGGTCGCCGGGTCGAGCTCGGCGACGACTGCGGTGGCGAGCTCGCCGGGCAGCAGCGCGCCGATGACCTCGTTGAGCCCGTCCAGCGCGGCGGCCGGCCCGACGGCGCGCAGCAGGTGGGCGCGCAGCGCGTGCCGCAGCTGCGCGGTGATCGCCGCGGCGGCCAGCCCGTGCCCGGCGACGTCACCCAGCACGATCGACACCCGTCCCCCGGGCAGCGGCACCAGGTCGTACCAGTCGCCGCCCACGACGTCGTCCGCGCTCGGCAGGTACCGGGCGGCCAGGTCGACGCCGGGCACCTCCGGCAGCTGCTCGAGCAGCGGGGTGCGCTGCAGGGCGGCGGCCAGCCGGTTGTCCTCCGTGGCCCGGTTCGCGGCGGTCTCGGTGAGCAGGCCGGCCAGGCTGCGCACCGCCTCCACCTCGTGGTCGAGCCACGGCTGCGACCGCTCCCGCACCGTCTCGCTCCACGCGTCGAACGACCGGCGCGGGCTCAGCCGCGGCCCGGCGTCGGTCTGCGCGGTCTTCGACGTGTACGGGTTGCCGCCCCAGGTGATCTCCCGCAGCGTCTCCGGCCGGAACCAGGCGAGGTAGTCGCCGCGGCCACCGGCCACCTCGGCGACCAGCACCCCGCTGGCGGTGGCCGCGAGGTCGGCCGCGGTCGGCACGACCCGGCTCACCGCATCGGTGGCGCGGACGCCGGCAGCCAGCAGGTCGCGCACCAGCGGGCCGACCCGGTCGGCGGGGGGCGTCGCCCCGAGCAGGTGCAGCTGGCCGCCGAGCCGCACGGCGACGCCGGCGGCCGGCAGCAGGTCCAGCGCGGTGACCTCCCCGTCGGTGAGCGCGGCGGCGAGGCTCCGCGGCGTGCGGCCGATGACCGCGGCGAGCTCGGCCCGGCGCTGCGCCACCTCCACGACGCCGTCCTGCTCGTTCGCGGCCACCTTGGTAGGTAGCAGCAGCGAGGCGGTGCGGCCGAGGAACTCCGCGGCGGTGCGGTCGGTGTAGGAGGGCCGGTGCGGGCCGGCGTAGTGGTGGCAGGCGATGAGGCCCCACAGCCGGCCGCGGTCGACCAGCGAGATGGACATGGAGGCCCGGACGCCCATGTTGGCCAGGTACTCCAGGTGCACCGGCGAGACGCTGCGCAGCATGGCACCGGAGAGGTCGAGGGGGCGCCCGCCGACCGTCTGCGGCTCCAGCGGCACCGGCCGGTAGCCGGCGTCGGGGATCAGCCGCATCCAGTTCGTCGCGTACAGCGCCCGCGCCTGGGCCGGGATGTCGCTGGCCGGGAACCAGAGACCGCGGAACGTTTCGAGGTCCGCGCGCCGGTCCTCGGCGATGACCTCGCCGTTCCACTCCGGGTCGAAGCGGTAGACCATCACCCGGTCGAAGCCGGTGAGTGCGCGCACGTCCCGGGCCAGCACGTCCGAGAGCTCGTCGAGCGTCGCGCTGGCAGACAGCCGCTGCAGCACGGTGGGCAGCCGGCGGTGCCAGGCGCTACCGGCCTCCTCCGCGCCCACGACCGGCTCCCACTCGGTGATCAGCAGGCCGTCGGCCCGGTGCACCACGAGGTCGACCTCCGTGCCGGCCACGCGCACCCGGAGCGGGTTCAGCTCGGCGAGGTCGCCGGCGAGTCCGGCCCGCAGGCGCTCGGCGTCCGCGGGGTCGAGCAGCTCGTCGAGGCCGCGGCCCGCGACCGTGCCCCCGAACAGGGGCGTGGCATTACCCGAGGCGACGACGACCGCGAGGCCGGGTTCGGTGACCGCCAGCAGGACCCCGTGCGGCTGAACCGCGCCGGGGACGGCGATCGGTTCGTCGGCGCAGCGGGCCAGCGCCTCGTCGTCGACGGGCGCCGGGCGGGCTGCGGAGCTCGTCACCGCAGCGACGTCACGTGGCGTCGCGGTTGACGGCGGGGCTGGAGACCTCGCCGGCGGAGTTCACGATCGGCACCACCGCGCCGAGGTCGAGCAGGTCGATCGGCAGCCGGACCGGGCGGTTGCTCCGCGGGGCCACCACGTGCAGCTCCGCACCCACGGCGGCGGCCTTGCGGGCGACGGCGATGAGGGTGCGGGCGCCGGAGGAGTCCAGGAAGGCCGTCGGCGTCAGGTCCACCACGATGCCCGCGGGACCGGTGCTGAGCAGGGCCTCGACGGCCTCCGCCAGCTGCGGGGCCGTCGCGAGGTCGAGCTCACCCCGTACGGTGACGGCCGGACGCCCGGCGACCGTCGTACGTTCCACGTCGAAGAGCACCGTTCACCTCCCTCAACGCGTCGTCTCCGGCGTCCGAGGGTAGGCCACCGGGCAGGAGGGGGCTGAGCGGCCGTGAACATCGACTTCAGCGTGCGCCTGCCGACCGACGCGCACAGCGTGCCGTTGGTGCGCGGGCTGCTGCGCCAGGCGCTGGAGCACCTGGTGGTGCAGCAGGCGGTGATCGACGAGATCGTGCTGGCGCTGACCGAGGCCTGCGCGAACGTCGTCGACCACGCCGCCGAGCACGAGGCCTACCAGGTCGACGCCTCCATCGACGACGACACGTGCCGGATCAGCGTCGTGGACGACGGTGAGGGGTTCGACCCGGCGACCGCCACGGATGCCTCGACCTCGGCCCTGGACGACCGCGGCCGGGGGCTGGTGCTCATGCGGGCGCTGGTCGACGAGTTGCAGTTCGTGCAGGACGACGACGGCCGGCACCGGGTTTCCTTCGAGAAGCGGCTGGTCACCCAGCCGCGCCTGCGGCTGCTCGACCCGCGCTGACCGCGCCGGGCCGACCGGTCAGCCCCGGACCGGGATCCTGTGCGGGGCCACCAGCTCTGCCAGCGCCTGCCCCCACCGGCGGGCCCGCTCCTCCTCGCCGTCGACCAGCGGGCCGGCGACGTCGGCGACGAGGAAGTGCTCGGCGGGTGCGGCCAGGGTGGCGCCCAGCCGGCGGAGCAGCTTCTCCTCGGTGCGGGCCGCGTGGTCCAGCGCGGTGACCAGCACCGGGTGGTCCATGCGGGTGTCGAAGGCCGCGGCCTGGATGCCGCGCGGCAGGCGGACGGCGTCCAGCCACTCGTGCAGACCGAAGGTGACGTCGGGGATCACCGCAGCGTGGTCCCGGACCGCGCCCTCCCGGGTGGCCGGGCGGGGCATGCCGAACGCGTGCCTCGGCCCGCCGACCACGAGCAGGCACACGTCGGCGGGCACCAGCATCGGGGCCTCGCGCGCGCAGGCGACGTCGACCTGCAGCCGGCTGCACAGCCCGTGGGCCACCGCCATGGCGACCCGCCTCGCGTCGCCGAACACCGACTCGTAGACGACCAGGGCTCCGGCCACCGACCTCACCGCCTCGCGCGCCGCCTCCAGGAGGGGACGCCGACCGTAGGCCCGCGGGCAACACCGTGGGGTACATCACGTACCGAACCGTGACCTGCCACGCCGGGCGCGGGGCGTGTCGTCGACGATGGGCGGTGTGAGCGGTACTCCTCGCGACGACGCGTCGCCCGACGACTTCTCCACCGCGGTGCGGGAGGCGGGACGCCGGCTCGCCGGGGTGGCCGAGCGGACGCCCCTGCAGCGCAACGCCCGCCTCTCCGGGCTCACCGGCGCCGACGTGTGGCTCAAGCGCGAGGACCTGCAGGTGGGCCGCTCCTACAAGATCCGCGGCGCCTACAACACGATCGCCGGGCTGGACGGCGCCGCCCGCGCGGCCGGGGTGGTCTGCGCCAGCGCCGGCAACCACGGGCAGGGGGTGGCCTACGCCTGCCGGGCGCTGCAGGTGCGCGGGCGGGTCTACGTCCCGGGGACGACGCCGCGGCAGAAGCGCGAGCGGATCGCCGCGCTGGGCGGCGACATGGTGACCCTCGTCGTCGTCGGCGACTCCTACGACGAGGCCGCCGCCGCGGCCGCGGACGACGCCGCCACGAGCGGGGCGACGCTGGTGCCGGCCTTCGACGCGCTGAGCACGGTGACCGGGCAGGCGACGGTGGCCGTGGAGGTGCTCGAGCAGCTGGGGTGCACGCCCGACGTCGTCGTCCTGCCCGTGGGCGGGGGCGGGCTGCTGGCCGGGTGCGGCACGTGGCTGCGCCGGCACTCCCCCGGCACCCGGCTGGTCGGGGTGGAGCCGGCCGGGGCGGCGGGCATGGCGGCGGCGGTGGCCGCCGGGGAGCCGGTGGAGCTCCCCGAGCTCGACACCTTCGTCGACGGCGCGGCCGTGCGGCGGGTGGGCGCGGTGACGCTCCCCCTGGTGCGCGACTCCGGGGCCGAGCTGCTGACCGTCCCCGAGGGGCAGATCTGCACCGAGATGCTCGACCTCTACCAGGCCGACGGGATCATCGCCGAGCCCGCGGGTGCGCTCTCGTCAGCGGCGGTCAGCGGCGGGCTGGTCGCGGTCGAGCCGGGGCAGACCGTCGTCTGCCTGCTCTCCGGGGGCAACAACGACGTCAGCCGGTACGCCGAGGTGATCGAGCGCTCGCTGGTGCACCGCGGCCTCAAGCACTACTTCCTCGTGGAGTTCCCGCAGGAGCCGGGCGCGCTGCGCCGCTTCCTCGACGAGGTGCTCGGCCCGGACGACGACATCGTGCTGTTCGAGTACGTGAAGCGGGACAACCGCGAGACCGGCGCGGCGCTCACCGGCATCGAGCTGGGCAGCGCCGACGGGCTGCCCGCGCTGCTGGCCCGGTGCGAGGCCAGCCCGCTGCGCATCCAGCTCGTGGCCCCGGGGACGACGGCGTACCGCTTCCTCGTCTAGCGCTCCGGGCCGGTGGCGACGGGCGGGTCCACCGGCACGTCCGGCCGCCCCGCGGAGGGTGGAGCCGCGTGCCCACGCGGCTCCTCCCCCGCCGCCCCGGGTCGACCCGCGCGCGGACACGGGGGCTGCTCCCAGTCGGCCGGGTCAGGCGGTCATGAAGCCGCTCTCGTAGGCGGCGATGACCGCCTGGGTGCGGTCCCGGGCACGCAGCTTGAGCAGCACGCTGCTGACGTGGGTCTTCACGGTCTCGCGGCTGAGGAACAGCTCGGTGGCGATCTCCGCGTTGGAGAGCCCGCCGGCGACCAGCCGCAGGACGTCGGCCTCACGGCCGGTCAGCTCGGGCAGGGCGGCGTCGCCCCGGGCGCGCGACGGCGCGTGCGAGGCGATCAGCCGGCGGGTGAGGTCGGGCAGCACCAGCGACGTGCCGCGGGCGACGACCCGGATCGCGTCGACGAGCTCGTCGGGGTCCGCCCGCTTCAGCGCGAACCCGCTCGCCCCGGCCTGCAGCGACCGGAACAGGTAGTCGTCGTCCTCGAAGGTGGTCAGCACCAGCACGCGCGGGCGCTCCGGGTCCCGTGCGACGAGTTCCCGGGTGGCGGCGATCCCGTCCATGTCGGGCATCCGCACGTCCATCAGGACGACGTCGGGATCCGTGCGCGCCGCCACGTCCAGCGCCTCGCGGCCGGTACCGGCGTCGCCCACGACGGTGAGGTCCGGCTCGCTCTCGAGGATCACCCGCAGCCCGGAGCGGACCAGCACGTCGTCGTCGACCAGCAGCAGCCGCAGCGTCACGCCGCCCCCGCCAGCGGCAGCGTGGCGCACAGCTCGAAGCCGCCGGTCGGCGTCGGCTCGGCGCGCAGGGTGCCGCCGGCCGCCGCGGTCCGTTCACGCAGGCCGGCCAGCCCGCGGCCGCCCCCGGGCCCCGGCCGGCTGTCCAGCTGCGAGGCGCGCTCGTTGCAGACCCGGACGACGAGCTCGTCGCCCTCGCGCACCACCTGGGCCACGGTCAGCGGGGTGCCGGCGTGCCGCAGCACGTTCGTCGTCCCCTCCTGCACGACCCGGTAGGCGAGCTCCTGCACGCCCGGGGGCACGTCGTCGACCTCGCCGTCGACCACGAGGGCGACCGGCAGGCCGCCGTCGCGCAGGCCGGCGAGGAGGTCGTCGAGGTCGGCGAGGGCGGGGGTGGCCAAGGCGGGGCCGGCGGGCGGGCCGTCCCCGTCGCGCAGCACCGTGAGCACCCGGTCGAGCTCGGCCAGCGCGGCGCGCGTGTTGGTCTCGATGTGCCCGAGCGCCTGGCGGGCGAAGTCGGGCTGCACCGGCCGGCCGTCGGCGGGGGTGAGCGTGCGGCGCGCGGCGGTGGCCTGCAGGAGGCTGGCGGTCAGCGAGTGCCCGATCGTGTCGTGCAGGTCGCGCGCCAGCCTGTTGCGGTCGGCGAGGCGGCGGCTGCTCTGCTGGAGGGCGGCGATCTGCTGCTCGGTCGCGGTCCCCAGCAGCCGCGGCGCCACGGCACCGGCCAGGCGCACCAGCAGGTCCAGCACGGCCAGGGTGAGGATGACGACCACGCCCATCAGCGCCAGCAGGGGCAGCGCGGTGATCGGGTTCCAGTCGGCGCCCCACCCCAGGTAGGCGAACGCGAGCCCGCCGAAGAACAGGGTGGCGAGCGTGGCCGCGCCCACGAGCACCCGCGCGCCCAGCCAGCCGAGCGCCCGCCAGGTGCCGGGCGACATCAGCAGCCGCCGGAGCTTCCGCGGCAGGCCGGGCTGCTCTCGCACCCGCTCGCCGACGGGGATGTCGATACCGAGCAGGTCGCGCACGAGCACCCGCTCCAGGCCGGCGAACCCGCGGGTCGCGGCCAGCACGAGCAGGACGAGCAGAACGCCGACGCCGTAGATCACCGCGAAGACCGAGCCGAACAGGGCGAGGTACAGGGCGAGGTAGAGGAGACCGAACGGCAGGCTCGCCACCGCGTAGAGGGCGCGTCCCGGCCAGCCCGGCCGGGCGGCGGCGAGCTGCTCGCGCAGCCGGGCGGTGATATCGGCCGCGGAGCGCGGGGACGTCATCGAGGGCACGGTCCGATCGTCGCCGACCGGCGCGCCCGGCGGTTCCCCCGCGGGCGTGCTCCACCGCTCCCCCGCGCGGGGGACCCGGGTCGGCGCCGCGGGGTGATCCGCCCGCACCCCCGCCCCCGGAACGCTCGCAGCCATGACTCCATCCTCGTTCCGGAGCCCGGCATGATCCAGGTCCGCGGCCTCACGAAGCAGTACGGCGCGGTGCGCGCCGTCGACGACCTCACCTTCGACGTCCGCCCCGGTGCGGTGACCGGCTTCCTCGGCCCCAACGGTGCGGGCAAGTCCACCACGATGCGCATGGTGCTGGGCCTGGACCGGCCGACCTCCGGGGAGGCGCTGGTGGCCGGCCGGCCGTTCCCCCGGCTCGGTGAGCCCCTGCGGGCGGCCGGCGCGCTGCTCGACGCCCAGGCGGTGCACCCGGGCCGCAGCGGCCGGGACCACCTGCGGGTGGCCGCCCGCACGCACGCCATCCCCGTCCGCCGGGTCGACGAGGTGATCGACCAGGTCGGGCTGGGCCCCGCGGCCCGGCGGCGGGTGAAGGGCTACTCGCTGGGCATGCGGCAGCGGCTCGGCATCGCCGGCGCGCTGCTCGGCGACCCCGCCGTCCTGCTGTTCGACGAGCCGATGAACGGGCTGGACCTCGACGGGGTCCGCTGGGTCCGCCGGCTGGTGCGCGAGCTGGCGGACGCGGGACGCACGGTGCTGCTGTCCAGCCACCTGATGAGCGAGATGGAGCAGACCGCCGACCACCTGGTCATCATCGGCCGCGGCCGGTTGATCGCCGACGCACCGATCGGTGAGGTCATGCGCGGGGAGCGCGCCGGCCGGAAGGTGGTCGTGCGGACGCCGTCGACCGACGACCTCGCCGGGGCGCTGCTGCGCCGTGGGCTGCGGGTCCACCCCACCGGCGACGGCGACCTGCTCGTGGAGGGCGCCTCCGCCGAGACCGTGGGGGACGTCGCGCTGGAGACCGGCGTGGCCGTGCACCGGCTGGCCGAGCAGCAGCACTCCCTGGAGGAGATCTACCTCGACCTCACCGGGGACAGCGTCCAGTACCGGGTGGCGGGCGCCCCCCAGCCGGCCGGGCAGGTGCAGGCATGACCGCCGCGACCGCGCGGGTGGCGGAACCGGCCACCGCGACCGTCCTCGCCCGCGCCGCCGGCGCCGAGTGGCTGCGGCTGCGCACCCTGCGGACGACGTGGTGGTGCCTGCTCGCGGCCGCGGTGGCGACCGTCGGCATCGGGACGCTCTCCGCCCTGGACGAGGCGGAGATGGCGGACGCCGTCGGCATCACGGCGGCCGCGACGGTCGCCGGCGAGTACGGGACGCTGGTCGGGCAGTTCGCGCTGCTGCTGGTGGTGCTGCTCGCGGTCACCTCCGAGTACGGCAGCGGGGCGATCGCGCCGACGCTGCAGTGGACCCCGCGCCGGGGCGTGCTGCTCGCCGCGCGGGTGGCCGTGCCGGTCGCCGTCGCCACCGCGGCCGGGGTGCTGCTCGCCCTCGTCGCCGACGTGCTCGCGAAGCTGCTGGCGCCGGACCTGGCGCTCTCCTCCGGGGAACTGGCCGGGAGCCTCGGCGGGATCGCCGGCGTGCTGCTCGCCGCGGGCGTGATGACCGCCGGGTTCGGCTTCCTCCTGCGCAGCACCGCCGGCGCGCTCGCCGCGGTGTTCCTGCTCCAGCTGGTGCTGCCGGCGCTGCTCCCCGCCTTCGGGACGTGGGCGGCCGGCGTCGGCGAGCTGCTGCCGGGTTCGGGCGCGGTCTGGGTCCTGCTCGACGCGCTGGACATCACCGCGGTGCACGCCACGGCGCTGCTCGCCGGGTGGGCCGCGGCGGCCCTGGCGGCCGGCGGCTGGTCGCTGCTGCGCCGGGACGCCGGGTGACGGGCGTGGGCGCCGGGCTCGGCCTGGGTCGCCCGCCGGTCCGCACGGGTGCGGACCGGCGGGCACCCCGCCGGGCGTGGCGGCGCCGGCTGGCCGCCGCTCCGCCGCTCGAGCAGGCGTACCGGGCGGGCGTCGCCGTGGTCGGCACCGTCGTCGTCCTGGTCGGTCTGGTGACCGTCCCGCTGCCCGGACCCGGCTGGCTCACCGTCCTGGCCGGGCTGGCCGTCCTCGCGTCGGAGTTCACCTGGGCCGAGCGCCTGCTGGCGGTCGCCCGCCGGCGGGTCGCCCGGTGGACCCGGTGGGTGGTCGCCCAGCGGCCGGCGGTCCGCCTGCTGCTGGCGCTGGGGACGGCCGTGCTGGCGGCGGGTGGCGTCCTGCTCGCCCTGGCCGTGGTCGGGGTCCCCGGGTGGCTGCCCGGCGGCCCGTGAGCCGGCTACCCGGGCTCGATGACCCGGACCGGGGTGCCGCGCATCCAGGCCGCGACGTCCTCCACCGACTCGCGGTAGAAGACCTCGTAGGTGCCGCGGGTGACGTAGCCGAGGTGCGGCGTGAGCACCGCCCGCCGCAGCTCCCGCAGCGGGTGGTCCCGGGGCAGCGGCTCGGCGTCGTACACGTCGAGCCCCGCACCGGCGATCGCGCCGCGGCGCAGCACGTCGACCAGCGCCGCCTCGTCGACGATCGGGCCGCGGCTGGTGTTGACCAGCACCGCGGTGTGCTTCATCAGCGCGAGGTCGTCGGCGCCGATCAGCCCGCGGGTGCGCTTGGACAGCAGCAGGTGGACGGTGACGACGTCGGAGGTCGCGAAGAGCTCGTCGCGCTCGACCCGGCGCGCCCCCGCCTCGGCGGCGCGCTCGTCGGTGAGGTTCTGGCTCCAGGCGACGACGTCCATGCCGAAGGCCTGCCCGATGCGGGCCACCTGCGCGCCGATCCGGCCCAGGCCGATGACGCCGAGCCGGGCGCCGTGCAGGTCGCCGCCGACCGTGGTCTGCCACCCGCCGGCGCGCACGGAGGCGTCCTCCTGCGGCAGGTGGCGGAGGGCGGCGAGCGCCAGCGCCCAGGTGAGCTCGACGGTCGAGGTGGCCGAGGAGGCGGTGCCGCAGACGGTGATGCCGAGCTCCGCGGCCGCGGCGACGTCGATGGACTTGTTGCGCATGCCGGTGGTCACCAGCAGCCGCAGGCCGGGCAGCCGCTCGAGGACGGCGCGGTCGAACCGGCTGCGCTCGCGCATGGCCAGGACCACGTCGAAGCCGCGCAGCCGCGCGACGAGCGCGTCCGGGCCGGCGGCGGTGTCGTGGAACTCGACGACCTCCGCCGGCCCGGGCAGCAGCGACCAGTCGCAGTACCCGGCGGCGGCGGACTGGTAGTCGTCCAGGACGGCGATGCGGTGCACGCCCGAAGGTCTACCGGATGCTCAGCCCTGCGGCCCGGTGGCGTCGGACATGCCGGCCGGCTTGTCGCCGTCGTCACCGGCGGGCACCCGCGTGACGTCGTCGGACATGCCGCCCTGCGCCGCCCGCGGCGACTGCTCCGGCGCGGCGCCGACCTCGCCCTCCTCCGGCGTCTCGCCGGGCAGGCCCTGCTCGGCGGACGGGTCGTTGGTACCGCCGTACGGGCGGCCGGTCATGGATCCCTCGGTCATCGCTGCTCCTCTGCGAACGCGCCCACGCGGGTCAGCGCGGCTTGGTGCCGCTGCCCTTGCCCTTGTTGGAGAAGTTGGAGATCGCGTCCTTGATCTTCTGCTGGTTCTGCGGCTTCCGGGCCTCGTCGACGGCCTTCTTGGCCAGTCCGCTCTTGGCCAGCTTGCTCATGATTCCCATGCGGGGGTGGGTGCCCGTTCCGGTCGCGTCCATGCGTCGGCGGCCCGCACTGTCACGGCGGCGTCATCCGGCGGGCCGCGCCTCCTCGTCGGCGTCCGCGCCGGCGCCGGGGTCGCGGGCGAGCAGGTAGGTGGCGACGCCGAGGACGAGCCCGGCGACCCCGGACAGCACGACGATCGCCGGGGCGCCGACGTCGCCGAGGACGGCGGTGAGCAGGTCGCGGGAGCGGGAGGTCGGGTCGGCGAGGACCACCCCGACGAAGACGGCGACCAGCACCCCGGCCCCGGCGGCGGCGACGTGCGCGAGCCGCCCGTTGAACCCCATGCGGTCGCTGACGCTGCGGGCGGCCCTGACGATGCGGCCGGCGCGGAGGATGCGCAGGGCGCCGACGGTGCGGACGAGGCGGAGGACCTGCACCGGGCCGAGCGCGAACACCACGGCGACGACGACCGCGGCGGTGAGCGCGAGCAGCCCGAGGTGGCCGCGGATCCAGGCGCGCTTGTCCTCGGCGACGACCAGCAGGATGACGGTCTCGGCGACGAGGACGAGACCGCTGACGACGTCGACGACGTGCCCGGCGGTGCCCAGCGTCCCCTCGGCGACGGTGAGGAACATGGCCGGGATCGAGGCCAGCGCCGCGACGAGGACCGGCAGGGCGAGCCGCTCCTGCCAGCGCTCCTCACGGGTCTTCGCCGGAGCGCCGTGGGCGGACCCCGGAACGGGAGCGACCCCCGGCCGCGAGACGGGTGCCTCGGGACCGGGGGTCGCTCCGCGGCTCCGCACGGTGCGGGGCGGGGTCAGCGGACGGCGCCGCGACCCTTGCCGCTGCCGGCGCCACCGCTCTTGTTCTGGAAGTCCGCGATGAACTTCTTGATCTTCGCCTGGTTCTGCGGCTTCTTGGCCTCCTGGAAGATCTTGGCCGCCACACCGGACGCGATGAGCTTCCGCATCATTCCCATGTCTGCCTCCTCGTCGTCGCACCGGCTGCCGCCGGCGCAGTGCTCGTCGTCCTCCGTGCCCCGCCGCGCGGCCCGTCAACCACCCGAGCGGGTGGTTCACCAGGTGTCGACGTGCGGGCGAACCCGCCCCGCCGGCCGCGGCGTGGCGGCGACTTCGCGGGTGAGCGTGGCGATCCAGCGGCGCGTGTCGGCCGGGTCGATGACGTCGTCGATCTCCCAGTGGGCGGCGACGTTGAGCCCGCGGCCCTTCTCGTAGGCGGCGGCGACGGCGGCCTCGTAGGCGGCCTGCCGCTCGGCGTCGTCCTCGATGGCGGCGAGCTCCCGGCGCATGCCGAGCCGGACCGCACCCTCCAGGCCCATCGGCCCGAACTCGCTGGTGGGCCAGCCGACGGTGAACCGCGGCACCTTGGTGCTACCGCCGGCCATGGCTTGCGCGCCCAGGCCGTAGGCCTTGCGGAGGACGACCGTCCCGATCGGCACCGAGAGGTTGGCGCCGATGAGCGCCTTGTCACCCAGGACGGCGAGGTCTTCGGGGGCCGGCCCCACGACGGTGACGCCGGCGTCCGCGCAGGCCCGGGTCAGGTCGGGGGTCTCGGAGAGGAAGCCGTAACCGGGGTGCACGAAGGCGCAGTCGGTGGCGAGCGCGGCCTCGACGATCGCCGCGGGGTCGAGATAGGCCGCCGGCCCGCTCCCGAGGAGGACGTGCGCCTCGTCGGCGGCGGCGACGTGCGGTGCGTCGGGCTCGTCGGCGGCGGTGACGGCGACCGAGGCCCATCCCTCGGCGGCGGCGGCGCGGGCGATGCGGACGGCGATCTCGCCGCGGTTGGCGATCAGCAGGCGGGCCACCCGGCGATGCTGCCATGCAGCCCGTCGGTGCTGTGGTGGCGGTGACCGTGGGCAGGCCCCTGTCGCGGACCCGCCGGGGGCGACTGCTGCCCCGGCCGGAGCGGGAGAGGTTGCTCGAGGACAGTCGCCCTCTGCCCCGCGGGCGTGGGCAGAGACCCAAGCGCCCGACCCCCACACCCACCCGCGGCACAGTCGCCCTCTGCCCCGCGGGCGTGGGCAGGGACCCAAGCGCCCGACCCCCACACCCACCCGCGGCACAGTCGCCCTCTGCCCCGCGGGCGTGGGCAGGGACCCAAGCGCCCGACCCCCACACCCACCCCCGGCACAGTCGCCCTCTGCCCCGCGGATGTGGGCACAGAGCGACTGTCCACAGAAGGGCACATGGGGTCGCTCCTCACCGCGCCCGGCGGACACGCTCGGCGAGTGCGGGACGACGGGGTTGCACGGGACTTCGATCTCTGCGGACTGCTGCGGCGGATCCGCCGCCGGGCCGACCTCTCCCAGCGGGAGCTGGCGGAGCGGCTGGGCCTCTCGAAGTCCACCGTGGCCGCCGTGGAGGCCGGTGCCCGCGGCGTGGACGCCCGGCTGCTCGCAGCAGCCGCGGAGCTGGCCGGTCTCCGGCTCGGCCTGCTCGACGAGGCGGGTCACCGGGTGGAGCGCATGGCACCGGGCACCGTCCGCGACAGGGCCGGCCGGCGGTTCCCCGCCCACCTGGACACGATGCTCAGCGAGGAGCGCGCGTGGCGGTGGGAGCACCGGCCCGGGCGACCGCGACCGACGTACACCTTCGACCGGCGGAGTCCCTGGGAGGACGCAGCCGACCGCGCCCGCGGCCGCCCGGACGACCACCTCGTCTCCCAGCCTGGCGACGCGCCGGAGGAGCGCGCCGCGGCCCGGCGGGCCGCCGCCGCGCGACGGCGGCAGGAGGAGCGGCAGCGGCGCTTCGAGTCCGGGGCCTTCCGGCACCTCGACGACGGCTGGACGTGCACGTGCCCGCCGGCGTGCGACGACCTCGACGACGGCAACGGCCGGCCGGCGCACGCCGCGGAGTGCCCGTGCGGCTGCGACGTCGGCTGAACGCCGGGACCGCGGCGCCACGCCGGGCTGCGCGCCGCGGCCCCGCCTCGCCGATCCACGTCGGCCGGCACCCCGCTCCAGCTCCTGGCTACGGCGCCGCTCGATTCGTGCACGCAGCGTTGAGCCACGCCGTCGACAGGAGAAGTACCCGGCCGACAGCAGTGCGTGACGGGATGCCGGTCCAGCGCTCCGGCGGCCGGCGCAACCCCGGTGGTCGGCTGGCGAGTCGCGGTCGGCGCGACGGGCCGGGCAGCACCCGGGAGCGCCGGCGGGCGGCGTGTCGGTCGCGTTGTGACCTTTCCGTGACCGACCTAGCGTTCCCCGCGGTCCGGCCGGGACCCGCCGTCACCACCCCCGGTGACACCCGGACGGACACCGCCGAACCGGGCGCCGGCACCCGCCGTCGTCCGGACCGGGGACCCACCGCAGTCCTGGGGTGAAGCGCCACCGGCCAGTCCGGGGCGCCGGGCGCGTTCCCCGCCCGAACCCGTCAGCTCACCCGGTAGGCGGTCACGGAGAACAAGGAGAAGCCGTCGTCCATGACGACCACTCGCACGTCCACGAACCGTCGTTCCGTCCGCGGGGCCGCCCTCGCCCTGCTCACCGGTGCCGGCATCGCCCTCACCCCGTTCGCCGCCACCGCCTCCACCGGTGACGGCGGGGGCGGCGGTACCGGCACCGTCGTCACCAGCACCGTCGTCGCCCCCAACCACGCCGCGCAGGTCGCCGTCGACACGGCCCTGGCCCAGCAGGGCAAGCCCTACGTCTGGGGCGGCACCGGCCCGGGCGGCTACGACTGCTCGGGCCTGACGTGGTCGGCCTACCAGGCGGCGGGCGTGGAGATCCCGCGGACCTCGCGCGCCCAGTCGACCGCCGGGGTCTACGTCGACCGCGCGAACCTGCAGCCCGGCGACCTGATCTTCTTCTACGACCCGGTGGGCCACGTCGGCATGTACATCGGCGACGGCCTGATGGTCCACTCCTCGACCTACGGCAACCCCGTCGCGGTCGTGCCCGTGGACTCCATGTGGGGCTACAACACCGCGCGTCGCATCGTCTGACGGCTCGGTTCCCCGGCCGTGCCCGCACGGCCGGGGAACGGCCGCTCGGCTACACGTGACGCAGCGTCGCCCGCTTCAGCCGCACGATGAGCCGCATCGCGCCGGACTCCTCGAGCTCCCGCTTCCGGGCACGCAGCTGCTCGCCGAGCTGCTCGAGGCGCTCCTCCCCCAGGGCGTGCGACTGGGGGAACATCCGCTGCTCCTCCTCCATCGTGTGGTGGCGCACCGTCTTCTCGAGCATCCGCACCTCGGTGCTGAACTCCGGGTCGGTGACGTCCATGCGCATGACGGTGGCGACCTGGTCGTCGATCTGCCGGTGCTCGGCATGCGCGAGCGCCAGCAGCGGCGAGACGTCGGGCACCGCCGGGTAGAACAGCTCGTCCTCGATCTGCGCGTGGACCTCGATCTCGCGCAGGAACCGGTCGCGCAGCTCCTCCCGCCGGCCGGCCTGGCCGTCGGTGGTCTCCGCCAGCTCGCGGAGCAGCCCGCGCAGCACGTCGTGGTGCGCGATCAGAACCTCGTCGGCCTTCACCGGGACGCCTCCTCCACCGTCGTGACCGCCGTCGGGGTGCGCCAGCGGGCCCGCCGCCGCACCTCCACCGCGCCGTCGCGGACCCGGGTGTCGTAGCAGGGCAGCGGAGCCGTGGCCGGCCCCTGCGCCGGCTCCCCAGTGTCGACGTCGAACCGCGACCCGTGCCACGGGCAGACCAGCTCGTCGCGGTGCAGCCAGCCCTCGGCCATCGGGCCGCCCAGGTGCGGGCAGCGACCGGCGAGCGCCCGCACCTCGTCGTCGCTGCGGACCAGCACCACCGGGACGCCGTCGGCCGCGACCTCCACCGGCTCGCGGTCGGGGAGGTCGGCGAGGCGGGCCACCGGGGTGAACACCCGCGGGGACCGCCCGGCCGCGGAGTGGTCGACGCCGAGCCGGTGGCGGTAGGAGAGCACCCCGCCCAGGTAGCCGCTGGCGAGCACGAGGGCGTAGCCGGCGGCTGCGGTCACCCGCGCCCGCCCGGGACGACCGCGGCCCCGGTCGGCGAACGACCAGGTGTAGAGCGCCAGCGCGGTGCTGTTGAGCCCACCGTGGACCATGCCTACCCGGCGGGCCTCGTCGTGGGCGTGCTGCCAGTCGGTCAGCCCGGTCGCCGCCGCGCCGACGGCACCGGCGATCCCGAGCCCGACCACCGTGCGCGCCGCCTGCCCGGCACCCGGGCCCCCGCGGCCGGCGGCGGCCAGGCCGTCGAGCAGGGCGGCCGCGCTCCACGAACCGATCGGCACGGTGACCAGGAACGGGTGCAGCGGGTGGCCGAACCAGACGCCGTGCAGCAGGTCCTGCAGCGGGCGGGCGTAGCGGCCGGCCAGCAGGAACGTCAGCGAGATCCCGTGCTCCACCTGGTAGCCGGGCGCGTCGAGCACCTGCCACGCCTCGACGCGGCGCACCGCGCGCTCGAGGAGGCCCCGGACGCTCACGGCTGCACGTCTTCCGTCGGCATGGAGCGACCGTGCCCACGCCGGCGGAGGGGAAAACAGGAGGTGGTCGGCGGGTGCGGGAGGTCGTAGCGTCCCGCGGCATGGCTGATCGAGCGTTCCGGACGGTGCTGGAGGGCGGTTCCTACTTCGAGGCGCCGCGGTGGCGCGACGGGCAGTGGTGGGTGTCGGACTTCTACCGGCGCACCGTCAGCCGGGTCGCCCCGGGCGGCCCGGAGACCGTCGTCCTCGAGGTGGAGGCGCAGCCCTCGGGGCTGGGCTGGCTCCCCGACGGCTCGCTGCTCGTCGTCTCGATGAAGGACCACCGGCTGCTGCGGGTCACCGACGGCGAGGTGACCACCCACGCCGACCTCTCCGCCGTCTGCAGGGGGCACCTCAACGACATGGTGGTCGACACCGCCGGCCGGGCCTACGTCGGCGACTTCGGCTTCGACCTCATGGGCGGCGGGGCGCCCGCCCCGGCGTCGGTCAAGCGGGTCGACCCCGACGGCACGGTGACCGTCGTCGCCGAGGGGCTGCGCTTCCCGAACGGCTCGGTGATCACCCCCGACGGCGGCACGCTGCTCGTCGGCGAGACGTGGGGCAACCGCTTCTCGGCCTTCGACATCGCCACCGACGGCTCGCTGGGCCCGCGGCGCACGTGGGCGGAGTTCGGCCCCGAGCCGGTGGGCGGCTCGGTCGAGGAGCTGCTGGGCCAGGTCGTCGTCGCCCCGGACGGGTGCACCCTCGACGCCGAGGGGCACGTGTGGGTGGCCGACGGCTTCGGCTCCCGGGTGCTGCGGGTCGCGCCCGGCGGGCAGGTGGTCGAGGAGATCGCCGCGCCGGACGGCCTGGGCACCTACGCCTGCACGCTCGGTGGCGACGACGGCCGCACCCTGCTGCTGTGCTGCGCCCCCGACTTCTACGAGCACACGCGGGCGGCCGCGCGGGAGGCGGTGCTGGTGGCCACCGAGGTCGCCGTCCCGCACGCCGGGCTGCCCTGATGCTGCCCCGGGGGACCGCGAGGGCGGCCGGGGAGATCCCCCGACCGCCCTCCCGGTCCTACCGGCGGATCAGGGCGCCGGGGTGAAGGCGCCCGCGCCGACCTTCTGGATCTCACCGGCCGACGGCATGCCCAGGAAGCCGGCGATGCTCCACGCCGAGGCGTAGAGGTCCCCGCCCTCGATCTCCAGGCCGGTCGGCATGGTGACCTCGGCGGTGGCCCGGTCGCCGTCCCGCTCGATGCGGGTGAGCTGGCCGACCGTCGACGGGTCGAAGTCCGCCGGCGGTTCGCCCATCGGCATGCCCTCGAGCACGTTCGAGACGTAGACCGTGCCCTTGCGGTCGACGGCCACCCCGGTGACGCTGGTCAGCCCCTCGATAGCGCGCACCTGGTTGCCGTGCTGGTCGAGCACGTAGACCCGCCCCGCTCCGGGCACCTCGGCGCCCAGCGTGCCGACGTAGATCTTGCCGTCCGGCCCCTCGGTGATTTCCGTGGGCACCGGGTCGCACCCGGTGGTGCCAGGGTTGTTCGGCATCCCCACGCACCCCTCGACGTCGGTGACCACCGGCGGCACGAAGAAGGTGCTGATGTCCCCGGTCTCTCGGTCGATGGAGAGGACGGCGTTCGCCCCGGCGTCGGAGACGAGGATCCGGTGGGGCTGGGCGAGCACCGAGAAGGGGTTGGACAGCGTCTCGAACGGCTCGCCGTCGACGAACTGCTGCTGGCCGTCCGGGTTGTGGTCGAGCTCGTACCGCAGCAGATCCCAGGTCCGCAGGATCTCCCCGCCCGGCGTCGCCTCGACCACCTGCTGGCTGGGCAGGCCCTCGCCCGCCTCCGGCGGACCCGCGAACTCGCCGATCGCGACGTAGATGAGGCCGCGCACGTAGTCGACGCCCTGGGCGTTGCCCAGGCCGGACAGGATGGTCTGGGACCGCCCCCCGCGCGGGTCGATCCAGCTCACCTCCCCCGTGTCGGACTCGGCGACGATCAGCCGGCGACCCTTGTACTCGCTCAGCTGCCGTGGCCCGTCGAGCCCTCCGACGACGGTGGTGACGTCCCCACCCGGGGCGTGTCCCTTGCCGTCGTCGGCGCCGGCCGCCGTCGGTGACACGACGACCAGCGCCATGGCCGCGGCTGCACCCGCCGCCGCCTTGAAGTACCGCATCCCTGCTCTCCCTCGATCGACTCCCCCGTGGAACGCGGGGAAACCTGCCAGGACGTCAGGTGCAGAAGGCAAGCATCTCGTCTCGCCGCGATCACGATCGTGCGTGCCGTCACGCAGCGCGATGCGCCCGCAGTTGCTGCGTGACCCGGTTCGGGGACGAGCGGGCGACGGGGCCATGAACTGCGGGTTCTCAGCCGCGCGGCCGGACGCGGGAGGGTCGGGCGGCGGAGGGTCGGGCGGCGGGACCGGTGAACAGCTCCGCCCGGCCGCGGCCGAGCAGCTTGGCGTCGTAGAGCGCGCGGTCGGCGCCGCGCATCAGCTGGGAGGCGCTGCCGCCGAGCGCGTGCTGGGTGACGCCGCAGGAGAGCGGGACGTCGGGGTGCAGGACGCAGATGCGGCGGACGAGGGCCAGCGCGTCCGCGCCACGCACCCCCGGGAGGAGGAGCGAGAACTCGTGGCCGCCGTGCCGGGCGAGGACCGCGCCGGCCGGGAGCCCTGGCCAACGGCACCTCCCCGGTTGCCTGCAGCGCGGCGGTGACCGCACCGACGGCGAGCGCGTGGTGCAGCCACGCCCGGCGGCCGGTGAAGAAACAGGTGCGCGTCGACGACCACGAAGGCGATGAGCGCCGCGGCGGCCAGCGCGGTGGCGGGGTCGGGGCCGACCAGCACCCCGGCCGAGACGAAGGGCCGGCTCAGGCGCAGCACATCGGAACTGCGCGGTCCGACCTCGAGACCGCTGAGGGGTGATCACCCTCGCAGTGGTCAGCCGGCCAGGTGCGCGGCCAGCCGGTCGAGGAAGGGCAGCTGTGCCTTGACGAGCTTCCCCCGCGCCGTGGCGAGGGGGAACCAGGCGGCCCGGTCGATCTCGGGGAACTCCTGCACCCGGCCCGACCGCGGAGGCCACTCCAGCGGGAAGGTGCCGCTGATGATCGCGGCCGCGTCGAGGTCGCCCTCGGCCGCCCAGACGGCGAGCAGCTTGCGGCCCCGTACCTCGCCCAGCGGGTGCAGCGTCGCCGCGGGCACCGGCCGGCCGAGCTCCTCGGCGAACTCGCGGCGCGCGGCGGCCTCCCCGTCCTCACCGGGGTCGTGCTCGCCCTTGGGGATCGACCAGGCGCCCTCGTCCTTGCGCGCCCAGAACGGCCCGCCCATGTGGCCGAGCAGCACCTCGACGCCGCCGGCGCCGCGGCGGTAGAGCAGGATCCCGGAGCTGCGGACGGGCGGCACACGCCCAGCCTCGCAGAAACTGCGGGACGTCCGGCCGCGCATCGGCTACGTTCCCCCCGCCATGGCCTCGCCGCACCCCGACGCGCCGCTCGTCGAGCTCTCGGTCCTCGGCCCCATGCTGGCCGCGGTGGCCGGCGCGCCGGCGGTGCTGGGCGGGCCGCGGCAGCGCTCGGTGCTCGCCCGGCTGGCGGTGGCCGGCGGGCACGTCGTCTCCACCGACCGGATCGTCGACGACCTGTGGGACGGCGAGCCGCCGCCCAAGGCGCTGGCCTCGCTGCAGGTGCACGTCTCGCACCTCCGCCGGGCCCTGGAGCCGGCCCGCCCCACCCGCAGCGAGGCCACGGTGCTGGTCAGCCGCGCTCCCGGCTACGCGCTGCACCTACCGCGGGAGGCGGTCGACGCGTGGCGCTTCGCCGACCTGGTCGCCCGGGCGCAGGGCGAGCCGGATCCAGTCCCCCGCCGCGAGCTGCTGGAGCGCGCGCTGGCCTGCTGGCGCGGGCCGGCCTACGCGGAGGTCGCCGACACCGCGTGGGCGGCGCCGGAGGTGGCCCGCCTCGACGAGCTCCGGCTGACCGCGCTGGAGGCCCGCGCGCAGGCCGACCTCGACCTCGGCCGCGCGGGCGCCGTCGTCCCGGAGCTCGACCGGCTGGTGCGCGAGAACCCCGGCCGCGAGCGCGCCGTGCGGCTGCTCGCGCTGGCCCTCTACCGCGGCGGCCGGCAGGGCGACGCGCTCGGCGTGCTGCGCCGGGCCCGCGAGCACCTCGCCGACGAGCTCGGCATCGACCCCGGCCGCGAGCTGCGGGAGCTGGAGGCGGCGGTCCTCGCGCAGGACCCCGCGCTGGAGGCGCCGGCCGCGGTCGTGCCCGCCGTCCCGGTCGCGCCGCCGGCCCCGCAGCCCGCTCCCCCGTCGGTCGGCCGCGCCGCCGAGCTCGGCCGGCTGCTCGCCGCCGCCGACGAGGCCCGCCGCGGTACGCGGGTGGTCTGGATCGGCGGCGAGGCCGGCGCCGGCAAGACCACCCTGGTGGAGGCGGCGACCGGCGAGCTGCGCCGGCGGGGCTGGCGCACCGCGTGGGGCCGCTGCCCCGAGGTGGAGGGCGCGCCGCCGGCCTGGCCGTGGAGCGAGGTGGCGCGCGAGCTGGATGCCGCCGCGCTGCCCGAGGACGGCAACCCCTTCCGGCTCGCCCGGTCGGTGGCCGACCAGCTGGCGGCCGCGGGCGGCGGGCACCCCCTGCTGGTCGTCCTGGACGACGTGCACCGCGCCGACGACCTCACCCTGCAGCTGCTGCGCCAGGTGGTCGGCGGGCTCGCCGAGCGGCCGGTGCTGGTGCTGGCCACCTACCGCTCGACCGAGGACGACGAGGCGCTCGCCGCGACCCGAGCGGCGCTGGCCACCGCGACCGCGGCGCACCTGGCGCTGGGCGGGCTGGACGCGGCCGGGGTGGCCGTCCTCGCGCGCGACAACGGGCTGGAGCACCCGGACGGGGACGTCGTCGCGCTGCTGCGCGAGCGCACCGGCGGCAACCCCTTGTTCGTCCGGGAGCTCACCCGGCTCATCGTCTCCGAGGGCGCGGCCGCGGCGCGGACCAGCGTGCCGGCGGGCGTGCGGGAGGTGCTGCGCCGGCGGGTGGAGCGGCTGCCCGGCCCGGCGGTGACCGCGCTGCGCCAGGCTGCGGTGCTGGGCCGCGAGACCGACGTCGACCTGCTGGCCGCGGTCACCGGGCACGACCCCGACGAGCTGCTCGACGCTCTGGAGACCGCCGTCCTCGCCGGGCTGCTGGTGGAGCCGGCGCCGGGGCAGGTGCGGTTCAGCCACGCGCTCGTGCGCGACACCCTCTACGAGGACCTGCCGCTCATGCGGCGCGCCCGGGTGCACGCCGCGGCGCTGGCGGCGCTCGAGGCGCGGGGCGCGGACGCCACGACGCTCGCCCACCACGCCGTCGCCGGGGCCGGGCCCGCCACCGCGACCGACGCCGTCCCGTACGTGGTGGCGGCCGCCCGGGAAGCCGAGCAGCTGGGTGCGCACGCCGACGCCGCCCGCCAGTGGGCGACCGCGCTGCGGGTGCACGAGCTGGCCGGGCCGCGGGCGGGCGGCGACGAGGCGCTGCTCGGGCTGCTGCTGCCGTCCATCCCGGCGCACGCGCGGGCCGGCAACGCCGTCGTCGCCCGGGAGCAGCAGCGGCTGGCGGTGGGGGCCGCCGCCCGGCTCGGCCGCCGCGACCTGCACGTCGCCGCGCTCGCCGCCTGGGACGCGCCGCTGGTGTGGACCGTCCGCGACGACGGCGCCCAGGACCCCGAGCTGCTCGACCCGCTGCTTGCGCTGCTGGAGACCCCCGCGGGCGAGGACCTGCCCGACGACGTGCGCGCCCGGCTGTTCGTCGCGCTCTTCCGCGAGGTGGAGGGCGTCGACGACGTCCGGGCCGAGCGGGCGAGCGCCGAGGCGCTGGCCCTGGCCCGCCGGGTGCCCGAGCAGCCGCGGCTGCTCTGCCTGGCGCTGAACGCGCGGGCCTACGCGGCGCTGGGCCCCGACCTCGCCGACCGCCGGGAGGAGCTGGCCGAGGAGCTGCTCGCCGCCGCGACCGCGGCCGGCGCCCCCGACCACCAGGCGGTCGCCCACTGGCTGCTGTTCCTGGCCGCGTCGGCGCGCACCGACCTCGCGCTCGCCCGGCGGCACGGCGACCGCGCGGTGGCCCTGTCCGGGAGCGGCCAGCTGGGGCACGTGCTGGGCGCGCTCGACGTGCACACCGGCGCGCTGCTGGTGCTGGCGGGCCGGGTGGACGAGGGCCGGGCCCGCTACGAGGAGATCGCCACCCGGCTCGCCGAGACGGGGCAGACCAACGGCGGGCTCATGGCGCTGATCGGCCGGTTCGTGGCCGGCTTCGCGGGCGGGGACCTCACGCCCTCGGTGCCCGACATGGAGTGGCTGGACACCGCGATGCCCGGGGCGCTCGGCGACGCCGTCGTCCTCGCGTTCCTGGACGCCGGGCGCGAGGCCGACGCGCGGGGGGTGTGGGCGAGGCGCCGGCCGATCGCCCGCGACTACTACTGGCTGGTGACGACGACGCTCCGCGCGCACGCCGCCGTCCGGCTCGGCGACCTCGAGGTGGCCGTGGCCGCGCGCGACGAGCTGCTGCCGTGGGCGGGCCGGGTCGCCGGGCTCGACTCGGGCACGCTCGTGCTCGGCCCGGTCGACGACGCGCTGGCCGAGGTGGCCGGGCTGGTCGGCGACGCCGACGCCGCCGCGGCGCACCGGACGAAGGCGGCCGAGGTCCGGCGGCGGCTCGCGGCCGAGCTCGCCGCCGTCGGCCTCTGACCCACCCGCCGGGGGACGCCGCGGATCACCCGCCGAACACCCGGCCCTCCCGGCGGCGGAACGGCGGCACGAGGAGCGCCAGCATCAACCGGACGGCGATGCCGCCCTCGGCGACCAGGGTGGCGCGCTCGTCGGGCGTGACGACGTCGACGACCCGCGGCACCTCGAAGGAGAGCTTCGCCCGCTTCCTGATGCGGGCCTCGACGGCGGCCCAGTCACCGACCGACACGTGCTCCTCGATGGCCGGCAGCACCGAGGCCTCCTCGTCGGCGATGTGCTCCTCGAGGGTGTCGCGCAGCTCGGCGAGGTCGACGGCCAGCGCGGTGGCGGCGTCCTCGTCGGCGGGGCAGGCGGCGAAGGCGGCGGCGCCGGCGCGGATGCGGTCGAGCAGCGGGTCGAGCGCGGCGTGGTCGTCGGTGAGCTCGGCCAGGTCGACCGACGGGCCGGCGGAGGCGGCGAGCACCGGCCACAGGACGTCGTCCTCGGCCGAGTGGTGGTGGTGCACCGAGTCGCAGTAGTCGCCGACGTAGCCGGCGATGCTGCCGGCCCGCTGCGCGTCGACGGCGGTGCGGCCGGCGGCGACCTGCTGGAGCAGGTCGGTCAGGCGGCGGACGTCGCGCAGCATCGCGCGGTGGGCCAGCCGCATGCCGAGGGTGTCGGGGCGGGGGTCGCCCTCGGCGCGCGGGGTGACGGGGACGGGCGGGGTGGTCATGGCGAGCTCCTCCTGGGATCGGGGTCGGCGCCGACCCTGCGCGGGCGCACTTGCGGCCCACTTGTCGCCCGGACGACAAGCCGGCCGTCAGCGACCGGCAAGTGCCGGGCGCGAGCGTCGGTGCCGACCGGGTCACCCGACCCGACGCACCCCGAGTCCGAGGACCGCCATGACCACCGCACCGCCCCTGACCGTTCCGACCTCCTCCGCCGCGCTCCGCGACCACCGCCCCTCCGACGCGCGCCAGGCGACGGCGATGGCGGCCGGCGGCGTGCTGTTCGCCGTCGGCAACGCCCTGCATCCCCTGACCCACGACGACGGCGCGACGCAGGCCGCCACCTGGGAGCTGGCGCACGTGCTGTTCGGCCTCGGCGCGCTGCTGATCGCGGCCTCGCTCGGCGTGCTGCTGCGCCGCTTCGCCGGGTCGCGGCTCGGCGTCGTCGGCCTCGGCGTGCTGTGGCTGGGCATGGTGCTCATCCCGGCGGGCGCGGTGATGGAGGCGTGGGTGCGGCCGCTGTTCGACCACCACGGCTTCTCCGCCATCGAGGAGGCGACGCTGCCGTTCACGATGCTGGCCGGGTTCTCGAGCATGATCGGCCCGGCCCTGGTCGCGGTCGCCGCGATCCGGCACCGGTTGCTGCCGCTGTGGGCCGCGCTGGCGATCCCGGGCATCACCGTGGGCGCGCTGCTGGTGCCCGTGATGCCGGCCGAGGGCTGGAGCATCATCCCCGGCACCGTCCTGTTCGGGCTCGGCATGGCGGCCGCCGGCTGGCTGTCCCGCACCCCCGCCTGAGCCCCCTGACCACCGGCGCGCGGGCTCGGTCAGGGCCTCCCGTCCCGCGGAACGATCCCGTCCGACTCGGGACGTCGGTCCCTGTCGGCCGGGACGCCTCCCCTCTAGCGTCGATGCCAGCTCCAGCCGATCCGACGAGGTGCCATGACCGCTGCGGTGCTCCCCCGCCCAGAGCCGCCCACCCCCGTCTCCTCCCTCGTCCCTGCTCCGCGCAGGGCCCTCTCGTCGCCCGCACCGGGCAGCGCCGCGACCGCCTACGAGCGGGTGCTGCACCGGGCCGTCCACCGCGAGCTGCGGCTGCTGGCCGGGCTCGCGTCGGAGGCACCCAGCGGCGACGCCGCGCGCACCGCCCAGCTGACCGGGCACGCCGACCTGGTCGCGCGGGTGCTGCTCGGGCACCACGCCGTCGAGCGGGAGCGGTTGTGGCCCGCGCTGCTCCGGTCGCTGCCCGCCGCCGAGGTCGACGACGCGCGGTGGCACGTCGCCGCCTGGGCGGCCCGGACGGCGCCGCTGGACCGCCGGCTCCGCGACCTCTCGGCCGCGGCCCGGGAGTGGGCCGGAACCGGCACGGCGGCCGCGCACGACGCGTTCGTGGGTGCGTGCGGGCTCGTGGCGGACGAGGTGGTGGCCTCCGCCGCGGCCGACGAGGCCGACCTGATGCCGCTGCTCGCCGTCCACATGCCGGCGGCCGAGTGGGCAGCCGTGGTCCGGGCGTCGGGGGCGGCGCTCCCGGGGCGGGAGCAGATGCTGGTGCTGGGCCTCGTGCTCGAGGACGCCTCGGCCATCGACCGCGCCCGCGTGCTCGCCGCCCTCTCCCCCGCCGTCCGGACCGCCTGGCGCGCGGTCGGCCGACGCGACTTCCGCGCCGCCGTCGTCCGGCTGCGGGGCGTGCCGCCGGCGCTCTGACCCGGCGTTCACACCAGATGCACAGGCTCCGCTCAGGCCGGTCGCAAGCGGGGCCGCCACCGTCGGCCGGGTGACCCGGCGACCCGACCCGGAGCTGCGGAGACCCGTGCCGGCAGGTGCGCCGTGCTGACGGCGGAGCACCTGGTGCTCCTGGCGCTGCTGCTGCTGACGACGCCGCTGGTCGCCGTCGACCGCCGGTGGCGGGAGGAGCGGCCGCTGCTCGGGACGATCGCCCGCGCCGGGTTCATGCTGGCTCTTCTCCTCGGTGGTCTCGCGCTCGGGGCGGTGGCGCCGTTCCCGGTGCCGGCCCCGGCAGTCGCGGTTCCGGTGGCAGTGTCGGTCGCGGTGGCGGCGGTGCACGCGGTGCGGCCGCTGGGGCAGCGCGCCGCCGCGTGGGTGGCCGGGGTGGCCGGGATGCTGCACGGCGCGCCGCTCGCGCCGGGGGAGGTCCTCGGTACCGGGCTCGGCCTGCTGGTCGCGGCGGTGGTGGCGCTGCCGCTGGTCGTGCTGGTGAGCCGGTCGCGGGTGCACGCGGCGGTGCGCGCGGTCGTGACCGGCGCCGGCGTGGTGGTCGCGGGTGCCTCGGGCGCGGCGGCGCTCACCGGCGGCGAGTCGGTGCTGCAGCCGCTGGTGGACGTCGTCGCGGGCGACCCCTGGGTGTCCCTGCTGGTGCTCGCCGCGGCGGCGTTCCTGGTGTGGGAGCTGTTCCCGCCGGCCGCCGTCGAGGGCCCGCCGGTCCCGGCCGAGCGGGAGCCGGTCGGCGTCGGGCAGGCCGCCTGTCCGCCCGGCCGCCGTACCATCGACTCTCGACGCCGACCTGAGGAGCACCGCCTCGTGGCCTCCGTCCCGCCAGACCCGCGCGCCACCCGCTGGCTCCGCCGTCGGCCCACCGAGCCCCTGCCGCAGCAGGAGCCGCCGCGCCGGCCGCGCTTCGACCAGCCGCCGCCCGAGGGCGACGACTGGTACGCCGGGCCGCCCGCCGGGGGCGCGCCGCCGCCGCGCACCTGGCCCCGGCAGGCGCCCCAGGGCCCGTGGCCGTCGGCTCCGCCTGGGGGCTCGTACCCGCCACCGTCCTACCCGCCGCCGCGGGAGCCGTTCCCCCCGCCGCACGGCCCGTTCCCGCCGCGACGGGGTCCGTTCCCGCCGCGGGGGGCGTACCCACCGCCGCAGGGCCCGTTCCCGCCGCCGGACGCGCCGGCCCGCCCGGAGCGCGGTCGCCGTCGCCGGTTGCGCGCGCCCCGGCGGCGCCGGGGGCTGTTCCGCCGCATCGTGAAGGTGCTGGCGGTGCTGGGCGTCGTCCAGGCGCTGGTCGTGCTGTCGCTGCGCTGGGTGGACCCGCCGACGACGGCGTTCATGGCGGCCAACCCCGAGGGCTCGATCCAGCAGTCGGTGCCGGTCGAGCACGTGTCGCGGAACTTCCTCGCCGCGGTGATCGCGCACGAGGACGCGCAGCTCCCCTACCGCGACGGCGCCTTCGAGTGGGATGCATTGTGGGACCGCGCGACGGCGCACCTCTCCGGCGAGGAGGACCCGTCGGGGTCGACCATCCCGCAGCAGGTGGCGAAGAACCTGTTCCTGAACCAGGAGCTCAGCGCCTGGCGCAAGGGGCTGGAGGCGGCGCTGGCGGTGGAGCTCGCGGCGTTCGTCGACGACCGCCGGATGCTGGAGCTGTACGTCAACTACGCGCAGTTCGGCCCGACGATCTACGGCGTCTGCGCGGCCGGCTGGTACTACTTCGACTCCCCGCCCGCGGAGCTGTCGGCCGAGGAGGCGGTGATGCTGGTCGGCCTGCTGCCCTCACCCGGGCACGTGCAGCGGGCGCCCGGCGGCGGGATGGACTTCCAGGTCGAGGACGGGATGGGCTGGCTGTCCCGCTCGCACGTGCTGAACGCGCAGGCGCGGGTGCCGCGCCATCTCGACCGGTTGGGCTTCACCCCGGTCGAGGACGTCGGCGTGGAGGGGCTCGCCTCGGAGCAGGAGCCCTCGGGCGACGACTGCTCCACGCCGCCTCAGGAGGTCACCGATCTGATCGCCGCGGAGGGCACCACCTAGGGGGTCGCACGCCGGGAGCCCCTCGCGGGGCTCCCGGCGCGGCGCTCAGCGCTGCTCGGCGTCCTTGCCGAACTGCGGGTTGGGGACGCCGGGGCGCGGTTGCCGCAGACCCGCGTCGAACCGCTGGGTGGCCTCGAGCTCGGCCGTCTCCGGAGCGGCGTGCCGCCCCGGGCGGGGCATCTTGAACTCGGCCGTCTCATCGAGCAGGTGCTTGCCCACACCGTGTCCTTCCGTGGAGGGTTTGGGCCAGCGTACGAGCGGATGCCGACGGTTCGCGGGACGTCGGTCGAAGGTGCAGGTCGGCTGTGACGAGTGGGGCGTCCGGGGTGTCCCGGCCCCCTGCAAGCAGTGTCAGACCTTCAGCAGGCGGTGCACGTTCTGGATGGCGATCCCGCCCTCGCCGACGGCCGAGGCCACCCGCTTGACCGACCCGTGCCGGACGTCGCCGGCCGCGAGCACGCCGGGGATGCTGGTCTCCAGCGGCAGCGGGCGCCGGCCGAGGGCGTCGATGCCGGCGTCGCTCAGCTCGGTGCCGGTGACGACGAAGCCGGCCGGGTCCCGCTCGAGGTCCGGCGGCAGCCAGGCGGTGTGCGGCTGCGCGCCGATCATGAGGAACAGCGCGTAGGCGCCGACCTTCTCCTCGGCGCCGGTGGCCCGGTCGCGCAGGACGAGGTGGTCCAGCCAGCCCTCCCCGCCGCCGTCGACGACCTCGGTGCCGGTGCGGACCTCGATGTTCGGCGTCTCCTCCACCTGGTGCACGAGGTAGTGGGACATGCCGGCCTCCAGGCTGCCCGCGCGGACGACGAGGGTCACCCGGTCGGCCCAGCCGGCGAGGTGGATCGCGGCCTGGCCGGCGGAGTTGGCGCCGCCGACGATGAACACCTCCCGGCCGGCGACGAGCGGCGCCTCCGACGCGGCGGCGCCGTAGAAGACACCCGCGCCGTGCAGCGCCTCCAGCGAGGGCACGTCGAGCCGGCGATAGGCCGCGCCGGTCGCCAGGACGACGGCGCCGGCGACCACAACCCCACCGGTGTGCAGGCGGACGACGACGCCCTCGCCGTCCGCCGCCAGGTCGGTGACCTCCTGCATGAAGGCGAAGCGGGCGCCGAAGACCCAGGCCTGCTGGTAGGCGCGGCGGGCGAGGTCGGCCCCGGTGACGCCGCGCGGGAAGCCGAGGTAGTTGCGGATCGAGGAGCTCGACGTCGCCTGGCCGCCGATGCTGCCCGAGTCGATGACCACGGTGCGCAGCCCCTCGGAGGCGCCGTAGACGCCGGCGGAGAGCCCGGCCGGCCCGCAGCCGACGATCACCAGGTCGTAGTGCTCACCGGTGGGCTCGATGAGGGTGCCGGCGGAGCGGGCGATCTCGACGTCGCTCGGGTCCTCCATGACCGCGCCGGTCGGCATGACGAGCAGCGGGAGCCGGTGCGGGGCGGTGTCACCGAGGAGGGCGCGCCCCTCGTCGGACTCGGCCAGGCAGAAGCGGTGCGGCATGGCGCAGCGGCCGAGCACCTCGCGCAGCTCGTACGCCCGGCCAGACCACGTCTCCCCCACCACGTCGATGGTGTGCGGGGCGCGGCGGCGCTCCTCGGCCCAGGCGAGGAGGAAGGTCGACATCGCCTGGTGGAACTGCTCGTCCGGTGGCGGCGCGGGTCGGACGACGTAGTGGTCGATCCGGCCGCCGGCGATCGCCTCGAAGATGGCGTCGCCGGCCTCGGCCATCCCGACGCTTGCCCAGTCGACGAGCAGGGCGCGCTGGGCGTGCCGGAAGAGGCCGGGGACCTCGCCGAGCAGGTCCGCGCCCGAGGCGCCCGCGAGCTCGTCGGCGGCGAGCACCAGGGCGACGTCCTCGCCCTCGGCGGCGAGCTGCTCGAGGGCGGCGAGCGCGGCGGCCGGGGTGCGCAGGCAGCAGACCCGGTAGTCGGGCTCGTAGCGGGTGCGCAGCTCCCGCTCCACCGCCGCGAGGCGGGCGGGTTCGTCGTCGACGGCGAGGATCAGCGGCACGGACATGGGAGCTCCGATGGCGTCGGACGGCCCCCGCTGGGGAGACGGTAGGCCCGGTCTCCCCTCTGCACCAGGGTCCGAGGGGGTGGCTCGTGGGTTCTCCCGCCCGGCCCGTGGTAGGTCACCCCGGTGGACACGCGCACCCTGCTGCTGGGCGACTGGACGCCGGTGATCCGGGACGGCATCGACGTCCTGCGGCTGGTGATCCTGGGCGGGGCCGTCTTCTACGCCGTGGCGGGCGACTGGGGTGGGGCGGCGCTGCTCGCCTTTTTCTTCGCCATCACGCTGGTCGCCCGGCTGCTCAACCTGCCGCGGCCCTACGACCTGTCGCTGACCGCGGCGATGGCGCTGCAGGGGTTCGGCGAGGTGCTCGGCCTCTACGACCAGTGGGTGCGCTTCGACGACCTGGTGCACTTCACGCTGCCGATGCTCACCGCGCCGGTGGTCTACATCGCGCTGGCGCGGGCGGAGGTGGTGCCCGACCCCCGGGACGAGACGCACCTGCCGCACTACATCGGGATCGCCGTCGTCACCGCGGCGCTGGGCATCTCGCTCGGCGCGCTGTGGGAGGTGTACGAGTGGCGCTCCGACGCGTGGCTGGGCACGGACCTGTCGATCGACAACGACGACACCAACGGCGACCTGGTGCGCGACTCGCTGGGGTCGCTGGTCGGGGCGGCGCTGCTGGTGGTGTGGGCGCGGTTCGGCTGGGGGTCCGTGCGGCGGATCCCCGGGGTGAACACCCACGAGGACGTCTCCGCCTGAGGCGGGCCTCGCACAATCGGGCGTGTCATGCGCCCGGTTGCGCCAACTGGTCGTCCGGCCGGTTCAGCTGATGGCGGTCGGGTCGATGTCCCGCGCCCCGAACGGCTCGACCAGCCCGGAGAGCGGGGCCGGGCCGTCGTCACCGTCGTAGACGTACTCGACCCGGCCGCCGTCGAGCACCGGACGGGCCAGGACCGGCCGGATGCGCCGCGGGGCCGCCATCGCGGAGGCCACGTCCGGGTGGGCGGAGAGGTCGCGCAGGGTCGAGGCGGTCGCGTTCATCATGGTCAGCGACCCGGCGCGGAAGCCCGCGAACGCCTCGGCGACCGGCAGCCAGGCCACCCGGTCGGCCTCGCCGCCGACGTCGCGGGTGCGCTGACCGGCCGGGAGTGCGGCGAGGAAGAACCGGGTGTCGAACCGGCGGGACGACCACTCCGGCGTGATCCAGTGCGCCCAGGGGCGGAGCAGGTCGGCGCGCAGCAGAAGGGATCGCGCGGCCAGGAAGTCGCTGAGTGCGAGCGTGCCCTCGATGAGGGCCAACCGGTCGCGCTCCCAGTCGTCGCCGGTGGTGTCGGTGACCGGGGTGCCGTCCCGGTGCGCGGCGAGCAGGACGCCGGACTCCTCGAACGTCTCACGGACCGCCGCCGCGACGAGCGCGGTCGCCAGCCCGGGGTCGCAGGAGAAGGCGGCGGCCCACTCGGCCGGCGGCGGGCCGGCCCAGTGCTCGGCCGCCTCGCGGTCGCGCGGGTCGACCGAGCCGCCCGGGTACACGTGCATGCCCGGGGCGAAGGCCATGGTCGGACGGCGCCGGAGCAGGTAGACCTCCGGGCCGCTCGCCCCGTCACGGAGCAGGACGACGCTGGCGGCGTCGCGTGCCTCGACGACGTCGGTCTCCCCGCGCAGGTAGCGCGCGACGAGTTTGGTCCGGTCGGTCGCCATGTCGGTCATGCTCGCATCGAGTCGCCGGTGAGCGCCCGCGCCCCGCGCTTCCACTTGACCGATAGCGTCGTTGTGACGACATTGTCCGTATGCCCCTAATGACCACCGAGCAGGCCGCCGACCGGATGGGCGTCTCCGTCCGGCACGTGCAGCGCCTCGTCTCCGAGGGCGACCTGCTGGCGATCGGCCCCGACCGCGTCGACGCGGACTCCGTGGCCCAGTGGGTGGCGCAGCGCCGGGGCAGCCGGGTGCGCGCCTGGGAGGAGCCGACGGCCTGGGCCGCCGTGGCGGTGCTCGAGGGGCGTCCGGCCGGGTGGCTCGGGCAGGCGCAGCGATCGCGGCTGAGGTCGGCGCTCGCGGTCTCGGCCGCCGAGGAGCTCGCCGCGCGGACCCGCAACAGGGCGTCGGTGCACCGCTACCGGGCCCACCCGCGGGCGCTCGGCCGGCTGGCCCGCGAGGTCGTCAGCTCGGGGGCCGCGGAAGGCATCGGCGGGTTGAGCGCGGCGCCGGACCGGTGCGACGGGTACGTCGCGGAGGCGGTCGCCGACGGTCTCGTCCGGCGCTACCGGCTGGACGCCGACCCGTCGGGGGGCGTCACGCTGCGGGTGACGGGCATGCCGATGGACGTCGTCGAGGAGCTGGCGCGCGGACGGCGGCAGGTGCTCGCCGGGCTGGACCTGGCCGCCTCGACCGATCCCCGCGAGCGGTCGGCCGGCCGCCGCATCCTCGACCGCGCGCTCGGGCAGCTGCGTGGCTGAGGTGCTGCATGCCTGAGGTGCTGCGGCCGCCGACGCCGGCGGGTGGGTGGGCCCGGCCGTGGCCGGACGTGGCGGAGCTGGCCGAGGCGGTGCCGGCCGACGCCTGGACGCTGATCGGCGGGCTGATGGTGCAGCTGCACGCCGCGGTCGCGGGCTGCCGGTCGTGCGGCCGACCGACGACGTCGACGTCCTGCTGCACGTGGAGACGGGGCGCGGGCGGCCCGCGCAGGTGGCGCGCTCGCTCGAGGAGCTCGGGTACCGGCTGGCGCCGAGCGTCGACCCCCGCGTCGGCACCGCGCACCGGTTCGTCCGGGACGGCGCCGTCGTCGACCTGGTGACGACGGGCAGCGAGCGCTCCGTCGTCGACGTCGTCGCGGCCGACCACGTGCCGCCCCGGGCGCTGCCCCGCTTCCGCGGCTACGACCTGGTGCGCGTCGCGGGCGGCACCCAGGCGCTGCGGCGGACGGTGCTCGCCGAGCTCCGCATCACCGGCACGGTTGCGACGACGATCAGCGTGCCCGACGCCTTCGGGGCGCTGGTCCTCAAGGCCGCGGCGCACCGCACCGACGGGCGCGACCGCGACCGGCACGTGGCCGACGCCGCCGTGCTGCTGGCGTGCGTCGACCCGTTCGAGGAGCGCGCCTCCTCGGGGAGCGACCGCAAGCGGCTGCTGCACCTGCAACGGCACCTCGCGGACCCGACGGCGGCGCCCTGGCTGCTCCTGCCCGAGGAGGCCCGCCGCGACGGGCAGGTGGCGCTCGACCTGCTCTGCGCCTGAACCCGCCCGAGCAAGCCAGGGGCTTCCGTCCCGGTCGCCGGGACACGACGGCCTGCCGCCCACCGCCTCGACGCCCTAGCGTCCGAGGCGACGACGTCCCCGGCACGGAGGAGCAGGCATGCGCGCGGTCCAGTACCGGACCATCGGCGGCGAGCCCGAGGTGGTCGAGATCCCGACGCCGGAGCCAGGGCCGGGGCAGGTCCGGCTGCGGGTCACCGCCGCGGGGCTGTGCCACTCGGACGCGTTCGTCATGGGTCTGCCGGCCGAGCAGTACGTCTACGGGCTGCCGCTGACGCTCGGGCACGAGGGCGCGGGCGTGGTGGACGCGCTGGGCTCCGGCGTGACCGGCGTGGAGGTCGGCGAGCCGGTGGCGGTGTACGGGCCGTGGGGTTGTGGGCTGTGCCACGCCTGCGCGCAGGGCGCGGAGAACTACTGCCCGCGGGCGGCCGGGCTGGGCATCCAGCCGCCGGGGCTGGGCTCCCCCGGCGCGCTGGCCGAGTACATGCTCGTCGACGACGTCCGGCACCTGGTCCCGCTCGGCGACCTCGACCCGGTGGCCACCGTGTCGCTCACCGACGCCGGGCTGACGCCCTACCACGCGATCGTCTCGTCGCTGGGTGCGCTGCCGGCCGGGAGCACCGCCGTGGTGATCGGCGCCGGCGGGCTCGGGCACGTGGGCATCCAGATCCTGCGGGCGGTCACCGGGGCCACCGTGATCGCGCTGGACATCAGCGAGCAGAAGCTCGAGCTCGCCCGTGAGGTGGGCGCGCACCACGTGCTGCGGTCGGACGCGTCCGCGGTCGGGGAGATCCGTGCGCTGACCCGCGGGGTGGGCGCGCAGGTGGTGTTCGACATGGTCGGCGCTCCGCCCACCCTGGAGATCGCGCGGAAGTCGGTGGCGCTGGACGGCGTCATCCAGATCGTCGGGATCGGCGGCGGGCTGCTGCCGACCGGCTTCTTCTCCACGCCGATGGGCGCATCGGTGCGGGCGCCGTACTGGGGCCGGCGGTCGGAGCTGATGGAGGTGCTCGACCTGGCGCGCGCCGGGGCGATCCACGTCGAGGTGGAGCGGTACACGCTCGACCAGGCACCCGAGGCGTATCGGAAGCTGCACGACGGCACGATCCGTGGCCGCGCCGTCGTCGCCCCCGGGGAGTGACCGCCGGCCGAGGGCGACGACGCCCGCCGCCGTCCGGGGGGGCGCTCGTGCACGGCACGGGAACGTCCATGCCCGCCGCCGGCCTGCCCCCTACGGCGACGCCGTCCCGGGCCGCACGTCACCCACCCGCCCCGGCGACGGGCGTGCGCGGCTCCTCGCCGGCCAGCACCGCGCGGACGTTGTCGATGGCGAGCCTGCCCATGGCGTCGCGGGTCGCCAGCCCGGCGCTGGCGATGTGCGGCAGGAGCACCACGTTTTCCAACGAGCGGAGCCCCGGGTGCAGCTGCGGCTCGTTCTCGTAGACGTCGAGACCAGCCGCGGCGATGACTCCGTTCTCCAGTGCGTGGACGAGCGCGGCCTCGTCCACGACGGGCCCGCGGGCGGTGTTGACGAGGATGGCGCTCGGCTTCATGGTCGCCAGCTGCTCCGCGTCGATGAGGTGGTGGGTGGCCGGCGTGAGCGGGCAGTGCAGCGACACGACGTCGCTCTCGGAGAGCACGCGCTGCAGGTCGGCGGGCTCGACGCCGTACGCCGCCGCCTCATCACTCGACGCGCGGCTGCCCGTGGCGAGGATCCGCATGCCGAAGGCCGCGGCGCGTCGGGCCACGGCCATGCCGATCCGGCCGAGGCCGACGATGCCCAGGGTGGCTCCACCACTGACATCGAGCCCGACGAAGGACTGCGGACCCCAGATCCAGTCGGCGCCGGTGCGCATGAACCGGTCGGCCTCGACGATCCGCCGCGACGTGGCGAGGACGAGCGCGAACGCGCAGTCCGCGCTCGCCTCGTCGAGGACCCCCGGGGTGTTGGTGACCACCACGCCGCGGGCGTGGGCCGCGGCGACCTCGACGTTGTCGTAGCCGACCGCGACGTTCGCGACGATCCGCAGGCCGGGTCCGGCGGCGTCGAGGACCTCGCCGTCCACCCGGTCGGTGAGCAGGGTGATGAGCGCGGAGGCACCCCGCACCGCGGAGAGCAGCTGCTCGCGCGAGGGCGGCCGGTCGGGGTCGTCGTGCACCACCAGCGGCACACCGAGATCGCCGGCCGCCGCCATGGCGGCAGGCGTCAATCGGCGGCTGAGGTAGACGAGGCCCATCACCGGCTGCCGCGGAAGGGCTGGACCCGGCGGATCCCCGTGGGAACCTCCGCGTCGGGTGCGTCGATCGCGTCGTCGGCAGCTGTGGGAGGCACGGGGTCGGTCTACTACATCGCGGCGGCCGACGGGCGCCTGTGGAGCCGTCCGCGCGGAGACGCTGCAGGGTCGCCCGGCAACCGGTCGCGCCGTCGTCGTCCCCGCATCGCTGGCTGTCCGCTCAGCCAGTGGCGACCGCGCCGGAGTTGGGGACCAGCTCGACCCAGGTGGTCCCGGGCGTCAGGGTCACGGGGTCGCCGTCGGCGTCGGTGAGCTGCACCCGGTTCCCGACGGCCGGCTTGGACCAGGTCGCCTCGGTCGTGTGACCGCCGGAGGCGACGAGGGCCGGCCCGCTGCCGGTCAGGACCGTCTCCGGTACGGGGTTGCCGGCGGGGTCGCGGGCCTCGGTCTGGACGACGTCGACGCGCAGGACGACGACGTTCGCGGCACCGATCCGGGCGCCGTCCGCTTGGATCGCCGGGGTGCTGCCCTCGGCGCGGAGCCAGCGGCCGTCGGTGGCGCTCCAGGACCAGCGGGGCGTGCTGATGCCGGACATCTGGAGGTCCAGCGTGGCCGTGGGTTGGCCTGCCTTGCCGGCGGTGGGCTGTTCCCCCGGTGCGGCGTGCTCGAACTGCTCGGCGGGTGAGGAGCGGTGGTCGGCGTCGGCCTGGTCGAGCAGGGTCTGCGGCGTCGCGTGGACGTTGTGCGGCGCGGAGCGGGCCGTCGTCCGGAAAAAGCCATCGGCGCCGGAGTCCTGGCGGAGCACCTGCAGGCCGGAAGCCTCGGCAGCGGCGATGTAGGGCGGCACGCCGCCGGAGAAGGCGAGCAGCCCGCCGAGCGGGGCCGCGATCGCGGCGTCCATCGGCCGGATCGACCGCACGGGGCCGATCTCGGGCGGCAGGGTGGAGTGGTAGACGGCGACGAACCGCGTGATGCCGCCCTCGACGACCTGCTCCCACACCACGTCGGCGGCGTTGAGCCCGGTCTGCGGGCGGGCGGCGGCGGAGTTCTCGATCTTCACGGCGAGCGCCGGGCGGTCGGGGACCGTGCGGGCCGGGACGCCGGTCAGCGGCCAGGTGGGCCCGGACGGCGACGTGCCGGCGAGCACCGAGTCGAGGAACGGCAGGGCCGCCACGTGGGGCTTGACCGCCGGCCACGCGACAACACCGGCGACGACCAGCACCGCGAGCAGGAAAAGCCGGGCGCGACGGGGCCCGGAGCGGCGACGACTTCCCGCCGCCTTCTTCTTGCTCGCCGCTGATCGCGCACCGGAACTCTTCTTGGGTCGGGGACGCGTCGCGGCCCCGCGCCCGGTCGTCGGCCGGGGTCGGGGCCGCGGTGCGGTGGTCCTGGGCACGGGGTGCTTCCTCACTCGGCGACGTCCTGCCTCTTCTGTATCGGCACGGCCGGCACGACCGACCACATCGACGCGGTGGTATCAGCGGCGGTATCTTGCCGGGCATGGCCATGACGCTTCGCCTCGACGACCAGGAGACCGACGCCCTGCGCCGGCGGGCCGAGTTGGAGGGACGCTCGATGCAGGAGGTCGCGCGCCAGGCGGTGCGCGACTACATCGAGCGAACCAGCAAGCGCGACCTGCTCGACCGGGTGCTCGACGAAGAGCTGCCCCGCTACGCCGAAGCCCTCGAACGCCTCGGCCAGTGATCTACCTGGACCTCGACGACCTGTTGCATGTGGCGGCCCGCACCCTGGGCGAGGTGCCGGTGCGGGATGCCGGGCTGCTGGAGTCCGCGCTGGCGCGGCCGCGCGCCACCGCCTTCGGCGAGGAGGCCTACCCCTCGATCCATGACAAGGCGGCGGCACTCCTGCATTCCCTGGCCCGCAACCACGCGCTGGTGGACGGCAACAAGCGGCTGGCGTTGGCGGGGACGATCGCCTTCTACGGTCTCAACGGCCTCCGGCTGACCCTGTCGAACGACGAGGCCTACGAACTGGTGATCGCGGTGTCCGCGGGAGATCTTGACGAAGTGCAGCCGATCGCCGAGAGGCTGACCGCAGGCACCCAGGCCTGGGGCTGACCCGCGACCCTTCCTGGACCGACGCTCGGTCCCATCGATCAGCCGGGCCGACGATGTGCGTGATGGAGCGACCCGGTCGGCGCCCGGTCGGGGGTCATCGCCACACTGCATGCTGGTTCTGACGCTCAGCATCCAGACGATGGGGGGCCCGGCTCGTCTGCCGAGTGCAGCCGCGTGGCACTCGAAGCGAATGGACGAGTACGACGCCGCGCTCAGCCACGACGGCGGCCGGGAGTTTTCCGCTCACCGACCGCCGCGGCGACTGGACCACCGGATCGATCAGGGACAAAACTCCCCGCGCTTCACGACGCCGAAGTCGATCTGACCCTCGACGTCGCCCGTGACGTGCTGGCCCGCGGGGATGTTCTGGTCGCAGACGAGCCAGTTCGAGTCGACCATCTGGTTGCGGCTTCCCAGCAGGTCGTGCGAGAGGCTGAGCCAGACGTTGTTCGTCTGCAGCAGGTTCTGCGCCGACTGCAGGTCCATGCCGACGAAGTCGGGCATCGTGAAGTCGACGACGGGAGCAGCCGGCACCGTCTCCGTCGGGGGTGCCGCGGTCTCCGGCGCGGGAGCGACCGCCACCGGGGTCTCGGGCTCGGGCTCGGGCTCGGCGGGAACGGTCGCGGTGACCGTCGTCGTCGCAACCGCGGCGGTCGACGCCTCCCCGTCGTCCCCACCGAGCGCCGAGCCGATCGCGCCCACCACGACGACCCCGGCGAGCACCATGACCCAGGGTCGCTTGTACAGCGGAGTCTGTGTCGTGGGCACTCCGCCGTGCGGCGGGTACGGCGGCTGGCCCGGGGACCAGGCACCCGGCGGAGGGGGCGGCGCCTGCCCCGCGCCGTAGGCGGGCTGGACGTACTGCGGGTAGCCGTGGTGGTCCGGCCCCTGAGGAGGCGGTCCGTACGGAGGCTGCGACATGTGGTTCCCCGTGATCGTGCGTGGCCGACCGCCGTCGTGCCGAGGTTCCGGCAGAGCGGTCGAGCGATGACCGACGGACCGTGTCATGCGCCAGCGACGGAACGACCCCACTCGAATCCGTATGCGTGGCGTTTCATCCCCGGGGTTGCACGAGTCCCAGGAGCATCGTCACCGGTCTCGGGCACAGGCCGCTCACGCACTGCTCCCAGTGATGTCGCTGCTCGCCGCTACCGTGCCCCGGGGTCGTCGCGGACGGCCCGCGAACGGGGGAGACACATGGAGATGTGCTTCCGGCTGCCGAGCGTGGCCGCCGAGCCGATCGAGTGGCGCGAGGCGCTGGCCGCCGCCCTGGGGTACGCGCGAGCCCAGCGCAACCTCCGGATCGCCTGGACGCCCAGCCACCCGGAGGGGATCACCGTCAGCGTGCGGGCTTACGCCTACCGGGTCTACGACTGCGTGCCGCCATCGGACGACGACGAGTTCGCGTGGCTGGATGTCCTGGTGGTGGACGGCATCAACGGGAAGATGGACCAGAACGCGATCACGGCGTTGAAGCACGCAGCCGACCGGGCATGGCCGCACGTCCGGACGGCGATCCACCGTGCGGAAGGCCGGTCGTTCTGGGACCTCGACGAGGTCGAAGTAGGAGGCACTCCCCCGCCGGGGACCACGGGAGCGGCGCTGGCCGACGCCTGGCGCGAGTGCGCGGCGACCACGGGGATCAAGACCGCCCTCACGCACAAGCTGCTGCACCACAAGCGGCCGGAGCTGTTCCCGCTCATCGACAACGTGACCGCCCCGCGCCTGCGGGAGCACACCGACGACGACGTCAGCCTGTGGGGCGTCATCCACCGGGAGCTCTCGGCGAACGGGGAGCAGTTCGACGCCCTCGAGAGAGCTTTCGCCCGGCTGGTGGACGGCGCGGAGGACGTCGCCCTGACTCGGCTGAGACTGCACGACATCCTGCTGTGGCTCCAGGCGAGCGGGAAGTGGGAGCAGGCCGTCACCGCCGGCAAGGACACTTCCGAGTGGGCCCGGTGGCAGGACGGAGGCGCGGCCTGAGTGTTGCGCTGGCCATGTCCGCCATGCGTCGGGAGCGGGGCGGCGCAGCGCGCACCCGTGACCGCGCGTTGCCCGGGGCTCGTGCCTAACGCTCCCTGATCGCCGAGCGGAGGGCGCTCAACGCCTGCCGCAGCGGCGTCCGTGGGACGTCGCGCAGGTTGAGCGGGGCGTCGGTGAGCTCCAGGAGGCGCGCCTCGCCGGCCGTCACCTGGTCCGCGGGCAGCCGCAGTGTGGCCACGCGCAGGTGCGCGTGCATCCAGGCCGTGAGGTCGTCCTCGGCGACCGGCTGGTCGCCGGGCCGGGACAGGCAGGCGGCCAGCGTCAGGCGGAACGTCGAGAAGTTACGGTTGCCGCCCAGGTGCATGGTGGCCACCCGGCCCCAGAGCGTGTTGGTCGAGCTGACTCCGTTCGGGCGGATGCCGCCCGCCCGGCCGGCGTAGACCAGCCCGGGTGGAACGTGGTGCCCGAGTCCGGCGGAGATCTCCTCGGCGCCCTGCGCGTCGGCCCACCAGCTGTAGAGCCCCGGCTGGTCGGACGCCGCCCGGCCGGCGGCGAGGAACTCCCCCGGGGGCACGGCGCTGCCCTCGTCCAGCAGCCAGGCCACGTCCGGGACACCGGGAGCCGCGGGCAGGAGTTCCTCGGGGTGCTGTGCCGGGCCGCCGTACCAGGCCAGTCGCTCTCCCTGCCGCAGCCCGGCGAGCGGCTGGACCAGCGTTCCACCCGCCCGGGCGAGCGGGCTGATGAGGGGCTCGCAGTAGGCGCTGCCCGCGTGCGCCTCCACGGCCAGGCCGCGGAGGTCGTGCCGTTCACCGAGCTGTGCCACCACCCACACCGCCCAGGCGCTGCGGTACCGGGCGGACTGCTTCGGCAGGTAGACGTCGTAGGGCGCGACGACCTCCTCGGGGTGGAGGAGGCCGAACTTGGCGCTGAGGACGTACCAGGGTCGGCCGGACCGGACGGCGAGGTCCCGCGCCTTCCGGAAGGTGGCCCCGGTGAAGAGCTCGGCCGCGGGCGCCGGGCCGGCCGCCTTGGAGCCGGAGCAGCCGACGAGGACGACGTCGGCACCAGGGTCGGCCGTCGCGGAACTTCCGGTGTGCTCTCCCGGCCGCGCGAGGGGCAGGGCCGGTGCCGGCGTCGTCGGCGTCACATCGAAACCGGGCGGCCCCCCGCTCCACGAGCTGGTCGGGAAGCCGAGCCGGCCGAGGACGTCGAGCGCCTGGTGGGACGTGAACGCCGACCGGTCCGACCCGGTGGCCAGCGCGACGACCTGCCTCGGCGGCCAGCGCGTTCCGTCGACGTCGACCCAGTGCGTGCGGAGACCCTCGGGAGCGGCGTCGCGCAGCGCCACCCGCACGGCCTCCGCGTCCAGCGAGTACGGGACACCCTCGAGAACGAACTCCACGGCTCTCCCTCAGTCGGTCGCCGTCGAGCCGGCGGACTGCACGAGCCGCTGAGCGACGGCCGGGCCGCCCACCCGCCGGATCAGCTCCAGGTCGCCGCAGACCACGAGCAGGTCGCGGGCGCGGGACAGCCCGACGTACAGCATCTCGCGGGCGCGCTCCTCGTCCCGGAAGCCGTTGACCGCGAGGACGACCGCCGGCCGCTCCAGCCCCTTGAAGCCGAGCACGTGCCCGTAGAAGAGGTCGTCGTCGGCCCAGAAGGAGTCCCAGTAGGCGTCCTGGCCGGCGGTCTGGCGCTCCGCCTGGACGGGGTGCCGCCGGTAGGTGGTCAGCAGCGCCACCGACTCGGCCGGCCACCCGGCGTCCAGGAGCGCGGCCGCCTCGTCGTCCGCCGCGCCGACGGCGTCGTCGGTCGGGCACTGGACGAAGCGCACCGGGACGCCGTCGCCACCGCGGTAGCGCATCTGGCTGGTGGTCAGACTGCCGAAGGTGCCGGCGATCTGCTTGGTGTTGCGTAGGTTTTCGTCCAGGTCGAAGGGTGTCAGCGCGACCGGTGGGCGGCCCTGGCGCGCGAAGACCCGCTGCCCCTCGTCGGCGAACACGTAGAGGCAGCCATCCTCCGGGGAGCGCAGTGCGGCCAGGACGGCCGGCCACCAGGTCTCGGCGAAGTCCTGCGCCTCGTCGATGACGATCGCGTCGAAGCGGTCGGCCACGGGCAGCGCGCCGGCGAGCTCCACCATCCGCTCGGGGAGGTACTCCTCCCAGTAGCCGCTGTCGTCGTCCGACCCCGGGGTGACACCCCAGTCGATGCCCAGCCCGTGGAAGGTGCCGACGTAGGCCGGGCGCTCCTTCGGCTTCCACGCCCGAACCTGGCGGCGGAGGTACTCGGCCAGGCCGCGGGAGTAGCACATGACGGCGACCCGCTCCCCCTCGAGCGTCAGCCGCCGGGCCTTCTCCAGCGCGAGCCAGGTCTTCCCCGAGCCGGCGCCACCGCGCACCTCCACCCGCCGGTTGGAGCGCAGCCAGTCGAGGAGGCGCGCCTGGTCGCGGGTGAGCAGGTCGCACTCGGCCTCACGCTCGTGCAGCGTCGCGAGCAGCTGCTGCTGCGGGATGCCGACCCCAGCGAGGCAGTCGACAAACGCCTCGACGTCCTCGGCCGTCGGCGGCTCGACGTCGCTCTCCCACTGCCGCAGCGAACTCGCCACCCGGGCCGCTGCCTGCGACAGGTCCGCCTTGTCCAGGACCATCCACCGGGGCGCGTCGGGGGCGGCGAAGTCGTCCGGCAGCGTCGTCGCCGGCAGGGCGACCAGGTGCACCATGCGCGGGTCACCGGCGGTCCAGCGACGGTCCCGGCGCAGGTAGTCGCGCAGCAGGTACTTGCAGCGCAGCGCCTGCTCGACCGGCCGGATCTGCTTGTCGAGCCCGCCGCCGACCTGCCGCCACTCCCCTCCCCGGAGGTGGACGCTGCCGCCCTTGACCTCGATGACGGCGATCCCGAAGCCCGGCCAGGCGACGATGACGTCGGCCTCGCGGTCCTCCCGTCGGTCGCTGAACCGCTGGCCGCAGACCATGACGGCGTCGTCGGGCAGCTGGTCGCGCAGCGCCTCGGCGAAGAGCCGCTCGGCGTGCGACTCGAAGACCGGACTGCTCGGGAAGACGCGCGCCGTCATGCGCGCACCGTGGACGTCGTCATGCCGTGCCCCCGTGGCTGGCTGGGATAGATGGTCCCGGCAGCGTGACATGCCACACCGACATCTCCGTCCAACCGGACGCCGAGTTCTCCCCGTAGGACCCATCTGTATCCGCCCGACGCTCTCCCAGCAGTCCGCTCACACGGTCGGGACGCACTCCCCTCCCCCGAGCTGGGACAGGCCGGTCAGGTCACCGACGTTGAAGTCGAGCACCGTGCTGGTCGTCGGGTACATCAGCTGCCCGGGGTCCTCGACGTGTGCGAGGCCGACCAGGTGGGCGAGCTCGTGGAGGACGACGGCGCGCGCACCCGCGACCCCAGCCGGATCGGCGAGCATGTCGCGAAAAGCGTCTGCGTCCAGCCCTACGACGCCGGTGACGAACACCCGCGGGCCGCCGGGCGGCTCCACGATGGCGCTGCCGGCGAGCCCGGCGACACGGCCGGCCAGCTCCGGATTCTCGGCGTCCGTCTGCCACGACACGAGCACGGGCGCCCAACGGTCCCCGTAGCGGTCGGGCTGGAAGCTCGGGCGCTCCTCCCACGCCGACTCGTCGGTGGCGCCGTCGAAGACGAACTGCAGGCCGGTTACGTCGGAGACTCGGGCGAAGGCCTCGTGGACCAGCGCGTCGCCCCCGGGCGGCGCATTGTCGGGGCGGATGACGTAGTGGACCGGTCGGCAGGGGTCGTAGGCCACGGGCCCCTTGCCGTCGTCCTGCACCCCGATGAACAGGTGGGTGCCACCGGGACTGGGTGCCGGCACAGGTGTGCCGAGCGGCGCATCAGCGGCCTCGAAGCCGGGCGTCGGCCAGTTCGTCGGCTTGGCGTCGCCGATCACCCCTCCGAGCCCTCGAGGGTCCAGCACCACGGCGCAGAGGACTCCCGCCCCCGCCAGGATGCCCACCAGGTATGCCAGACGGCGGCCGCGACGCCGACCCGGGGGCATGGACGACGGAGCGGGTGACCAGGTGCGCCAGGGCTCCGGAGTGGGCGCCCGACCGCTCGCCTCGTCGAGCACCCACTGCGGCACCCGGCCGGTGGGCGACGTCCGGAGGCCGGACAGCACCCGGCCCGGTCCTGCACCGTTCCGCACTGTCCCTCCCCCGCGCTCGCCGCTGGCCTGACGTCCTCCCATCGGACCCTCCGCCGGCCCGGAGGAGGCCGACGGCGGGCTGCCTACTCCCGACGGGCGAGACCGTGGCGACGGGCGGGGATCAGGGATCGATGAAGGTCTCGACGCAGGTCGCGCAGGACCCCTCTGCGGCGACGAACGCCTCGGGCGGGGTGGACCGGCGACAGGTGCGGCACCAGCGGAAGGACCGGCGCCGGTGCGACGCGATGGCCTCCGCCATCTCCGCGACGAGGTCCGGCTGGTGCAGGACGTCGTCGCGGGTCAGCCGCGGCTCCTCGCCCATCAGCGGGCCGGGACGGTGCTGACCCCAGGACGTCAGCGGGCGGGCCAGGATGAACCACGGGCCCTGGACGCCGACCGCGAGTTGTGCCGGCTCGCCGCTGACGAACCAGCGCACGCCGTCCTGACCGTCGGCCCCGGTCTCGCGCCGCCACCCGGTACCCAGTGCTCGGACGAGCTCGATGTGCTCCACGTCGAGCAGGCCGGCCAGCTCGGCCTCGTCGGCGGTGGGGTCGGACTCGCTCCCCCACGCCAGGTCGCAGCTGCGGCAGACGAAGGCCGGCTGCTCGTCCATCACCAGGCAGCCACCGAGTGCGACCCGCCCGCGCTCCGCCTGCTCGAAGAGGTCGCCTCCCGGCAGCCCGTTGACGAGCGGGACGGAGTCCTCCCGCCCGCACCCGGGGCACACCCGCCCCGCCTGCACACCTACCGATCCGCCCATGCCACTCCCTGGTCCGCACCGTCCCTGTGACGGCAGGGCCGGACCATGACAGGCGCCACCGACAGCGACCGGCCACCCGGGCAGGCATCCACCGCAACGCCACCCGCTCGGGCGACGGCACATCCGCCCGGCCCCCGGGGAACCGCCTCGGCCAGACTGCCGGTCATGGAGTTCGAGGCGTTCTACCTGCCGCTGGGCGGCAACCGGTTCGCGCCCACCCGGGCCACCGAGAGCCCGTGGGACCACAGCGCCCAGCACGGCGGACCGCCGTCCGCGCTGCTCGCCCACCTGGCCGCCGATGCCGCCCGGGTGACAGGCACGGGTACCCGTCCGGCACGGATCAGCGTCGACTTCTTCGGCGCCATCCCCCGCCGCGAGCTGGCCGTCGAGGTGTCCTCCGTCCGCCCGGGACGGCGGATCGACCTGACCGAGGCGGTGATGACCGTGGAGGGCCGCACGGTCGCCGTCGCCCGCGTGTGGTCGCTCGCCGTCGGTCCCACGCCGCCGGTGGTCACCGAACTCGGCCCGCCACCGGCCGTCCCCGACTCCTCGCCGCAGGAGCTGTTCGGCCTGCCCGACTGGGGCTTCGGGCAGGCCATCGACTGGCGTTACACCGCCGGGTCGCCGCAGGACCCCGGGCCGGCCGACGTCTGGACCCGGGTGCGCGTCCCGCTGGTCGCCGGCCGGCCCCTCACCGGTCTGGACCGCGCACTCATCGCCGCCGACGCCGCCAACGGCATCTCCGTGGAGCTGCCCATCGACAGCTGGTGGTCCATCCCGCCGGGCATGACCACCCACCTGACCCGCGAGCCGGACGGCGAATGGGTGCACCTGGCCTGCCGCACGCAGATCGCCGCCGACGGCATCGGGCTGTGCCACGGCGAGCTCTCCGACGAGCGCGGTTCCATCGGTGAGGTCGCCCAGCCGCTGCTCGTCCAGGCCCGCTGACGGAGCCACGAACCTCGTCCGGCGTCGCGCGCACGCGCGGCACCGCCGTCGACGAGGATGCCTGCGTGACCCAGCGCATGCACCGCTCCCACCGCGTGGCAGGGGCGCTCGTGGGCTCCGCCGTCGGCGACGCCCTGGGCGCCCCGTTCGAGTTCGGACCGCCCGGGCAGTTCTCCGCCCGCTTCCCAGTACCGGCGCGCGGATCGAAGACGGAGATGTGCGGCGGCGGCTCGCTGGGCTGGGAGCCGGGCGAGTTCACCGACGACACCCAGATGGCGCTGCTCGTGGCGACCTCGCTCGTGGAGCGGGACGGGCTCGACGAGGCCGATGTCTTCAACCGGTTCCGCGCGTGGGCCGAGGCAGGGCCGCCGGACATCGGCAATCAGACCCGCGCCGTCCTCGGTTCCGGCCGGCCGTGGGACGTCGCCGCGGCCGAGCACTTCGCCCGCTCCGGGCGCGCGGCCGGCAACGGCTCGCTGATGCGGACGACGCCCGGGGCGATCCGGTTCTCCCGGGAGGGGCGCGAGGCGACGATGGACGCCGCCCGCCGGATCTCGGCGCTGACCCACGGCGACCCGTCGGCCGGCGAGGGGTGTGCGATCTTCCACGAGCTGATGCGGGTGGCGCTGGACGGGGGTGATCCGCTCCCGGCGATCCCCACGGCGCTGAAGGCGGTGCTGCCCGAGCATCGTGAGAGGTGGGCGGCGGCGCTCGCCCCGGACTGGACGCCGGACCGGGCCACGGAGTCCAACGGCGCGGTGTGGCCGACGCTCGGGCAGGCGGTGTGGGCGCTGCGGAACGGCCGCGACTTCGCCGAGGTGCTGCGGCTGGTCATCGACCTGGGTGGTGACACCGACACGGTGGCGTGCGTCGCCGGCGGGCTGGCCGGGGCGGTCTTCGGGATGGGCGCCATCCCGAGCCGGTGGGCGTCGGTGGTGCACGGGCGGGTGCCCGGCCACGGCGACAAGGTCTGGCGGCTGGCCGACCTGCAGCAGCTGGCGGCAGCCCTCGACGGAGGGGTGCAGCAGAACTACGACCCGGGCGTGATCCCGCGGATCGGCCCTACGGAGGTGCTGCCCGGCATCTGGGCCGGCAACCTCGACGGTGCGCGCTACAGCGAGGAGGACTTCGCCGTCATCTCGCTGTGCCGGCTCGGCGAGCCGTTCCCGCACCCGGTGCACCGGATGGCCTACATCGCCGACAACGAGCACAACGCCGACCTCGACATCATGCTCGCCGACGTCCTGGACGACATGGCCGCGCTGCAGGAGGAGGGGCACCGCTTGCTGGTGCACTGCCACGGCGGCGCTTCCCGCACCGGACTGGTGCTGCGCGGCTGGCTGGTGCGCGAGAGGGGGATGTCGGTCGAGGAGGCGACGGCGCAAGTGGCCGAGCGCTGGCCCCACCTCGGTCTGTGGAACGCGAGCTTCACCGCCGCCCTGGAGCGGCTCGCCCATCGCCCTTGAGCGCCCGTCTCCGCGAGTCGGTCGGATCACTGGTCACGCATGAGACGTGGGGCAGCGATAGGAAGAGACAGCATCCCTTATTGCTCGTCCGCCGGAGCGCGAGGCAGTCATGCATTCAGACGCCCCCACACACAAGCCGCTGCAAACCAACGTCGAGATCGAGAACGCAGCCATCGCGTTCGTGATCGAGCGGGAGCGGCGAGAGGGCCGCGCTGCTAGGGACACCCGGCACCAGGGTGCAATCGCGGACATCGAAAGCGACGACCGGATAATCGAGGTCAAGGCGGCAGGTACGACGTCCCGGGGCTTCGAGGTATGGCTCGAGCCCGTCCAGTACGAGGCGGCGAAGGCTCAGCCCGATCGGTTCTGGCTCTACCTGGTCGAGAACGTTCGTCAGGGTGACCCGTCGGGATTCCGGCTTCTACGGTTAGGGGGCGAGCGCCTGATCAAGTTGATCGCCAACGCCAAGGAGCGCCGCTACTTCGAACTTCCCATACCAGTCGCGGTGTATGACGAGGCTGCCGCCGAGTCGGGCGGCACAGGCGGGTGATCCGCCGTCCGCATTCTTCTACGTGAGCCAGGTCGTGGATCGCCGAGCCCGCTCGTAGAGGGACTCGACGATCACATCGGGCAACGCCTGGGGCAGCGACGAGAGCCATCGCCGCAGCTGCCGCCGTGGCACCACGGCGACGTCGGCCGGGAGCCTCTTGATGCTGAGGCTATGGGCGCCAACCGGCACCACGACTCCTCGGACCGCGATCGGGTGACCGACTGCATCGGACAGCAGTCGGGTCGCACGCTCCGCTTCGTGCCTGCTGTTGCGGACGTAGGGCTGTCGGACGCCGTTCACCATGAAGGTGTCACCACCCACCCAGAGCCGAGCGCCCGGGTGGTTCTTGGCGTTGATGCTGAAAACCCCGCCCGGGCCGATGACAAGGTGGTCGATGTCCGACCCTCGTCGGCCGACCGGGATGGCGTGGAGGCATCGCCATCGCGCGTCACCCCGCACCAGACGCTCCAATTGGAGCCCCACATGCCTTTCGCCGTCGGCGCCGAGCCGCCACGCGCGCTCTTCGGTGTGCACTCCCATCAGTCGAGCCAGCACGGACCGGACAGGTGCGGCCGCACGGGCCTGCGCTGCAGCTGCTCCGGCTGTGCTGCCCGGACGTCGGGTAGAGAGGTCCTCCCAACCAGCGTGCTGCTCGGTCATGCCGCCTCCCAGCCGATGGATCGGAGCCGCGAGACTACGAGTCAGACCCGCGTCAGATCCGGCGCACTGCCCCTGCTTCCACCCGCAGTGGTGAAGCCACGGCCACCCCGGCCGTGAGCGCGGAGGGCTGCTCGCGCTACACCTCAGCGCAGCAACGGTCACCTGATCGCCTGCCATGAAGAGTGGCCGGCGCCCACCTAGCGGTCGAGCCGCTGTCCTCATCGTTCCCGCGCCACCGCAGCGTCGACTCAGTCACCCCCCGGCGTGCCGGCCCAACCGGGGCTTCGCAAACTCAGCGGCCTCGTCGGTGTAGTGCTTGGCCACGCCCCACGGCAAGAAGCGACACGGATTCGACACTGACGCTCGAGCGGTGTCTCGGGCGATTGGGGCTAGCCGCACTGCTCTCGTTGTGTCGATTTCTCGCCATTTCGTTCGACTCGAGCAGGAACCCGCTGCCGTCCTGGACGAGCTACAGCTCCCAGACGTGGTCTGGGTCGTCCATCGCCTTCCGAACTTGGCTCAGGTCGCCCATGTCGACCAGCGGTGACGACTTGGCCAGGTCGACGATGCCCTGGAGCGCAGCCTCGGTGGCTCTTCCGTCACCGTTAGTCATGGCGATGTCGAGGTGCCGGAAGAGCCCGTCGATCGTCGTGGACCGCTCGGCGAACACCTGCTCGAAGTACTGCTTGAGGAAGGAGCTTGCCTCCTGGATGCGAGCGACCTCGACCGTCGCGTAGGCGTCGATCTTTGCGCGCTTGGTCTGCTCCTCCTCGCGCAGGCGGAGGTAGTCACGAGCGCCGTCAACGACGTTGTTGAGCGCCCCGAGGGCGTCGACAGCGCTCAGCGCTGACTTGGCCGGCGCGACGACGACGCCCTGGATCGGCTTCTTGGCGGCGGTCACTTCATCTCCTTGTACCTGAGGACCATCGAGGTCACGTCCGAGTTCAGCTGCCCGTCCTCGGCGACCACAGGCGTGGTGCAGATGTCTCGCACCGCGCGCGTCAGCGACATCGCGCGCTGGAACTCGGCGGTGTGCTGCTTCCAGTCAAAGTCGGGCCGCTCCACCGTGGAGAGCGCGTCCTGGGCACGTTCCACGAGTCCGGCGAGGACTCCGCTCACCTCGTCGACCCGCGTGTCCAACGTGTCCAGGAACGAACGGAAAGCCGCGTGGTCCTCGATCGCGATGGCCACCGTCGCCTCATACTCCTTCGCGTTGGTCACCGCCTTCTCGCCCTGACCGTTCAAGGTCAGCCCACCGACGAGCAACGTCGGGCCGATCGTCACCACACCGAGTGCGGCGGTTCCGAGGGCGATCCCTCCCCCGCCGGCGGCCAGGGATCCACCGCCCAGATAGGCCATGGTGGCGTTCGAGGCAGCGGCGCCGGACAGCGAGCTGATGGCCGTCCCGGTGCTGGCGGCCCCCAGGGTGGTGACCGCGCTGGGAATGCCGATGAGGGCGCCCGTTCCGGTCGCGGCGGCCATTCCGGCCCCCTTGATCCAGTTCACGTCCGCGGTCAGCGCGCCGGCGAACCCCTCGATCTCCCGCTGCTCCGCATCGATGCCGTCGAGAAGTTGCACTGCACCCTGCTTGGCTTGCTTGCTGTGGCGCTCGATGAACGCCGCCATCCGCTCGATCACCAGCCGGCGGGCCTGCTCCTGCTGCTGGCCGTACTGCCGGATGCGCTCGTTGCTCTCCTCGACGCGCTCCTCGGTGCGAACCAGCGACTCGTCGTAGCGCTTCTTTGCCGCATCAGCGATCGCACCGGCGTCCTTCATCTTCAGGGCGCCCATGACGCCGGTGGCCAGGCCACCAAGCCCCGTGCCTGTACCGAGCCCGATGAGGGCGAGGGGGATGAGGGGTAGAACCACGGCTTCGGCCTCCGGCATGAGCGTTCCAGGTCGTCGGCGAACCGTAAGGGCACATCCCTCCATTTCCGGGCCCGTGACACTCGGACGAGGCACCTTGGACAGGTGGTGCCCTCGGTGCAGATGTGGTGGACCGTGGTCGAGCCCAGAGGGGCCCGGCATCAGCCGGCTGCGGGCACTCCGCGGGGTCCGGCGTGACCGGCGAGGTCACTGTCCATGACCACGTTGTCCACGGATGCACTCATTCGCGGTTCGCCGGAGACCGGATCGCCCGCCGACTGCACGGGGACGGAGCGTGCGGCGATGTCGCCGGCGAGCTGCTCGTCGCGCCAGCGCCGCACCCCCACGCGGGTGACCGCCAGCTGCGCGTCGAGCACCATGCCGGTCGCCTTCGACTCGGCCTCGAGCGTCCGGGCCGCACGTGCCTCCGCGGCGGCCAGCGCCGAGCGGGCGAGCGTCTCGGCCTCCTCGTACTCGGTCTGCATGCGCAGCCGGACGCGGGCCTCTGCCTTGTCCTCGTTCAGCGCCAGAAGCCGGTCGTAGAGGGACGGCGGCGCAAGCGCGAGCATCGTCTTGAAGATGATCGGCAGGCACTCGATCGCCGTCATGAACGCGAAGAGCAGCCAGTGGGCGGTCGCCAGCATCGGGTTGTCCTCCTGGATGCGCTCCAGCGCACTCAGGCGGGCGAGGATGCCGTCGCTGTTGCCGACCGCCGTGTCGTGGGCGGCGATCTCCTCGGCCCGCGCCTCCTCCGCGGCCCGGACCTCCTGCTGCAGCTCCTCGAGGCGCTGGCGCTGGTCAATCGAGGTCTGCGCCTCCTGTGTCTCAAGCTGCGCCCGGACCTGGGCCTCCGTGGTGGCGAGCTCCTGCGTCAGCGCCTCCCGCTCGGCCCCGAGCCGGTCACGGTCGGCGCGTCGCGCCTCGGTCGCCGGCCCTTCGCCTGCATCACCGGTGCCGCAGGTGCCGTCGGCCTCGCACAGCAGCGTGGCCACGGCTGTGTCGTACTGCGCGGTGACGTCGTCCAGGCGGGCCTGCACATCGACTACGACGGGGTGGTCAGCAATGTCGTCCTCGGAGACGCCGTCCGCCAGCTCGGCCTGGAGCCGCTCGATCTGCTCCTTGTCGGCCGGGATCTGGGCGTACCGGCTGTCCGCGGCGAGCTTCTGCGTGAACGCGTCCTCCTCCTCGGCGGCCAACACGCGGATCTCGGCGTTGATCTCCGACTCGAAGACCGCGAGGGTCAGCGGCGTCGAGACCACCATTCCGATGAGGACGGCCAGGGCGACCCGCGGCAGCGCCAGCGCGATCGTTCCCCACCACCTCTTGAGCCGTGGGGTCGAGACGACGAGCCAGCGGTCCAGGTTCAGGATGACGAGCCCCCAGGCGATGCCGCCCAACGCGGCGAAGACCACGGGCAGGTGCAGCGCCAGGTGGAGGGCGTAGGTGGCCGACACGGCCGCGATGGCGGCGACCGACACCAGCACGGCGCCCATGGCAACCTGCTTGGTGCGCTCCTTCGGTGCCTCGCGGAGGATGTCGCGGTTCGCGCCCGAGACGGTCAGCAGCTTCTCGCTCATCGCCCGGCGGTTGACGCGACGCACGCCGCCGCGGACCAGCGATCGCGCTCGCTGGAATGCCGTCCCGATGCTCACTTGCCGTCCTCCCCCGTCGCGGGATGGGCCCGCCGAATGCCTTCGATGACCGAAGCCGGCACCGCGGCGATGCGCGGCGGTGCGCCGATGAACCGTGGCGTCGCCGCGAGCTGGGGCCGCAGGCTGTCCTGGTCCGCCCAGAAGTCGTCCAGCCGACGGGCGACCGGGGAGCCGGCGCCCAGCGTGGCTGCCACATCTGCTCGCAGCGACACGATCGGCGGCGAGTCGACGGTCGGGAGTTCGAGCTGCGGGACGGACATGGCCACGATGGAGGCGGTGGCGACGGTGGTCCTGCCGTGCCGGTTGCTGCCGATGAGTTCGATCCGCCGGGTGTGCTCGATGGGAATGCGCGCCTCACCGCAGGCGGGGTAGCCGCGACGGCCGTCCACCTCCACGTCCCGGCCGTCCTCGAAGCACCACGTCACGCTGACGTCCGAGCCGGGACGCACGAGCGTGTGGCTGGTGGACAGCGCCCGCAGGACGGGTGCCCGCTCGGCGGACGGGTCGACGTCCATCGGGACGCCGTGCCGGCAGGTGACGGTCATGGGTTCGTCGGAGCGCTCCGGTGGCTGCTGCTCGTTGTGCCGCTGGGCGTCGTCCTCCCGCCAGTCGCGGAGCCACCGGTCCGTCCACGGCAGGTCCGGCGAGGTGTCCGCGCGCTTGCTCCCCCGCGGCGCCTTGACCGCCCGCTGCGTACGCCAGCCGCGGTCACGCAGCCAGGCCAGCAGGAGGAGGACGACCAAGGACCAGAGGAACGCCTCGGCGAAATCCTTGATGAACGCCGCGACGCGGTCGGCCTCGAGGTCGCCGCTCCACTCGGTGTTGTTGCTGAGCGCGACCGTGCCGGCGAACAGCATGACGAACCCCCAGCCGATCACCAGCGGATCACGGCGCAGCGGATCCCGGAACATGTATCCCCCCGTCATGCGGGATCGCCCCGCACGTACATGCCGACCAGATCTACGGAACCGATGCGGCTCAAAGCTCTCGACCTTGTTACCGTGCGTGACCGACAGAGGGCAGTAGCCGTCACTCGAAGGTGCGACGGTCCGTCACCCTCGTGAGCCGCCTCACCATGAGTAGTCGCCGGACCGGCGACAAACGCCTGCGAAGCTGGTCCGGTCGCCTCGATGGACGGGCCGTGCCCTCTGCTCGGCCGTCACACGGCCAGCTCAGCACGTACCCAGGGGGCATTGCGGACCTGCCAGCCGCATCGCCCGTTGCGGTGACGCGAGTCGCGACTTTCATCAATCTGTCGGTGCCCGATGGTGATGTAGCCCCCACAGGTTCGGATCGGAGGGTGCATGGCCAGGTCCATCAGCGAGTGGTTCGGCGATCACGCTGATGCCTCGATGGGTGACTTCCAGGACGACGAGGTCGTCGAGCGCCAGACGCCCTGGGACATCGCCCGGTCTGCCATGACCACCACTCGAGCCGGTCGCACTGCGCTCGGTTTCAGCTCGGCCCGCGGGAGCAAGGCTCGAGGTTCTGTCGGCGCGTCCGGGGGCACCCGCCGGGCCGGAGCCACTGAGTCGACCAAGAAGCGTCAGGCGGGGAAGAAGGCTCAGCCCCGAACTGACACAACAAGTGTCGACGCGCAGATCCGTCGGACCGCCGCGGCACACCCAGGCACCGGCTACAAGAAGTTGGCTCGGTTGCTTCGCGAGGTCGGCATCAACGTCTCCCGGGCCGACGTCGCTCGCGTTCTGGCGCACCCGAACTCCGCGTGGAAGCGGAAGGCGGCAAGCCCCCCGCCACCTCGGAAGCCGGCCATGGTCGAGCACATCTCGGCAGCCGCGCAGCGCAGTCGGGCTCTTTCGATGGCGGACCTATGTCCATCGTGCGGGATGCGACCGACGGTGCTTGGCACCTGCCGGTGCTCGTGAAGTCGACTGGCCGGGATGGCGCCATGGCACTCCGCCTGCCCCACTGCCTCGAGAACTCGAAACTCCGATAGGGCGTTGAGTTATCTGGAGACGTACTACGGGCAGCGTCGCCCCTGCGCCGTCGACAACGACACGAAGACCATTGATGGATCTCGGAGGCGCTGATGGCTGAGTCACCTGGCACCTGGCACCTGGCACGACTCGGACCCGACGAGGAAGGTCGACTGGCATGTGGCGGTAGCTGTTTGGGTGCATGCCACTGAAGGCATCCTCGAGGGGGTCGCCTCCACCTACGGCAGCTCGATCACGTACGAGCAACTCGCTCAGCAGTTGTTCGACAGGACCGGCTACCGGACCCGCATGATGCTGGGCCACTGGATCGGTCAGGTGCTCGGGCCGGTGCAGGTTGCCACCCTCACCGACGGCAAGCCCCCGCTGTCAGCCCTGGTCGTGAGGGCCGGGACCGGTGGCGTGGGCGACGGGTACGTCAACCACGACCACCCCGGGGGCTTCGCCTCGTTCGCCGAGCGGCAGCATGCCGCCGCCGTCGACCGCCTCACCTGCTACCGCGCGTACTGCAACCATGTCCCCGACGACGCAGCACCACAGATGACGGCGCTCTTCATCGCCAAGAAAACGTCGCTCTACACCGTCGAGCGGACACCCCGGCAGAAGCCCGCGCCGCCTTCGCCCAAGATCTGCTCTACCCACAACATGGTGCTTCCCGCCAGCGGTCGCTGCGACTACTGCGCCTGACCGCTTCGTACCGCTGACCGTCGTCGGCAGCTCCCCAGAGGCATGACGCTGTTGGCCGAGGCATTGGCCAACAGCGGGGCGGCTCATCGCCGCCCCGCCAGGGTGGCCTTTGACGTAAGCGGGCTTCAGTCGACGGAGTGGTTCAGGTCTGCCAGGCGTCGGCGGGCTGTCTCGAGCTCACGGGACATGAACAGCTCCCGATATGCGGGGTCAAGGACAGCTGCTTCCAGGCTGTACTCCAGCAGCCCGAGCTCCCAGAGCTTCGCCAGCCCGTCGTGCACCTTGGAGTCGAACAGTAATTTTCTGGCGGCAGACCAGCCACCTTGCTCCATGAGCATCCGCTGGTAGTAGGCCGGCCGGTATCCAGACCGACGCGTCACCTCCTGCAGGTCCCGCTGGAGCCGGCGCCCGAACTCAGCCTTCAAGGCATTCATGTCCTTGACCGAAGGCCGCCCGGGACCTTCGCGACCCACTGGGCTTCGAAGGCTCGATCCTTCGGACGGTGACGTCACGACGTAGTGAGTTCCACGCTTGGCGCCCCGCCGCTCCAGGAGGCCTTCCTCCGTCAGTGCCACCAGCAGGCGGCGCGCCTCTTCGCTTCCGATCGCCAGCAGATGACGGATGTCTTCGTTGGTCACTGGCCCGCGACGCGCCAGGTGCAGGACAAGCTGACCGTGGTCGCTGTCGGAGACTCTCAACGGTGATTCGTGCGATCGCCGCCCAGCACCCGTGGGTGCCGCGGGAGGAGGAGTCGGGAACCTGACCGCCGCCGGGCTGCCCGGGAGGACGTAGTGCGTCCCCTTCGTGGCTCCCCGCTTCTCGAGGAAGCCGTGCTCGGCCAGGGCGTTGAGGACCCGTCGGGCCTCCTCTGGGCTGACACCGAGGAACTGGCGCACGACCTCGTTGGTCAGCGCACCGTCCGTGGCCAACTCGAGGACGAGGAGGCGCGTCTCCTCGTCCACTGCTCCGTACGACCGGGCTGCATGTGCGACAGCAGGGGCTGGTCGGGCGTCCGGCTCCGTGCTCGGCGCTACCGCGTCCGGCCGCGACTGGGGCGGTGCCGCAGGGCGGATCGACTCTTCCTGGATCGGCGCTCTCGTGGTCGGCAGGACCGGGGTGGTCGGCCCCGCGGTTGCCCGCGTCAGCGGCACGCTGAGGGCTTCATCGTTGACCTCCTCGAGCTCCGTCTCGGCGTCGTCTTCCGTGGCGGGCAGATCCTGCGGCGTCCAGTCCGCCGCTGTGACGCCGGCCGCGGTGATGCGGGCCGGCCCGATGCCGCGCTTGTCGAGCGTGACCCAGAGGTCGGCGAGCGCGCCCTCCGGATCCAGGTAGTACCGCGATTCGCGGATGCGCCAGAACTGCCAGCCGCAGCGCCGCAGCTCCAGCTCGCGTGCGAAGTCGCTGGAGACCTGCTCCGGGGAGCTGTGCCACGCGTCCCCGTCGCACTCGACCGCCAGCTTTCCCTGGGCACCTGTGACGACGAGATCGATGCGGCGCCCGTTGACCTCCACCTGCGGCGTCACGTGGTAACCGCGCTGCTGGATGCGCCGGAACACGCGCTGCTCGAACAGGCTGTCGAAGTCCGGGTGCCGCTCGTTCTCCGGCACGTCGTCGGGCATCGGCGCCGCCGCCGCGACCGGCATCGAGGTCATGTACGAGAGCAGCTGGGACCGCAGGTCGTCCTTGCGGAGCTGGTCGGCCATGACGGAGTGGAACAGCCACAGCTGATCGCGGGCGCGAGATGCCGCGACGTTGTACGAACGTTGCGCATCCAGCCGGGTCTGGGACGCGCGCTTGTGGTCGGGCGCGGTCACGAGGCTGAGCAGGATGACGTCCCGCTCATCGCCCTGGAAGTCCGGCGCGGTGCCGATCCGGATGTTGCGGCGCTCCCACTCCTCCGGCTCGACCCGGCTGAGCAGCGCTTCGCGGATGATGTCGACCTGCGCGTGCCCCTGGAGGACGACCACGCCGAAGGTCTTCCCGTCGTAGGCCGGGTCGTGCAGGCACCCCACCAGCGCATCGACGATCGCCTCGGCCTCGACCTCGTTGCGCAGCGACGAGTTGGCCCCCTCGATGTACGCCCCAGGGACGAACGTCGTCTTCAACGGCTGCAGCCGGTCGGCCCCGTGCTGCCGGACCGGGACGAGCGGCGCATCGCGGTAGAACATCTGCGACGACCACGTGATGATCTCCGGCATGCACCGGAAGTGCTCACGCAGCCGGATGACCTGACCGAAGCGCGTCCGGAGGATGGAGAAGACGCTCGACCGCGGGGTGAAGGTCGACCGCAGGTAGTTCGGGACGTCGGGCAGCATCGTGTCGAGCCGGTCGAAGACCTTGTCCAGGGCCCCGTGCTTCACCTCGGAGGGCGTGCACTGCTTGTCGTCACCGACGACGATCACGCGCGGCGCCAGCCACAGCAGGAACAGGTTCTCGATGCCGACCTGGCTCGCCTCGTCGACGATCACAACGTCGAAGGCGCTCTGACGCGGCGGGATGGAGGCCAGCACCTCCTGCAGCGGCATGACCCACGCCGGGACGGCCTCCTGGGCGGCGCTCATGGCCTCGCGCGCCGCCAGCCGGAAGCGCTGGGCGTACTTGCCGCTGCCCTTGCCGACGTTGGCCATGCTGTCCCGGTAGGCCTGGAGCGCGGTCACCTGGGTCGCGTTCATGCGCCCCAGGCAGGCCTTCCACGCCTGCTGGGCAGCCACCTCAGCGGTCAGTTTGGCGATGTCCCGATCCACCGCGGCGAGGTCGCGATCCAACAGGTCCTCGCGGCCCGGTGCGGTCCGCTCACGGACGAACGTCGCAGCGCAGGCCCAGCTCCAGGCGTCATCGAGCTGTGCGAGCCGCTCGATCCAGACGTCATCGCGCATCGACTCGCGGAGCAACGCCAATAGGGCGGGGGCCGCGGTCCCGAGCCGCTGCGACAACTCGTCGCACCGCAGCTGGGCCCGGCGTTCACGGCCCGCGATCTCCAGATCGTGGAGCGCCGCCTCGAAGGTCTCGGCCTCGGCTCGCCGGAGTGCCTCCACCGCCGCTTCGAGCTCCGGTGGACGTTGAGCGCGCTCGACGGTCGACTCGAGGGCGGTGGCCAGTCGCGCCAGCTCATCGGAGGCGCGCCGGGCGATCTCGACGTCGGCGAAGACCGTGGCGACGTCGACGAAGGTGCGAACGCCCTGGGTGGTGACGAGATCGACCTGGGGCATCGCCGGGATGCGGCTGAGAGCGGTGCCCAGCCGGTCACGGGTCGCGCGGAGAGCCTCGACCGCTTCGATCGTCTGGACGACGCGGTGGGCGTGCGAGACCTGGAACGCCCGCGGGCCGGCGACCCCACCGGGGATCTGGACCATCGCGGTGGCCGAGGCGAACGCCTGCAGCCGGGCCAGCGTGGAGAGGTGCAGCGCCACCAGGTGCGCCTGCTCGGCCGTCGTGGCCGGTTGGCCCTCGACGAAAGCGCCCGGCAGGTACGGCTCGGCCGCCTTCTGCTGGTCGCTCTTGAACAGCTTCTTCAGCGCACCGCCGTCCTGCAGGTAGCGTGCCAGGTTGGCGAAGACCTGCGCGACCGGTGCCGGAGGGGCGTCGCTGGCGACCTGGACGTCGCGGAAGCCGATCTCGGCGTTCATCGCCTGGGCGTCGTCGACGAGCTGGCGCGCCTGCCGGACCTGCTGCCACAGCAGTTCGCTGTCCCTGCGCAGGACGCTGTCGAGGACCGGCATCGCCCACGAGGCGTCGCCCCCCGACGACAGGCCCGCGATCCCGTCGCGGATCTCACCGCAGACACGGATGAGCTCGGCGAGCGTTCCGGCATCGAGCTGGCCGAGGACGTCAGCCAGGGGTCCGGACTGCCCGGCGCGTGCGGCCTCCCCACGCGCAACATCCTTGGCGAGCCGGCGCACCACCTGCACGTCCGGGATGGCCCCGACCGGTGGCAGTGACTGGTCCCGGCGCCGGCGGCGGACGTCGGTGTCACCGGGGAGCTCTCGGCGGAGCTCCTCGAACTCGGACACCGTGAGCGGCAGCGAGCCCGCGGCTGGTACCGGCATCCAGCCGTGCTCAGCCTGTGCGGCGGCCACCCGCTCTGCGATCCGGGCCAGCGTGCCGTCGTACCCCGGGGCGACCGCCGGGTGCTGGTAGGTCTCGGCCTCGCGCAGGGAGCGGATCTCCTCCAGGAGGCCGGCCCGCCGCGTCCGCGCCTGGTGCAGCTTTCCGGTGAGGTCGTCGATGACCCGCTGCGCACGAGCCGGGTTGTAGGAGGAGTGCTCGGCGGCGAGCCGGCTCACGCTCCTGCTCAGCTCAAGCGAACCGCCACGGCTGGCATCGGTGATGGAGACGCAGAGCTCCTGCATCTCCGCAGGCAACTTGTCCCGGAGGACCTTGAGCGCCTGGGCCTTCTCACTGGTGACGAGCACCCGCTGGCCGCGAGCGAGCAGGGCCGACATCAGGTTGGCGATGGTGTGCGTCTTGCCGGTGCCCGGGGGACCTTCGACGACGACGCCCGTGTCGTCGCGCAGGCGGTGGATGATCTGCCCCTGCTCTTCGTTGGCCGGCAGCGGGAACAGCGGGTCCTCGGCCACGTCGACGCCGGCCGTTGCCCCTGTGGCCGCCAGCCAGGCGACCCGATCTTCGGCCTCGATCGACTCGACCAGCTGCGCGAGACCCAGAGGCACTGCCTCGCCCGCGTCGGCGAGGGTCCGCTGGATGTCGTTGTAGTACTCCTGGAGCGCGTAGGCCCCGCGTCGCCGCAAGACGATCGCAGGCGAGGGCGAGAGCGATGCCTTCCTCCCCGCCGGCGGGGCCCACCCCGCCGCGACCTCGACCGGCGCGAGCACCGCACGGGCGGCCCATTCCTTGAGGAACGTCAGCGCGTTGTCGCTGGCCGGACGGACGTCCAGCTCGCTGATGCGCGCTCGCAGCGCAGCCGTACCGCCGTCGTCGAAGACGCCGAGCCCAGCGAGGACCCGACCGTCCTCCAATGCCGTCACCGCGGACGGGTCGAGCTTGACCACGACGTCGCCGGTCTCGATCTCGATGTCCACCGTCACGCGGTGACCGAGCACGTGCGTGCGGACGTCGTGGTCGGGAAGGTGCAGGAGGCCACCGGCGACGACCGCCTCGACGCTCTCCGGGTTCTCCAGCGTCTGCTGCCGCATGGTTCGCAACCGGTCGTAGGTCCGGTGGAGCAGTCGCTGCGGGCGATCGCGCGCCGCCCAGCGCTGCCACTCCGGCAGCCACGCGTCGTACGCCAGTGCGATGTCCGGCCGCTCGTCCAGCCGTACCCGGTTGCCCCCTTCGTCCGCTCCCTCCGACCGCAGTCTCGGCGCGTCCAGAGCGCTGTTGTCCCGCTCCGACACCGGCACCCAACCCTGCAGCAACGACGGGAGCGCCGGCGGAGGCTCGAGGATGACCCGAGGCAACCGCAGCAGGGCTCCCCCCGCAGCGGCCTCCGCGTCCACCGCCGCCAGTTCCCGCACCTCGTCGAGCCAGAGGTGGTCGAGGTGCCCGGCGACCTGGCGCACCGGGATGGCCCGAGCGGTCACCAAGTCCTTGAGGAACTGGATGAGGCGGTTGACCTTGTCCTTGAGGACCGGATCGGTCGCGCGGATGGCAGCGGGCGGCGTGGTCAAGCTCTCTCCCCGTGGTACGAGCTGCGCGACGACGCGGATCGCGCTCGCACCGCCACGCTAGGTGGGACGTATGACGGGGACTAGCCCTAGATCGTGCGAGTCCCTCTCAGGCGCCGCGGGCGTCACAGGGCAGGCGGTCGACACTCTCATCCACCTGCCGCAACGACCGGTACCAGAGACTCGTCGTACGGGTGATTTACCGTTCCGCTCCAAAAGGCGAGGAAGCCGCGGATCTCACGGGGGATGCATGTCCACGCACGCCGACGACGCGGTCGTCGACCCTTGGGTCGTCCTACGACGCCTCATGACCGAGAACCGCACCCTTCGCGCCGAGCAGGCGGCCCTTCAGGCTCGTCTCGCCTCCCTCGAGGCTGAACTTGAGAGCCTGCAGGCCCAAGTGGTCCGGACCAGCAATGACTGTCCCGCTGCCATTTCGCCCGAAGACGAATCGGGCCAGTCGGACGCCGCCCCCGTTGAGGCCCACAGGAATCCGGGCTGGGGCACTACGGAGAGCTCCTCTCCGCAGCAGGCAGAGGAGGTTCTTCCAACCCTCACGCCCCTGCTTGCGGCGTGGCACAAGGACGCAATGGGCCAGTGGGCCGAACAGGGTGAACGAGGAGCTATCCGAGCCGAACTCCCCGCGGATCGACCCCTTCTCGGAGCAGTGGCCGCACGGAAAGCCCTCCTCGAAGGAAGCCAGGTCGTCGTCGTTGTTCCCACAGGTGGCGCTCAAGCCACCTGGATGCGCCGACTGTCCGAATTGCTTCCCGGCATTGACGTTGGCCGGCTCGGCGCGGGCCGTAGCGACAGCTTGGACGACTGTCACGTTCTTGTCGCGGGAGTCGGGGCCCTTCATGGCGTGATCCTCGAACTCCGCCCAGGGGACCTCGTCATCACCGACGACTGGAACCGGTACAACGATGACGCCGGCATTGAAACCCTCCTGCGGGGCTTCGACCGCCGACTCGACCTGGTCACGGGTTCGACAACGCGCACCGTCGACTCCCGGAGCGGCAAAGATGCCGCCCCCGCGATCGGCCAGCAAGAACGGAACGGACTGCATCCGCAGGCAGGTCGGCTCACGAGGACCACCGCCCAGTTGGCGAACTCACCGGCCAAGGCAACGATGGATGGCGCCGAGGCGAGATTCACGAAGCCCGCCACGAAGGGTGGTTCTGCCAAGCCTGCGATCGCTCCTTCTCCCGGCGCCGGCGAGGGTTCGGTGCTGACCGCCGTCTCCACCGACGAGAGCCCCGACGAGACGGTCGTCACCGGCAAGGACGGCGTCGAGGTCGCCGCCGAGGAGGAGACCGCCGAGGGCGGCACCGACTTCGAGTGGGACGAGGAGGAGGAGTCCGAGGCGCTGCGGCAGGCCCGCAAGGACGCCGAGCTCACCGCCTCCGCCGACTCCGTCCGCGCCTACCTCAAGCAGATCGGCAAGGTCGCGCTGCTCAACGCCGAGGAGGAGGTCGACCTCGCCAAGCGCATCGAGGCCGGCCTCTACGGCGCCGAGCGGCTGCGCCAGGCCGAGGAGGAGGGGCAGAAGCTCTCCCCGCAGATGCGCCGCGACCTCAACTGGATCGTCCGCGACGGCGAGCGCGCCAAGAACCACCTGCTGGAGGCCAACCTCCGCCTCGTGGTCTCCCTGGCCAAGCGCTACACCGGCCGCGGCATGGCGTTCCTGGACCTGATCCAGGAGGGCAACCTCGGCCTCATCCGCGCGGTCGAGAAGTTCGACTACACCAAGGGCTACAAGTTCTCCACCTACGCGACGTGGTGGATCCGCCAGGCCATCACCCGCGCGATGGCCGACCAGGCCCGCACCATCCGCATCCCGGTGCACATGGTCGAGGTCATCAACAAGCTCGGCCGCATCCAGCGCGAGCTGCTCCAGGACCTGGGCCGCGAGCCCACCCCGGAGGAGCTGGCCAAGGAGATGGACATCACCCCGGACAAGGTGCTGGAGATCCAGCAGTACGGCCGGGAGCCGATCAGCCTCGACCAGATACTTGAAGATGAAGACTTCGCAGCTACTTTTCAAGCCCTCATAGTGAATGGTTCCAAGTCGTTTGCCGATGCAGAGGTACACGAAGCAGTGGCAGAATCTCTCGACACACTCGATGACAAACAGGCCCGCATCCTTCGGATGCGCTTCGGATTCGAATCGAATCAGGCGATGACGCTCGACCAAATCGGAGAGGTCTTCGGCGTCACCCGCGAACGTATACGACAGATTGAGACTAAGGCACTGAAGAATCTCACGGTCAAGGTCAAGCGGGAGCTCACACGGCATTCGCCCGCATCCGACTTCAGCCGTCCCGCGATTTTATGGTGACGCGACGAGGCGGCTTGAGGGTCTTGACTCCGCGACGGAGGACCACGGCCTATCCACCCACACGCAAATCCTGCGCCTAGGTTCGCCTAGAAGAGCATGGAGGCGCGCCGCTCTTCCGCCCGCGAACTTGCGCACACGTCCTGCAACGGGCAAACATCGCAAAGGGGATCGGTGGGCCGGCACACACTTGCGGCCACCTCAATTAGCGCCACGTGCGCCGCACGTGCGTCCGCCCCACCGCCGATCATCCTCGCCACCGCCAAGCGACCGTCGGTCAATCTGTTCTTTCGGTCGACGTTGTCTCCACTGACCCGAGCGGCGACTCGCAGCACACCCTTGGTCGACAGGACTGGCTCCTCGGACTCTTCATCGCCGGCTATGGGGACAACAAGAGACGCGAGTTCTCGAACTGCGGCCGGGACCATTGGGATGGGAGATCCGACGTCCATCTCCTCAAGAGCCCCAGGATGCTCAACGAGCCAGTCGGCCAGCTCAAGGACTTGCAGCGCACGAGCGCTGCGGCCAATGAGGGTGCCGATCTCGCGCAACATCTCATCGTTGTCCTGGGTCGCCTCCGGGGTGACCCATTCACGGAGCATGGGCCAGACCAGCTTTACGACGTCGGACGGCGCGCGATCGAGGAGCAGCTCCGCAGATACCACCTGCCACCTGGTGGTCGCCCTCAACCACGGAACCCCGCGTGGCTCGTGATCCGCCAGCCAGCCCGACAGTGTCGATGCGACGTCCTGGGTAAGAACCTTCACCTTCTCCGAGGACTCAATCGCCCGCCGGATTGCCCGCCCAACATTCTCGGCAAGAAGCGGCGGGACAGCGTTTCCGATCTGCTTAAACGCAGCTGAAGGGGGGCCGGCGAATCGGTACCAGTCAGGAAAAGTCTGCAGTCGCGCAGCTTCTCTTACGGTGATAGTTCGCCCCTGACGTGGGTGGATGTACCAGTACCCGTCCTTTGCGATATGTGCGGTGATGGTACGCGACAGGTCATTCTCGTCGAGACGCTTGTACTTGTCGTCAAAGATATCGTCTCGGTACCGCTTCATCTCGGCCGGCAGGTCCGAATAGCGGGTCGTCGAGTCCATGAGCTCGAACGCGCGCGCATCGTCCTCACGCACCGGGCGGGTGATGTGGTCATACAGCTTTGACCTATCCGCGGGTTTCACCCCTTCGCGCATCCGGCGCTGGAACGACGTCACGGGGCCCTCGTACTCCGCCCAGCCATTGGCGCCGCCATCAGGTCGCCAGCCGCCATCAACCTCTGGCATGTCTCCAATGGCGTTCCACACGGAGACCCGCTCCGCCGACTCTTCCGGCCACTCGAACTGCAGGCCATCTCGGAGAGCCACCAGGATGAGCCGCTGACGGAACTGCGGGACCCCGTAACGCCACGTGTCGACGATGCGTTCCTCGACGCCGTACCCGAGGTCCTCGAGCTCTTCGACCATGGAGCGGAGAATGAACATCTCTCGGTCCAGCGCCATATCTGGCACATTTTCCATGAGCACCGCCGGCGGCTGGACGAGCTGCACGACCTCTAGGAAGGATCGCCACAGGTCTCGACGCTCGTCATGCGGATCTCGCAGGCCGTTGCGCACCCTGTGTCGGATGCCAGAGCGACCGGCCTTGGAGAACGGTTGACACGGGGGGCCGCCCGCGATCACGTCGACCTTGATCTCCTGCAGTAGCTCGGCGATCTCCTCGATGCGCTCCACATCAGCGAGATCCCAGTCCAAGCTCATGCCCGGATAGTGATGGGCGTGCGTCTCAACGGCCTCCGCATAGTGATCGACCGCCACCACAGTCGTGAAACCGGACCGCTCCAACCCCAAGCTGATCCCACCTGCGCCGCTAAAAAGGTCCGCAGCCAGGCGAACGTCTGGCGCCGCCTCCCTAAGGCGCGCGACGACGGCGAGAAGCTCCTGCCGGTTGGTCGCGTGGTCTGGATGCGGAGCGAGTTTCAGGAATGGCCCTCGGACAAGCTTGACCCCGTAGGGCGCGCGGGCGCGCACCTCCGGCGGCGACCCGCTAACCGCCTCCAAGCCACCGTTGTTGGACGCAAGCCCTTCGTGGATATCGGTCACGAGGCAGAGAATCCGAGTGCTCGCCAGACATCGGGCGCGACAACCTCGAGCCGGCCCGCGATTCGCTTGAATGCCTCGTACTCACCGGCCTGCAAAGCTGCCGATCTCAACGCGAGCCCAGTCATGGCAGGGAGCTGTCCAGGAATCTGAGCACTCTCCGACCGAGCTGCTGCATTCGTTCCAGCTGCGCGATCTCGGTACACCTGGTTGGCAGCGATGCAGAGGTCGTTAATGGGTCGCTCCAAGAGTTGCTTGAGCTGGGCAGGAACAGACACCCGCATCTTCGCCACGTTGATATTGAAGAGTTCGTCGAGTTCCGTATCGAAATCCAAAGAAGCGCGCGCGAGCTTGAGGTGCTCGTCGATACCGCGGATTCCCGCCCAGCCGCCCCACTGCACCAAGCGCTGGCCCCGATAGATGTAGAGACCCTGTTGGCGGTTCCACTTCAGGGGTCCCGAAAGCTCGTCCCACCGAGCCGACGAGCTGAAATCATCCTTTGATGGAAGAATGTATCTCTCGAGCGTCACTCGCCCTACAGTGTCCCCCACGGTCAACTCGAAGGACTGAGCACCCAGCTTCCGGGTGTGCTCTTCATCGACGGCAAACGGATTCCATGGGGACAGTTTTTCGCCGTTCACCGTGATGGTCAACTGCCGCCCGGCCGAGCCCTCGAGAAACCTGTGGAAGACCATCCGCAAGTGATCTGCCGTCTTCTTCGCCAAGACTTCGATTCGCCGCCTCGCCCAGCCGCCGTCCGGCCTGTGCTCGGGTAGAACGCGGTCCAGATTTCGCCAAACGACAACCGTTCCCTGGTTGTCACCCAGGAGCGCTCGAGCGCTTCTAGTGCGCTTCTCTTGAGGCGACGTGATCAACCAATCATCCCATTCGATGATTGTGTCGAGGTTCAGCTCCCGCGCCGAAACGGGCCCTTCGGGGATGCGACGACTGACAACCATCACGCTCCGGCATTGTGAAAGCGAAGCGGTCTTGAGACCCAGACCGTAACGCCCCAAATCGCTGGACCCGTACGCCCGACGACTCCCGAAGCGCAGCGCCTCAACCAGCCCGTTGGGACTCATGCCGGAACCGTCGTCACAAATGAAGACCGTGGAATCAGCCCCGTCGAAGCGGATCACCACCTCGATGCGCTCGGCTCCGGCCATGACGCTGTTGTCCACCAAATCCGCGACGGCAGACGGGAAGTCGTAGCCGATATCCCGCAGCGATTCTGTGAGACGAGCTGCCGAGGGGGCTACGGACCGATGCCGGCTGGGGGACACACAAACTCCTCGTCACTACGTACGGTCCAGGCTCTCACACGAGCAGCTCAGATGCGCGACGGCTCGCCCAGCAAGGCTCGCCACATGGCTTCGATGCGGTCGCTGGCGACGTCGACAGGCTCATGTTCCCAAACGCGTATGACAGTCCAACCGGCGTCCAGCAGCTGCTGGTCCTGTCGACGGTCGCGTGTGACGTTCCCCTCGAGCTTGGCCTCCCACCACGCGGCGTTCGTCTTGGGAAGGCTGGAGTGCTGAGGACACCTGTGCCAGAAGCAGCCGTCAACGAAGACTGCCAGACGCGCCCGCGTGAAGGCGATGTCCGGTCGGCCAGGGATGTCGCGGTACTGCGTCCGAAACCTCAGACCACGCGCGTGCAGCTCCCGGCGCAACGCGACTTCAGGTCCGGTGTCACGACGCGGCATCCGCTGCATCTGCAAGCTCACCTGCGCATCGCGCGGCTGCGGACGCTCACGCATCCCGCACTCCCGTCGACACAGCCCGAGCGTATGCGCATGTCCCGACGTGCACGCCGTCCCAGGGAGGCCTGCACCCCTCCTATGGACGGCGGATCGGAGGCGCCAGCGGTCCGGTCATGACGCCTCCGCATCCTCGACAAGCGGCTTTGCATGCTCCGCTGACGGCCACTCGAACAGCTCGCAAAGCTCTTGGAGGAGGCGGTCTGGCGTGGCGGCAGGACTTTCCCGCCGCAGGTGGTCGATCGCAAGCCGGATCTCCTCGGGAGGGACCAGCCTTGGTGGCCGAACGCCCTCCCCCGCTGGGAAGCGGACAGCATCGAATGTCTCACCAGGGATACGGACGAAGCCATCTTCGCCCACTGTGACACGCTGCCCGCCGACTGAACACCGTCGCAGCGCTCGGTCCAGCGCCTCGGGCATCTTGCCCGAATACGGATCGACCTCCCAGTCTCTGTGAAAGGCGTCGTAGAGCATTTCGACGTGAACCGGAGCTTCTGTGCGTATCAGGCGCTCGAAGTATCGGGTCACATACCGAGCGGCCAACGGACTGTCGGGGCGGAAACGGCAATTGGCCGGGGAAGCCTTTCCATGAGCCACACCATGGACGTACGGCGTGGCCCACGAGGGGATCGTGATTCCGAAGCCCACGGGGTATCCGGTGTCGACTACGGGGCGCACAGGTCCTGGGTCCTCGACAGGCTTCCTTGGAACGGGAACACCCGTGAGGGCGGCCAGAGCCTCTTGAAGCTCTCGCTGCACGACTGTATGCAGATCCTCGTCGGACAGGACGTCCATGCAGAACGCGCCCTGGGTCCGCAGCATGCGCTTGGCGAAGTCTCTCATCAGTTCACTGCGCGCAATACTCGCTCGCGGACCCTTCACGATGGCGTCCCCCATCTGCTGGGCCAACCGGCGGTCTGCAGACAAAGTGGGTCGCTCCATGATGTTGACGAGCTCGTCTTCTCCGAGGCCGTCAGCGCAGTTGATCAGGTCGACACCCACGACCTCGGCCCGCCACCAGAGCCTGCGAAGGACGTTCCGCGGGCGGCCAAGCAACCGCTCTTCTGCTCGCGCCGGCCATCGCCAGATGCTCACGTCTGGGAGAACGACTAGCGCTAGGAAACTCCACACGCCGTCTGACGCCGCATCCGAGGGCACGATGCGCATCCGTTGGTGGACGAGCGCGGTGGCGGGCTTGTCGAAGTCCCCAACCCGGGCACGATTCAGCGGTTCTGGAAAGCCTAGGCTGTCCGCCAGTTCCCGGAGTCCCTCCGCAACATGAGCGATGACGTCCTCTGGGACCGGCGGCCCACCCACTGGGACGGGCGCAGCGTCCGGATGCCTTAATCCGGCGCGAGTCCGGAGTTCTAGGGGGCCGAGGCCGGCGTACTGAGCAAGGAGCTCATGGGCGGCAGCGTCCGACAGGCGGGGGTAAACAAACACGGCTACTCCTCCGTACCCGAGAACAGTCCGATGCGCGCCTGCATCGCGGCCTCGAACTTCGGCCGGTTGCTGGCGCGGGCCGCTCGGAGGGCCCTGGCGTCCTCATAGGGCCAAAGGCGTCGGCACAACTGCTCCAACGTGTACCCCAAGGAGCCGAGCCTGAAGTTTCCCCAGTTGTCCACAAACTCGTCGGAGTCTAGGGCCGCATGCACCAAGCTACGGTGCACGTCCCAGTAGAGAACGCTCCTGGCCTCTTCTGACTCAGGAGCTCCTTCGACGAGCTTGGCCCCGGCGGGATGAGAACTATTAATGCGGATCCGAAGGCAAGCCATAGGATTCGCGTCAAGGTCGGACAGGTCGTGGTGAAGCCACCAGACACCTCCCGATTCGCCAAGTCCTGACTGCTCGAAATCAATAACGTCTGTCGGGAACCGCGAGGCATCACCCTCGAGAACACAGACGGCCTGTTCCGCGGGGGATTCGCGCCACAGGACTGAACCTGGCCGCCGAGCCGCGAGGGGATTCCGACTAGTTCCGGCCGAGGTCAGCACGAGGAGGCGTTCGATCGACAAGCGCCCGCCAGCTATGCCCGGCGGGATCTCGAATAGGGCCTTGATCGCTCGGTCGTCGGCGACAGGGATCTTCGCGCCGAGACGTCGGAGGTTGGTGGAGGACGACGACCACAGAACAGCCAGTGCGATCTCAGCGTCCTCGGCGAGTCCGCACTCCGACAGAAGCTGCGAGCGCGGCACGCGAACGATGCACTCCAGCCCGAGGGCGGTGCTGTAATCCCATCCTTTGAGGAGAGGCGGTATGGGTCTCCGGCTTCCACCAGCCTCGATGATCCACTCTCCACACTCCGGTCCTGTCTCCGCTTGGAGGTACGGCAGTGCAACCAGCCTCACGCGGCACCGTCCAGCGGATCCGCCTTCAGGTTCACGACGGTGCCGACGTCCGGCGGCTGAAGTACCCGGAGACACCACCTCGCGCGGTCACCAGCACGTACCTCTAGCACGTCATCGGCGATTCGCTGGCTCCCTCGCCAGTAACCGAGGATGCTGGGAATCGGAGCCCCGACCGGCGCCTCCTTCTCCATGGAGGAGCCGTCCGGACCCGCCGCCCCGACAACAGCATGAACAGCAGTGGCTTCGCTTCCTCCCTTGGCAATGACTGAAAACTCGATGCACAGGTGAGTCTCACCAGCGGGCCCCGCCTCCAGCCAGCGCCTACCGACGTCCACCTTCGCTGTCGGACTGCCGGCGGTCCGGTGACCCCTAGGTCGAGGAACGGGCTTCGACGGTCCGTTGCCTGAGACCACACTAAGTAGGTCGCCCAGCTGATCAGCGATCACTACACCCGAAGCGCTGGCCGTTTCCACACCTGGGCGCACCACTGGCGCAAAAGCACTCTCTGCGGATGACTTGATTTCGCGCAGGGCGACATTCACGTATGTGCGCTGCCGCTTCTCACTGACGAGGTTTGGTCGCCAGTCGTCGTGCGTGGGAGGCTCGGCGGCAGCGAACGCGCCATCGACTTCCTCTGATGTCCGGAAGACCCCAGCCCACTCCAGAGCCTTGTTCGCCAGCACGGGCCCGGGCCTGTACTGAACCACAAGTTCCGCTCGGCGCATCACCGCGACGTGATGAGCAGGTCCCGTGAAAGCTGCCGCAGTACGCGGCTGCCCGTGGTCATCGAGACCGCAGTCCGTGGCTGTGCGCTGCTCTACCGGAACCGCCCCCATGGCAAGCCACCCGAGATCGGCGATCGGACGTTGGGACCGAACATGCTGGATGTGGTGCAGAGGAAACTCCTTGACTGGAGCACCCCTACTGTCACATGAACGAACGGCGTCGAGAGCTCCCGCGAACGCCGACAGCGGTGGCGTACACCGAGGGTCGGGAACATCGACTTCCCGCCCGTCGACGGACACATCGAAGCGCATGTCCGGTTGCGCTCCGCCGCTTCCGATCATCTTCGGCCAGAAGTTCCAGGCAAGAGCCTCAGCGATGTAGTTTGCGACCTGATTAGCGGTTTGATCCCCCAGGTCGGGCGCAAGTATGGCGATCGTCGTACCGGTCTCCGTGCCCGAGAAGGCCGGGAGACCGATGCGCGCAGCAAGCCGTCGAGCGCTATCACCCGTCAGAGGCTCGATCGCTTCACCGTTCTTCCGAGCGCCCCACCAGTGGCGCCCCGTGTAGTTTCGCTGTTTGTAGGCGTATTGTCGGCCTATTGTCTGTGCGATTAGCCTTTGTTGGATTCGGCCTTTATGCTCAGTGCTCGTGTGGATGATTACGGTCCGGCAGTCACTGACGAGGTAGCTGATCGTTTTGCCGAAGCCGTAGGTCCCTCCACCGAGGTCCTTGTCGGATGGCTGCCCGATGTTGAACACCAAGTCCACGAAATCCGTAATAGCATCCGTATCTGGCGGCCGGTCCGCACGCAGAGGGCCCCCGAGGCCCGTCGTTCCTCGGTCAGTGATCGACAGGATTTGCAGGTCGGCTCGTCGGAGGACGTTGGAGAGCTCCGCCTCCGTCCCCTCTAGGGCGCCGCCGAATACCCCCTTGGGGGGCAACTGGGCAAATACCTCGTCGCCAAGCGCGGCACGCTGCTCGGTGGACAGGTGGTTGAGCTTGACGGAGACGGTTACGGGCACTCGCCCGGAACGCGCGTCCCAACTATTCTGCACTGCCTCCCGAACGAGCACGACATAGCGGTCCAGGTCAGGGCGGCCGAGCAAGTTGAGCGCACCTTCACCGGCGAGACCGCCATGTGCGGCCCGCGGCTCAGCAAAATGGTCCAGCGTTATCACGTGGCAGCCATCTCCTTGAGGATATCCGACCGTGCCTCCGCCTCCAAGGGCACCGGCTCAGGGCCCGTGAGATCCAGACGGTAGCTAAGGGACAGGATTCCCTCAGGAACTCGACCACCGAGGAACGAGTCGGGGATGATGCGGGGAAAGCTGTCGCGGACGGTGAACCACCGTTCCTCGATCACTTCATACGACGGACTGTTGAGGTCTAACGGGACGCCGGCGGCGTTCAGACGCCCCCGCAGACTGACGGGGTCGACGCCTTGCGCTTCCAGACTTGTCACTAGTTTCCTCAAGTTGATGCCTTCCGACGCTTCACGGACTCGGAGGTAGACGAGGATCAACTTGTCCGAAGCGGCCACGGCAAGTTGATCAGCGCCATGGATCTCGACGATGCGCCCGTTCCGAGTGGTGGACGTCTTGACTTCTACGGCCACACGGCCACGCCGGAAATCATGCACGGCGTTGTCCGGACCCACCCAGTGATCCACGCGCCTCAGTGGGTCCTCGGCGACCATCTCTCTAAGCACCCAGAGCTCCCCGAAGAGACCTACCACCTGTCCGGGAGTGAGGGGTTCCTTGCCCGCCTCCAGAAGCTGCCGCCACCGCGACAAGGTTCGTCCCGGAATGACGAGGTAGTCCTCGGGTTCTGCAGCCACGCGCTCGCAGATCTCGACAGCTAGCCGCTCGAAGAGATCGTTCAAGGCCGGTTGCTGGCAGGCCACGTCGATGAACCAGCAGCGTTCGCCGTCGACGATCAGTTCACGGCGCTCAATGGTCACCGACCTGGAACGCCGGTCGGTCGCCACGGGCGTACCGATGGGGATCGGCAACAACAGGTGGCGCGTCCCGTCGTGGTCCACGGCAGCCGCAATTTTCCCCGCGGCCGTGTCCACTGACAGGTGCGACAACATGAGCAGCTGGCTCGCGGCGTGATACTGCGATAGCGCGTGAAAGGCAGCTGAAAGGTCGTCGCGCACTCAGGCCTCAATGCCGTCGAGGCTGGACTCCGTGTCCATGCTTTCGATGTCCGTGACCTCTGCCTCATCCACATCATCGAACTCCTCGACGTCCCCAAGCGGCAGACCGACCGCCTTGTAGGACACCGCCGAGTCCTTGACCGTTGCCTCGGGGAAGACGAATCCGACCCCCATGACATCCTCAACGGCGTCGAGGTCCGTCCGGACCTGCGGCTTGTCGGACGCTTGGGCCCTCTGTCTCGGCTTCGAATCCTTGTCGATGGGGTACAGGACAACGAGTCCCACCCCTGCCGGTCGAGACTCCTGTAGCTCAGCGTCCGACATCGCCTTTACCTTGGCGGCATCCATGTGGAGGTCGGCCACCCGATCCTCGTGTGACATCAACGACTTGATGTTGGCATGGGGCTTAGCGACGATCTTCATGGCCGCCCGATTAATGAGCCCAACGGGCGGCAAGCCACCGCCGAGATCGATCAGGCGACCGCCGTAATTCGGCCCTCGAGTCACGACTACGACGTTCCATTCCTTAAGCTCCCCGTATTCGTGCTGCCTGTGGATGTAGTCCGCGATGCGGTCAGACACGAGATCTTGGGCGTCTTGGTGGAACCTGTACTCACTCAGGAACTTAAGGATGAGCTCTGCGGGAACGCCGTCGTAGACGTACCGGTTGCTTCCCGTCTCCCGAGGCGCCGTGCCGATTGCGCGATGAGCCGCGGCCATGAGGTGACGGCTTGCTCGAAGATTATCGGCGAGCCAGTCACGGTCGCGGTGGTTGAACAGAATCGTCTGGATCCGCCTGCCGCTGTACGACACCGCGACGTCTTCGGCGGCTTTCATCTTGAGAGCCGAGGTGATCGCCAACTGGGGATGGGTCCGAACGCGGACAGCGAATTCGCTAGGCGTGAGGTCCTCACGCTCATACCGAGAAATATCCAGCCTTATCTCCGCTTCAACCGTGGCTAGGAACTGGAAATACTCGGCCAGGTCCTCGGTCATCCAGATGCGGGGTAGGTCCGAATAGCCGGGACGGTAACCGAACCACCGCCCCATCTGGAGGAGCGTGTCGTAGGCACTTGCCGTACGTAGGAAGTAGCTGACCACGAGGCCCTCGAGGGTCAAACCTCGCGACAGAGTGTTCCCGCCCAGGACGATGACTACCTGTGGGGTGTCCCCGTAGTCGAGTCGATCGGAACTCTGAAAGTTGTCGACCACAACCTTGACGTCGTCGAGCACTCCTTCGATCTCGGCGGCAACCTGCTCGAAATTGAGAGGAACCTCTCCGAGCTCCTCCGCAGGAACGCGAGCGACCTGCCTTTCCCAGACCTCGCGGAGCGCCGTCTGGGCGTCGGGGCGCCGGAGGCCTAAAACGACCTCCTCGATAGGGGCGCGGTAGCGGAAGTGGATCGACGACAACTGTGTGGTATGGATCAGCATCGATGAGTGCCGATTGACGTGTCCCCGGACACGGCGAGCGGCGGTCGCAAGTATGAACCAGCTGATTGCCTCTGCGAGAGTTGGCGTGATCTTGGGGTGCCAGGAGTCTCGATCGGCCTTCTTGCGCGGGGGCCGCAAATCCGCCGCCTCCTCCATCGGAACCGGCGATACCACGTCGAGCCCGTCCGACCCGGCCTCTGCCTCTTCCTCTGTCAACGGTTCGCGACCGAACAGGCGCTCGGCTCCGAAGTAGGCATCCGGACGAGGAAGGTCGACGATGAAGTCGCTGGGATAAAGGTCCTCAGGGACCGAGGGGTCGATGAAAATATTGGCAAAGGGTGTTGCCGTGTAGCCGACGTAGGCGGCCTTTGGCTGGTTTAGCAGCCGAAGGATCAGCTTGTTGATCGCCGCTCGGTCGGCTCCCCTGGTGTTCACGCTCGCCTGATCAGCCTCATCATCGATGATCAGGATTGGACAGTTCTGGCGTGTCGACTGTGACGCCGTCTCCAGCCACTCACACAGGTTGGTCAAGCGAGTCTTGTTCTTCTTGACCACGGCCAGCACTCGGAGCTGGTCCTGCGCCAGGAGCGCATCGGCATTGCCGGGATTGCCGAAGTCGGCAGCATTATTCGTCAGACCGATCCAGCGCTTGGGGTTAAGTGCCACGAGCTGCTCGTCCAGGCGTACCTGCGTCTGACGGCGGAGATTGTTGTGGATGCCCGAGAGGACGATGAAAAGGCGATACCCCGCGTCGGCCGCCTTGGAGATGACGGCGGTGAAGTTGGACGTCTTGCCGCTCTGCACGTAGCCAAGTACTAGACCTCGACCACGGAATTCCCGCCGCCATGGCGCTGGCAGGCTCGCGACGACCTTTGTGGATGCACGATCGAGCGACTCGAGACCGTCCTTTCCCAGCGATCCGGCCTCCGTGAAGGCGTGGTCCAAAGCCGGCCAGAAATCGTCGGCGGGGCGCGAGCCGGTGTACCAGGGAATGATCTTCTTCGGGTCCACCAAGCTGTTGGGGTCGCGGGCCGCGACGATCCCTTGTGCAGTCTCGTGGTACCGCTTGACCGCTGCCGTGACAACTTCCCCATCGGGGATCAGGTCCCGCATGGCGGCCTCGGCCGCCTCGGGGGACTGGTCCTGACGCAACAGTCCCACAAACATGCCGTATGCAGCTTGGACAGCATTGCTCGACGTACTCATTGATCCCTCGATTATTCTCTCGTCGCGCACAAATCAGTAACTGCATCGGAGACGATGACTGATGGATTGCGTGCCTGCGGGTGACCAGAGGTGCCACCACGGCTCTCTCATGGATAGAGCCGTGGCCGCGTCGGCACCCGAGATAAAGTCATGTCATGCGATGAGCCGCCCAATGCTCTGCGATCCAAGACATCTGTTGGCCTGTGAGCTGAACCTTTACGTTCTGATCGTGCAGGCGACCGTATTCAGGAAACCTGCGCAGGGCACGCCGTACGTCTACCCGCCGCGTCGCAGGATCGACTGCAATATCACCTAGGTCGAAGAGTCGATGGAGGTCTCGACGAAGCAGCAGTCCCCCGCCAGCATCGTGCACGCCCGCCAGGGCATAGCTGTAAAGGTGAGCAGCGTCAAGGGCAGCCGCTGGCATGGGGCCAGAGAAGGCACAGATCTCCCCTTGCTCGTGGAGCAGCCGGGCGCGAAACCGAGCCTGCCCTATACGGACTCTGGCTATCGCCCGCCTGTGCCCCCCTGGAACCCCGTCCCGATGGTCTAGGGCAGGGTGCTGGAGCAAGTCACGGGCGGCGGGCACCACTCGGTCGAGGACGTCAAGGAATTCGCGCTGCCGCAGCCTACGGAGGCTGTTTTGCGCCCGTGGGCTCTCACACAAAGCTCGTAGTTCGGCGCCGCCGAGGGCGCCGCCCGCGTCTACCCAGGCGGCTTCGTGATATGACCGAAATGTCTTCACGCGCTCATGTCGAACGACCGGTTCATCGAATTGATGGCCGCACTTGAAGCACAGGAATTTCGGCGTCACCGTTTCCCGAGCCTTGAAGCTTGCCTTCCCGCAGTGAGGGCACGTGTACCGCGCTTTTTCCTTTTCTGCGACTCTAATCTGCTGGATCACCGACACGCCCAGGAGCGTGAGTTTGTCCCAAACGGCGATCAGATCACCCGGCTGAAGGCTGGCACTATTGGGAACGGTGCTGTCCCAGCTATACCAAACGCTCGGGTTGTCGTCGTATCCATCATTGCCGCCATGCTGGCGCTTTCCGTCCACAGCGAGCACAAGCCAAGCCCCTCGGCCTTGCCCGCTGGGCAACGCCGACTCGATCTCGTTCGAGATCTTGATGCTTGACACTGCGCCTCCTAGCGAGCGGTTCCACTTGCAAACTAGGCCTCGCGACGCTCCAAGGCGATGACCCCAGTGATCGTGTCACGACTATGGGTGAGCGACGTTCTGACGTGCTGGGCTGCGGCGCTTTGCTGATCTTGTGTCTTGTCGGCTTAGCCGAACTGCGCGTCTGCACGCGCCGGGGTCGGTGCCGGAAGCGGTCGCAGAGTGGCGCGACCGCAGGCGGCATGGGAGGACGCGCAATCCCCATCGTCGAGAGTGACGCATGCTCCGCATCTGAGATGGGCGCTTAAGCAGCACGTCGGCAAGCTCCTCCCAGAGCCGCTCCCGCAGGCCGTCGTCCGCCGGCGCCGTGGATCGGCCGGCAACCACTGAACCAAGTCGGCCACCTCACCGTCTGTCCGGCACGGGGTCATACGGCGTTGCGGCAGACATCGATCACGGCCAAGGTGAGCTCGGTGGCGACGCCACCGAGCGCCGCCACGAGCGGACGGAGCGGCGGCATGCACGCTCGATCCACCACGATCAAGGCCGACCCCGACAACCTCGACGCCGGCATCGCGTTCACGCGCGACGAGGGGATGCCGGCGATCCAGCAGTTCGACGGCTGCATCGGCCTGTCTCACCGACCGCGAGAGCGGCCGCCGCATCGTCACCACCTCCTGGGCCGACGCCGACGCCATGCGCGCCGCCACCGAGGACGTCCACCCCATCCGGCTCAAGCAGGTCCTCGGCGCCCATGGCCTCGACATCCAGGAGTGGGAGATCGCCGTCCTGCACCGGGAACGACCGGCGGGGGACGGCGCCGGCGCCCAAGTCACCTGGGCCCGCATCCCGCCCAACCACCTGAACGAGCTCCTCGACGCCGAGTACCAGGACGTCACCCACCTGCGCACCCAGGCGCTCACCGAGGCCGTGCTCCAGCCGACCACCCCCTGGTAGCCGTGCCGGATCGGGACGAGGGAACGCCGGCGCGAGGCCGCCTGGCCCGGACGGCCCGACTCGCCGCGCTGCCGGCCGCGTACGCCGGCCGCACCGCGCTCGGTCTCGGCAAGCGCCTCGGCGGCCGTCCCGCGGAACTGGTGGCCGAGCAGGTGCAGCAGCGCACCGCCGAGCAACTGTTCGCCACCCTCGGCCACCTCAAGGGCGGCGCGATGAAGATGGGCCAGGCGCTCTCCGCCATGGAATCCGCGCTCCCCGAGCAGCTGGCCGGCCCCTACCGCGAGACGCTCGTCAAGCTGCAGGAGGCGGCGCCGCCCATGCCGGCCGCCCGCGTCCACGAGCAACTCGAAGCGTCGTTCGGTCCGCGCTGGCGTGAGCGGTTCCGCGACTTCGACGACCGGCCCGCCGCGGCCGCCAGCATCGGGCAGGTGCACCGCGCCACCTGGTCCGACGGCACGCCGGTCGCCGTCAAGGTCCAGTACCCGGGCGCCGCCGAGGCGCTGGTCGCCGACCTCGGCATGCTGCAGGGACTGTCGCCGCTGGTGAAGGCCGCGCTCCCCCACCTCGACGTCCGCCAGCTCTTCACCGAGCTCCGCGGACGGTTCGTCGAGGAGGTCGACTACGCCCGCGAAGCAGAGGCCCAGACCGCCTTCGCCGACGCCTACCGCGACGACCCCGACGTCCTCGTGCCCGAGGTGCTGGCCGTCGAGGGCGAGGTGCTCGTCGCCCGATGGATCGACGGCACTCCCCTGTCCCGCGTCATCGCCTCCGGCACCCAGGCCGACCGCGACCGCTGCGGCGAGGTCCTCGTGCGCCTCTTCGCCTCCGGCCCGGAGCGGGCCCATCGGCTGCACGGCGACCCGCACCCCGGCAACTTCCGGCTCATGGACGACGGCCGGCTCGGCGTCCTCGACTTCGGGTCGAACCAGCCCATGCCGCGCGGCTGGCCGCCGCGGCTCGGTCCCCTGCTCGCCGCCGGGCGGGACGGCGACGCCGCGGAACTGCACCACATCGCCGCCTCGGCCCACCTGCTCAGACCGGACGACGTCACGCCCGCCGCCCTGCTCACGCTCCTCGACCCCTACCTGCCTCCGCTGCGCACTGAGCGGTACACGTTCAGCCGCAGCTGGCTGCAGGGGCTGACACGGCGAGCCTCCGACCCGCTCGGCGCCGCTCAGCGCACCCAGCGGAAGCTGTCGATCCCCCCGCACTACGCGCTGCTGCAGCGGGTGGCCGCCGGGCTGGTCGGGGTCCTCTGCTCGCTGAACGCCACCGTCGCGGTGGACGGCGAGCTGCGGCGGTGGCTCCCGGTCTACTGACCGGCACAGGGCGCGACCGACCAGCACCCCGCCTTGGCGTCCGGAGGCCTCTGTTCCTCGGCCGCCGAGGGGAGCAGCATCGGCAGGGCGGCGACGCCGCCGGGGCGTCGCCCGCCATCCCGAGAGGAGGGCGGCATGTACGCCCGATCCACCACCGTCCACGCCGACCCGCAGCGGATCGACGAGGGCATCACGTACGTACGCGACGAGATCATGCCCGCCGTCCAGAGCATGCCCGGGTGTATGGGCCTGTCCATGCTCTGCGACCGCGACTCCGGCCGGTGCATCGTCACTACCAGCTGGGACTCCGAGGAGTCGATGAGCGCCAGCAGGGACGCGGTCATGCCCATGCGCGAGCGGGCCACCGAGGTGATGGGAGGCAGCTTCGAGGTCCGGGAGTGGGAGATTTCCCTCCTGCACCGCGCGCACCAGGCACCCGAGGGCGCCTGCTGCCGCGTCACCTGGACCCGTGGCGACCCCACCCGCATGGACGAGGCGACCGAGACCTTCCGCACCGGCCTCATTCCGCGCCTCGACGACATCCCGGGCTTCTGTAGCGTCAGCATGATGGGCGACCGGCAGACCGGCATGGGCGTCCTGACCGCCACGTACGACGACCGTGCGGCTCTGGAGAACTCCGCCCAGACCGTGCGCGGGATGCGCGAGCAGTTCACCCAGCAGCTGGGTGCGGAGGTCATGGACGTGGCCGAGTTCGAGCTGGCGATCCACCACCTGCGCGTCCCCGAGATGGCCTGAGGGACGACGGCCGGCGCGGCACCGACCGCGCCGGCCTCGGCCGGGCGCCCGCCGCCGCCGTGCTGCGCGGAGGTCAGCTCCCGGTGCGCGTGACGGGCACACCCGGCCAGCCCGGGCCCGGCCGGAAGACCTGACGGCGGGACGGCGTCGGCTCGGCCAGCGGCGGCACGACCCGCAGCGTCGGCTCCCGGCGCTGCTCGACCCGGCGCGGCAGGTTCTCGCGGCACCACCGCTCGCAGTCGGCCAGCAGGTTGCCGGTGGAGATCGCGCGGAGCATCCCGCTGGACGGCAGACCGGACAACGCTGTGCAGCTCCCTACGCGAGGACGACGATCTTCGACGTCCTCACCGGGCCGGCGGCGTCGTCACCCGGGCACGGCAGAACCGCGGTCGCGGAGGACCGGGTACTGCCGGAAGTGCGCCGGGAGACGGGGAAGGACGCACGATCGACCGTAGGTGCCGACGGCGCGGGAACCCGGGAGCCGGACGACGGCGCGCCCTCGCTCAGCTCGCCGAACGCCTCATCGACCACATCCGCGCCGGCGCTCCGACTGCATCGCGACGTCCGACGAGTCGCGCCGTCGGCGTCGTCGGACGGTCAGGATCCTGGGTGTGATCAGCACCGTGCTCGCCGAGCACCGATGGCTCGAGCCGACGGCGTTCCTCGTCCTCCTCATCGCCGCACCGGTGGCCGCCCGGTGGCTGGCCAACCGCCCGCGATCGGCCCGGTGGCTGGCGACAGCTGCCGTGGCGGTGGCCGCCGGCCTCACCCCCTGGCCCGACGACCGGAGGGCGTTCTCCTTCTGCGAGGTGGCCTGGAGCGTTCCGACCTTGTTCCGCGGCGACGTCGCCAACGTGATCCTGTTCCTGGCCCCGGTCGTGCTCCTCGCCACCGCGACCCGACGCCCCGTCCTGGTCGCCGCGGTGGCTATTGCCGTGTCGGCCGGTGTGGAGCTGCTGCAGGCCCTCGCACCATCATTGGGCCGGTCGTGCTCGACCAACGACTGGCTCGCCAACAGCATCGGCGCCGTCCTCGGGGCTGCCCTGGCCTGGGCCGGACTTCGTCTCGCCAGAGGGACCTTCGCACCAACGGCCCAGTGATTGCCCTGGCCGAGTGCCTGCTTCGTTCCACCCCGAGCGAGCGGAGTCCGCCGTGACGGTGCAGCTGCGCCGGACGACGACCAGCAACGCGAGACACACCACCTCGTCTCGCTGCCGCACTCAGCTGTCGACGACGGCCTTCCGAGCACTCACCGCTCGCGCGAAGCGGCTGGCCAGCTTGAGGTGCTCCGGCTGCGACACCGGCGGGAACACCGCGTCGGGGTGAGCCACGACGATCGCCATCAGCCGCGCCCGTGACAGCGCCACGTTGACCCGGTTGATCTCGTAGAGGAACGGCACGTCACCCGGCTTTTCCGCCGGCCGCCCCTGCGCGAACACCACGACGTGCCCCTCGCGCCCCTGGAACTTGTCCACCGTCCCCACCCGGTCGCTGCCGCCCAGCGCCGCCCGGATCCGGTTTACGTGGGCGTTGTGCGGCGCCACCACGAGCACGTCGTCGGGCGTCAGCCGCTGCGCCCGGCCGTCGACCGTCACCGAGGCCCGCCGCACCAGCTCCCCCACCAGCGATGCGACCAGCGCCGCCTGCGCCTCCTCGGCCGCCTCGGTCGGCAGCCACACGACCCCCGGCCGGAGCGGGATCCGGTGACCGCCGATGACGACGTCCGGCCCCGAGATGTCCCGCGCCGCCGCCGTCTCGTGCGCCTGCAGGGCGCCGTCGTACGCCAGCGCGCCCACGACCTCGCAGACCGCCGGGTGCATCCGCCGCGAGACGTCGAGGAAGGCCCCGGCCTCGGCCGGCAGCACCGCGCTCCCCCGCGCCAGGTGCTCCAGCAGCGACACCCGCACCGCCTCGCTGTGGCTGGCCTGTATCGGCGACGCCAGCTGCTGCGGGTCCCCCAGTGCCACCACCCGCGGCGACGACTGCGCCACCGCCACCGCATCGGCCAGCGAGAGCTGGCCGGCCTCGTCCACCATCAGCAGGTGCAGCGCCTCGGCCAGATCGGGCCGGGCCCACCCGAACTTGGTCGCCCCCACCACCGCCGGCCGCCCGGCCGAGCGGTGGCCGTCCAGCCACGGCCGCAGCTCCCGGCTTCCGCCGGAGATCGGCGCGACACCCGCACCGGTCACCTGGTCCCCGGACCCCACGTGCCCGACCGCCACGTCCAGCCCGCGCTCGGCCGCCAGCGCCGCGACGCCCTCCAGCAGGTGGTCGATCACCTTGTGGGAGTTGGCCACCACGCCGATCGCGGCCGAGCCACCGGTCGCCGCCACCCGCGCCACCTCGTCGAGCACCAGCCGCGCCGCGAGCCACGTCTTTCCCGTGCCGGGCGGGCCCTGCACGGGCAGCACCCCGGCGGTCATCTCCCCCAGCAGCCGGCGCGCCCGCTCCGCCGCCTCCTCCCCCGCCCGCAGCGCCATCCGCGCAGCCGCCAGCGGAGCGGCGCGGTCCAGCAGCCGCAGACCGGTCACCGCCTCAGCCGGTGGGTCGGCGACCAGCGCTGCCTCCCCCAGCCGCATCAGCGACTCCCAGACGGCGTCCGGGTCGTAGAACGGCGCCGCGACCAGCGGGCCCAGCTCGGCCGACACCTGCCCCCTCTTGAAGGAGAACGAGCCGGTCTTCGGGTCGTGGTCGAGAAGCCGCACCGCGAGCGGCTTGCGGTCCTGCCCCGCCGGCACGACCTCCACCACGTCGGCGCCGGCCCGCAGCTTCCACGCTCCCGGAGTGGCCCGGTACTCGCGCAGCAGCGCCTCGTTCTTGCGGCCGGTCACCGGCGGGTGCACCCTCTCCAGCACCACGTCGACCAGGCACGACTCGTGCTCGGTGCCGCGCCGGATCCGCGTCTCCTCGACCGGGACGCCGTTGAGCTCGGCGAAGTCCCGCGCCACCTCGGCCGCCGGCTCGGAGGTGGCGCCGTCGTGGTCGGCCGCCCAGTCCTGCAGCCGCAGGAAATCCTGGTAGGCGACGACGAACTCCCGCCGGTGCCACTCGAGCATCTCGGCCAGCATCCCGGCGCCGGCCGCCGACAACCCCGACGGCAGCGGGTCCGCCGCGGCGGCCACGAGCAGCCGCTCCTGCAGCTCCTCGGTGCGGGCCGCGCGCTGCAGCACCGAGTCCGGCGGCGTGTAGTCGTCCTCCGGCTCGGCCAGCAGGTCGTCTTCGGAGAGATCGGCAGCCAGCGCGCGCAGCCACAGGTGCACCGCGCGGGTCGCCTTCACGTCGTGCTCGTTGTAGGCGCGGATGCCCTCGAGCAGCGCCGCCCGGGCGTCGTCGTCCTCCACCGCCAGGTAGGCCTCGTAGGCCTTGATGCTGTCGTCGGCCTTGCCGACCGCGGCCGCCGTGGCGGTGCGGTCGTAGCCGGCCAGCTTCTCCACGATCTTCAGCGAGGTGCTGCCGTCCTGGGTGCGCAGGCCGGCCTCGACGCGGCGGTAGAGGTCGTCGAACCGGGTGGCGACGAAGTGCTCGACCTCGGCGACCAGCCGCTCGCGCTCCGCGGCACCCGGCCAGGCGGCGGCGATCCGCTCCAGCGAGGTGACCTCGTAGGAGTTGTAGTGGTAGACCCGCCAGTCACCGCCGAGCGCCTCCCGGCGGCGCAGCTCGTCGAGGAACCAGCGGAACGCCGCCTGCTCCCCCTCCACGTCGTGCGCCCAGCGGTGGAAGTAGGCGCCCTCGACGTCGCAGTAGGCCCAGAGGTAGTCCAGCGTCGGGATCGCTGCGTACGGGTCGCCCTCGAGGTCGAAGTAGACGTCCAGCGGGTGCGGCTCCGGCGTTTCGGCGATCCCGGTGACGCGCGGCTGGGGCCGCACGAGCACGAAGTCGTCAGCCCCTGCCTGTGCCGCCGCCTGGGCCCGCAGCCGCTCGAAGGTCACCACGCCGATGTCCTGCGGCCGGTCGTCGCCCGACGCAGCCGCCAGCGCCTGCACCGTCGAGATGCCGCGCTCCCTCAGCAGCGCGCGCTGCCGGCGGGAGAGGCGGTGCACGTGCCGCAGGTCGCCGGGGCCCCATTCGTCCTCGCAGCGCTCGGCCCACCGGCACAGCCCGCACGCGTCGACCGGGTCGGCCAGCGTCTCGACCGGATCGCGGTGGAAGGCGAGGAACCGCTCCCGCAGCTCCTCCAGGTACGGGACGGCGTCGTCGTAGGCCCAGGTGAACTCCTCGCCGGTGCCCAGCCAGACCACCAGCCGCGGCGGGGGGCAGCCCTGCAGGCTCTCCAGCATCGAGCCGTAGTGGGCCATCTGCACCAGCGCGTTGGCCGAGGGCTTGCGCGCCAGCTTGGTGTCGCGCACCTCGTAGGCGTGGTCGCCGAACCGGCTGGGCACGCCGTCGACCCGCACCAGGAAGTCGGCGTAGCCGAACCACGGCTCGTCGAACAGCGCGGCCTGGTAGACGACGTCCGCGCCGTCGCGCAGCGCCTGCTCGGTGGTGCGGGCCGCCTCGAGCAGCCCGTTCATGCCGGATGGCTGCGGGATCTCCACGACCTCCAGCCCGGCGGCCACCAACCGGTTCCGCATCGCGCGCTCGTGCTCGTCACCACGGACGTTCGCCGGCTCAGGGAAGTCCGCACCGGAGGTGATCGCCGCCGCACGCGCCTTCGATCGCTCGGCGAGCCACGCGGCGAGTTCGGCATCGCGGAGCGCCAACGCGTCGAGCCGGGAGGCGTGCGCGCAGCCGTGCCAGGTGAGCAGGTCCGTCGCCGAGTAGCGCATCCCGCCGTCGACCTGCTTCATCGATCCTCCGTCGTCCGTGAGCCCAAGAGGCCGTGCGGCCTCGGTGCGGATCAGACCGGACGGTAGTGACACGTTCCGGTCCGTATCACCCGGTCGGGCGACGGCGACCAGCCCGGCGCCCGGGTCACCGCAGCAGCGATCACCGGCCAAGCCCACCTGCGGCGGCCACGGTCGCCCAGCTCGGGCGGAGGCGTCCCGGCCGACCGACGACCGCGGGCCCCATTCCAGATGGTGCGGTCGCCCGGGAGCGGTCAGGCGCGGGCGGGTTCCGCGCCCGCTCCAGTTGACAGCGGGCGGCACGCGAGCACGATGACCTGGGCGGACGCCGCCGGGGCGCCGCGCGCCCCGGAAGGGAGGGCGTCATGCACGCCCGCACCACCACGATCACCGCCGACCCGTCCCGCATCGACGCCGGCATCGCCGACGTCCGCGACAACGTCATGCCCGCCGTCAGCGGCATGGACGGCTGCGTCGGGCTGTCGATGCTGTGCGACCGCGACTCCGGCCGCTGCATCGTCACCACCGCCTGGCAGAGCGAGGACGCGATGGCCGCGACCCGCGACGCGGTCCGCTCCATGCGCGAGCACGCGACCCAGCAATTCGGCGCCGAGGCACCCGAGGTGCGCGAGTGGGAGATCGTGGCGATGCACCGGCTGCACCCCGTGAACGACGACTCCTGCGCCCGGGTCACCTGGTCCCGTGTCGACCCGGCCACCCTCGACAAGGTCCTCGACGTCTTCCGCACCGACCTCATCCCGCGGATGGACGAGATGCCCGGCTTCTGCAGCCTCAGCCTGATGCTCGACCGGGAGACCGGCGACAACTCCCTCACCGCCGTCTACGCCGACCGCCGCTCCATGGAGGCCTCCCGCCAGCGGGCCATGTACATCCGCGACGAGTTCCGCCGCGCGCTGCGCATGTCGGCCACCGACGTCGCCGAGTTCGACGTCGTCCTGCACCACCTGCGGGTCCCCGAGCTGGTCTGAAAACCAGACGCCCCGGCGCCCGCGGAGACCGGTGCATCGACCACACGCGCGCCGGGGCGGCATGGCACGTCACCGCGCCGGGCCGGTGGCCGCGCGAGCCGGCTCGCGACGCCGGGCGTCAGCCCGCATCCAGCCGGTAGAGCGCGGTGTGGTGGACGTGCAGCACCGGCTCCTGGCCCGCGAGCACCAGCGCGTCGTACCGGACCTCGTCGTGGCGGCCACGCCGGCCCACGTCGGTGACCACGCCGTGCGCGGTCAGCTCCACGGGCAGCCGCGCGAGGCCGAGGAACCGGCAGTCGCTGGAGGTGTGGATCCACGGCCCCAGGGCGACGTTGCGCATGAGCAGCTCGTTGACCAGCCGCAGCAGCAGCCCGGGGTGGACCAGCGCCTCCCGCCGGTACGGGTGCAGGGGCTCGCCGATCGCATCCAGGTACCACTCGTTGCGCTCCGCGGTCCCTGCCTCGGAGACGCTGCCCATCGGGCCGACGACCGGGTCGGCCACCGGTTCGGGCGGGGCAGCGACCTGCCGGAAGCCGGTGAGATCGGGTCGGTCCGCGCCGAACCCGGCCGAGCCGACGCACCGCACCTCCCCCGACGGGTGGCTGACCGTGAGCCGGCCCTCGGCCGGATCTACGAGCAGCTCGTCGCCGTCGTAGGTGGGCCGCCGGAAGCGCAGGTCGATCCGGCCCCGCGACAGCCACTCGACTCCCCAGGCCGCCACCAGCGGCGTCGTGGTGCGCGCGAACAGCTCGACGCCGGGCACCAGCGCCCCGGAGAAGCCGTACCGCCGGGCGACGTCGTCCTCGTGGATCTTGTTGGTCGACTCCTCGACGACGCGGGCCACGAAGCGGTGTGGTTCGGGAACGGTCACGTCGCCGGATGCTGCCGTGCCGGCCACCCGGTGTCGACACCCCCGGCTGAGCACCCCGCCCGCCACCCGCTGCTCCACCCGGGTCACCACGGGCCTCGTGGGCGTGCTTTGCGCACTGGGCGCCCTGGTCACCGTGGACGACGAGGCACGGCGGTGGCTGCCGCGCTACGACTGAGGCGACCGCCCCGGACATGCGGGCGGCACCGGCCCGGTGACCCTCCACCGTCCGAGGACGACGGACCGTGTCGCCGCGCCCGTCGCGCTGCCCGCCGCGCCCGCGCCCCTGGGCGACAGACCGGCGGAAGGCCAGCATCGTGGTCCGTCCAGCCGCCACGGCGACGACCCAGGAGGCCCTGATGACCGTCCGACGCGCACTGATCGGCACAGCAGCGGCGAGCCTGCTGCTCGTCGCGCCGGCGACAGCCGCGTGGGCGGATCCCGGGTCGGGCGGGTGCAAGGCCTTCGGCCAGAGCGTCAGCACGCTGGCCAACACGGTGTTCCCGAGAGGCCAGTTCGGGGAGAACGCCTCCACGGTGGCGACGTCGGGGCCGCGAGCCTTCCCGGAGGTGATCGTCCACCCGGAGCAGGACGCCGCCTGCCCGTAGGGACCCGGCGAACCGGTCACGGAGCCTCGGCCGCCCGCCGATGAGGCAGCCATGACCAGTCGACACGTCGGTCCTGCGGAAGCGGCGCACGCCGCGGCGGCCAGCGCCATCCAGGAGCTCTACGACGAGGCGCTCCGCCACCTCGACGCCGTCGCCCGCTCCCTGGAGGCGGTCGCCCCGGCGGCGCAGGAGGCCGGCGAGCCGCAACAGCCCCACACGGATGGGAGCCACCCCACTCTGGAGCTCCCCCGCCGGCTGATCTCCCCAGTGGCCGCCGCGGCCTGACGAGCGCCGAGTGGTCGCTGGCGGCCGGCTGGGTCAAGGATGCGGCATGCCCTTCATCCAGATCACCATGATCGCCGGCCGAACCGAGGAGCAGAAGCGGGCCCTGCTCGCCGCGGTCAGCCAGGCCACCACCGACAGCATCGGCGCTCCGCCGGAGACGGTGCGGGCCTGGATCGTCGAGGTGCCGCCGACCGACATCGCGGTGGCCGGCGAGACGCATGCCGACCGCCGCGCGAAGGCCGACCAGACCTGAGGCGGCAGACGCCGGAGTGCTTCAGTCGTCCAGCGAGCGGATCCACAGCGCCGCCGCGCCGTAGGCCAGCGAGCTGACGACCGCCCGCGTGGTGGTCCGCCCGCCGGCCGTGCCCGCCGACGCCAGCGCGGTCAGCGTGTCGAGCAGGTTCATCGCCGCCACCGCGGCGAGCCCCCGGTCGACCTCCTCGTCGGTCTTCGCGGTCAGCGCCAGCGCGGAGACCACCAGCGCCCGGCTGCCGAACAGCCGCTGCAGCTGCAGCCCCGACGGCGACACCGGGACGCCGTAGCTCTTCGCCACCGTCCGCGGCGAGAGCACGCTGATCGCGCCGAACGCCGCCCCTACGGCGCCCAGCGCCTGCGCCATCGACTTCTTCGACGTCTCCGCAGCGGTCTTCTTCTTGGCCATCGTCAACTCCCGGAAACGGACTGTGGACGGCGTGGGCTCCACCGCACCGGCCACTCAACCAGCGTCGACGCCGGTCCGCAGCGCGAGCACCGGCACCGGCCGCTACCGTCCCCGACCATGACCGCCGGCCCCCGCAACCCCGGGTCGCACCCCCTCCCGACGCGCGCCCGGTAGACCGTGCTGCCGGAGATCGAGCTGCAGCACCGCCCCACCTCCTGGGGCGTCGTGCGCAGCCGGGTCGCCGGCACCGCACGATCCGGAGTCCCCGAGGTCGTCGTCGTCCACGGCCTGGCCGTCTCCAACTACCTCGAGCCCGCCGTCCGCGAGCTCGGCACCTGGACCCGCGCGCACCTCGTCGAGCTGCCCGGCTTCTCCGGCAGCGCCGACCCGCCGCACCCGATGGACGTCGCCGACCACGCCGACGCCGTCGTCGAGTGGCTGGCCGCCGCAGAACTGGGCGACGTCGTCCTCGTCGGGCACTCCAGCGGCACCCAGGTCGCCGCCCACGTCGCCGTCCGGGAGCCCCACCTCGTGCGGGCGCTGGTCCTCGCCAGCCCCACGATGGACCCCGCCTACCGCAGCATGCGCCGCGTCCTGCTCGCCTGGCGCCGCAACCACGAGCTCGAGCCCCCGGAGCTCGACGTCCAGCACACCCCCGACCGGCAGCGGGCCGGGTTGCGCCGGGTCCGCCACGCCCTCGCCGTCCACCTCCGCGACCGCCTCGAGGACACCGTCGAGCGCGTCCCCCAGCCGGTCCTCGTCCTGCACGGCGACCGCGACCGCCTCTGCACCGAGGCCTGGGCACGCGAGCTCAGCGAGCGGGCCAGGGACGGCCGGTTCCGCAGCGTCCCCGGCGCGCACAGCTTCGTCTGGACGGCGCCCGCCGCCTGGTCCGCCCCCATCGCCGAGCTCGCCCAAATGCCGCCCGACGCCGATTGACCCCCAGCGCGTCCACCGCCACGATGACCCGGACGGCGACCGGGAGGGGCACCATGAGCAGCACGGAGACGATCCAGATCCCGCACCTCGGTGGCTCCACCATCGGCCACCGGTTCGGCAAGGCCTACGATCCGTCGCTCCCGACCCTGGTGATGGTCAACTCCTTCACCACGTCGGTCGAGCTGTACCGGCCGCAGTTCGCCGACGAGCAGCTCGCCGGCACCGCCAACCTGCTCGCCATCGAGCCCTACGGGCACGGGCAGACCCGCGCCGCATACGCGCAGTTCACGTACTGGGACACCGCCATCGCCGGGCTCCAGGTGCTCGACGCCCTCGGCATCCCCGACGCGTTCGTCCTCGGCACCTCGCAGGGCGGCTGGATCGCCGCCCGCATGGCCATGCTTGCCCCCGACCGGATCAAGGGCATCGTCCCGCTCGGCACCTCGATGGACTTCGAGAGCCAGCGCAGCCGCGAGCTGGGCTGCTGGAACGGCGTCGAGTTCTGCACCCCCGCCATCGACGCCCTCGCCCAGCCCGTCGGCGACGACTGGGTCATCCCCACCGAGCTCGTCGACGCCACCCTCGCCGAGGGCATGGGCGACGACGTCCCGGACGACGAGCGCGCCTTCTGGCACCGGACGCACCAGGAGAACTACACCGGCGACGCCGGCCGCGAGCGGCTCCGCATCAGCAGCATCAACCTGCGCGACCGGGACGGCCTGCACGGCCGGCTGGACAGCGTGCGGTGCCCCGTCCTGTGGCTGCACGGCACCGCCGACCGCGTGTACTCGGTGCCGAACGCCGAGGCCGAGATCGGGCTCTTCACCGGCAGCGCCAAGGCCGAGCTCCGCGTGATCGAGGGCGGCCAGCACTTCCTCAGCGCCACCCACCCCGAGGTCGTCAACGCAGCAGCCGTGGAGTTCATCGACCGCTGGAAGTAGCGCGGCGCCGGATCGTGGACCCGCGCTAGGCTCGCGGGCGTCCCGAACGTCCGTGTGTAACTACCTGCTGCCGGCCCGACCGGCGGATCAAGGCGGCACGCCCGATCCGCAGCAGCAGAGGTCATGTTCCGCACGCGCCCCACCACCTCGGCGGTCATCCGCTCCGCCGGGCCCTCCTACTTCCCGCTCGCCTTCGTCGCGCGGCTTCCCTTCGCGATGATGACCGTGGGGGTGCTCACCCTGGTCGTCGCCGAGCGCGGCTCGGTCACCCTCGGCGGGCTCAACTCCGCCGTCGCCGGCATCGGCACCGCCTTCGCCGGCCCGCTGCTGGGTGCCGCGGCCGACCGGTTCGGCCAGCGCCGCGTGCTCGTCCCCGTCGGGCTCCTCCACGGCGCCCTGCTGGCCGCGTTCCCGCTCGTCGTCGCCAGCACCGCCGCCGACGCCGCCGTCCTCGCGCTCTCGGTGCTCATCGGGATGTCCGCGCCGCAGGTCGCACCCATGTCGCGCACCCGGCTGATGGCCGTCATCCGCCGCTCGGTGCAACGCGACCGCCGCCGGCGGGCGCTCGACGGGACGATGGCCTACGAGTCCGCCGCCGACGAGATGGTCTTCATCGTCGGCCCGTTCCTCGTCGGGCTGCTCGCCACCGCGATCGCCCCGTGGGTCGCCATCGCCGGTGCGGCCGCGCTCACCCTCGTCTTCGTCACCGCCTTCGCCCTGCACCCCACCGGCCGGCTCCAGCCCGGCGCCCAGCACACCAGCGGCAGCCAGGCGCCGGCCCGCGAGCTGGCCCGCTTCCCGCTGCTCACCGTCGTCGCCGGCACCCTCGGCGTCGGGCTCTTCTTCGGCGCCACCCTCACCTCGCTCACCGGCTTCCTCGCTGCGGACGACGGCGGCGGCGACCGGGCCGGGCTGCTCTACGGCGTCATGGGCATCGGGTCGGCCGTGCTGGCGCTGGGCACCGCGGCCCTCCCCCAGCGCTTCTCGCTCCGCGCGCGGTGGGCCACCTTCGGCACCGTCCTGCTCGCCGCCGCGCTGCTCTACGCGACCGCGCGCTCGGTGACGGCGCTCGTCGTCGCCCTCGCCGTCCTCGGCTGCGGCGTCGGGCCGACGCTGGTCACCCTCTACAGCGTCGGCGCGCTGCTGAGCCCGGCCGGCCGCTCGGCGACCACCATGACGATGCTCGGCTCCGCGGTCGTCGTCGGCCAGGCGCTCGCGTCCGCGGTCACCGGCGTCGTCGTCGACCGGTTCGGCCCCACCACCGCGCTCGCCGCCCCGGCGCTGGCCGCCGCCCTCGTGGTCGCCGCCGCGGCCTACGCGGCGACGCAGCCGCGGGCCGCTCCGCAGCCCGAGCCGGAGCCCGTCCCGGCCTGACCCAGGCGCCGCAGGTCGGCACCGAACCCCCCGGACGGGTCAGCGGACATCAACGGCCCGCAGGTTCCGGTCGATGTCGTTCCCATGAAGTGGTCCGACGTCCCCGAGGTGGCGACACCGCGGGTCATGACCCAGACCGCCGCCGTCCTCTACCTGGTCGGCGGCATCACCGGCATGCTCGCCACCCTCGGCACCGAGCCCGGCGACCCGTCGCGCACCCCCCTGCTCGCTCTCGCCGGAGGCGTGCTCGTCACCTCCGGCATCGCCTTCCGGTGGGGGCGGAGCTGGCCCCGGCAGGCCTTCCACGTCGCGATCGGCACGGCGACCACGGTCATCCTCGCCGCCGTCACCCTGAGCCCCGATCCGGTGACGGCGGTCGTGATCGGTTCCCTGGCCAGCTTCATCGCGATCGACGCCTGCTTCTTCAGCCTCCGGCTCGCCGTCGTCCACGTGGTCGCGGTCCTCGGCACCGTCACGACCGCCCTGCTGCTCCGCGGCGACATCGCCCTGCCCACCGCCCTGGTGCTCGACGCGGTCGCCATCGGGCTGAGCACGATCACCCGCGGTCTGGTGGTGCGCGCCTCCAGCGCCAACCGCGACCCGCTCACCGGACTGGCCAACCGCCGGGGCTTCGACCAGGCGATGGACCAGACGATGGCGACGGCTGCCCGCACCGGCCACCCCCTGTCGGCAGCGCTCCTCGACCTCGACCACTTCAAGGCCCTCAACGACTCCCAGGGCCACGACGCGGGCGACCGGGTGCTGCAGCGGGTGGCCGACGTCTGGCGCACGGCCCTGCCGGCACCGGCCGTCCTGGCCCGCCACGGGGGTGACGAGTTCGCCGTGCTGCTGCCCGGGCTGACCGGACCGGCCGCCCTGGACGTCGTCGACCGCGTGCGTGCGCTGCACCCGGACATCGGCATGTCCTGCGGCGTGGCCGAGCACCGCCCCGGCGACAGCGCCGCGCAGCTCATGCGCCGCGCCGACCTGGCCCTCTACGGCGTCAAGGTGGCCGGCCGGGGCGGGTGCCGGCTCGAGTGCGGGCCCACGTCCGACGTGGCCACCGACCTCGCCGCCGCGCTCGACACCGGCGCCGTGGCGGTGCACTACCAGCCGATCCTCGACCTGCGCACCGACGAGGTGATCGGCGTCGAGGCGCTGGCCCGTTGGACGCATCCCCGACGGGGCCCGGTCTCGCCGGCCGAGTTCGTCGCCGTCGCCGAGCAGCACGGCCTGATGCCCCGCCTCGGCGAGCACGTGTTCCGTACCGCCTGCACCGAGCTGGCCGCGCTGCACGCCGCCACCGGACGGCGGCTGCGGGTCGGCATCAACGTGTCCGGGCGCGAGCTGTCCGACCCGGCCTACGCGCAGCGGGTCCGCGCCGTGCTCACCGAGACCGGCTGGCGGGCCGGCGAGACCGTGCTGGAGGTGACCGAGAGCCTCGTGGAGGCGGAGTCCTCCACGGCGGTGGTCACGCTGCACGAGTTGCGCGCCCTGGGCTTCGTCGTCGCGATCGACGACTTCGGCACCGGTTACTCGTCCCTCAGCCGACTGGACACCCTGCCCCTCGACGTCCTCAAGCTGGACGCGTCGTTCACCGCGACGATCACCAGCTCCCCGCGGCGGGCCACGATGCTGCGCAGCATCGTGGGCATGGCCCACGGCCTGGGTCTCGACGTCGTCGCCGAGGGCGTCGAGACGGCGGAGCAGGACGCCGTGCTCCGCGCGGTCGGCTGCCGTTTCGGCCAGGGCTGGCACTTCGGCCGGCCCGCACCCCTGGCGGACGTCGTCGAGCGCCTGGACGGCCGGTCCGCCCGCACCCCGGCCCTGCGGGCCTGACCGCCGGACCGGATCCCGGGGCCGGGAGGTCACCTCCTGCGCGGCGTACCGCCCGCGGCCCGGTTACCTTCGTGTGACGCAGGTCTCACACTGCCCCGACGACGGAACAGGCGGATCGCATGCTCTACCGCGCCTACCAGTGGAACCGGCGGGCCACGGCGCCCGTCCTGACCGCATCGCAGCTGACCGCCCGGGCACTGCAGGCCGTCCCCGCCCCGCTGGCCGGTACGCCGGCCCTCCGCCACGTACGCGCGGCCTGCGACGTCCTCGGCCACGCCCGTCCGACGCACGACCGCCCGGCGTTCGGCATCGAGTCGGTGCTGATCGACAACGAGACGGTCGCCGTGCAGGAGCGCCCGACGATGCGGACGCCCTTCGCCACCCTCCTGCACTTCGAAAAGCCCTCGGTCGCCGGCCATCCGCGGGTGCTCGTCGTCGGGCCCATGTCCGGGCACTTCACGACGCTGATCCGCCCGACGATCCGCACCCTGCTCGCCGACCACGACGTGCACGTCATCGACTGGCACAACGCCCGCGACATCCCGGTCGAGCACGGCCCGTTCGGGCTGGACGAGTACATCGAGCACGTGATGGAGGCCATCCGGTTCCTCGGTCCGGGCACCCACGTCGTCGCCGTCTGCCAGCCGGCCGTGCCCGTGCTGGCCGCGGTGGCCCTGCTCGCCGCCGCGGAGGACGCCGCTCAACCCCCGAGCGTCACGCTCATGGCCGGACCCATCGACACCCGGGTGAACCCGAACCGGATCAACACCAGGGCCGCGACCAAGCCGCTCTCCTGGTTCGAGCGACGCGTCGTCGACACCGTGCCGAAGGGATACGCGGGCGCCGGGCGCCGGGTGTACCCGGGTTTCGTCCAGCTGACCGCCTTCATGTCGATGCACCCGCTCCGGCACCTGTCCGCCCACGGGCGGCTCTACCGCGACCTGGTCGCCGGCAACACGGAGCGGGCGGCCGCCACACGCGCCTTCTACGACGAGTACGGCGCCGTCATGGACGTCCCCGCGGAGTTCTACCTCGAGACCGTCGGCCGCATCTTCCAGGAGCACGCCCTGCCGACCGGCCGACTGTCCTGGCGGGGGCAGCGCGTGGACCCTCGCGCGATCAGCCGGACCGCCCTCCTCACCGTCGAGGGCGAGAACGACGACATCTGCTCACCCGGGCAGACGGTGGCCGCCCACGAGCTGTGCAGCGGCATCCCGCAGGAGCGCAAGCACCACCACCTGCAGCCGGGGGTCGGCCACTACGGCGTCTTCAGCGGATCCCGCTGGGAGGCGGAGATCTACCCGGTCGTCCGTGCCTTCATCGACCGCTCCTCCCAGCGGTTGGCAGCTCCGGCCTGAGCAGGCGCCCGGCCGGACGTCACCCCTCGCCGAGCCGCCCGCGCAGCCAGTCGTGGAACAGCGCGAGGTGGTGCTCGGCCGGGACCAGCACACCTCCGGCCGCGTAGGCCCGCGAGCTCATGCCCGGCTGGGTGCGCTCGCAGGCGGCGAAGTCCTGCTGGTTGACCCGGTGGAACAGCTCCACCGACCGGGAGACGTCCAGCCCCGCGGCGACCACCTCCGGCGCGTACAGCCAGTCGCACTCGACCACCGTCCGGTCGACGGCCAGCGGGGTCATCCGCAGCAGGATCACGTGGTCGGGCACCAGGTTGAGGAAGACCGCCGGCTTGATCGTGGCCGCGTAGTAGCGCCGGTCCCGGTCCGGGTCGATCCCCGGCAGCGCCGGGAAGCCGGCCGACCCGTCCACGGTGAAGCCTTCCGCGGCGGGGGCGAACTCCGCCCCGTGCCCGACGAAGGACTGCGCGGCGTACCCCCGGCTGAACTCCGGCAGGACGTCGGTCAGCTCCGGGTGGATGGTCGCGCAGTGGTAGCACTCCATAAAGTTCTCGACGACGAGCTTCCAGTTCGCCGCGACGTCGTAGCGGATCCGCCGGCCCAGGGCCAGCCGCCCCACGTCGTACTCCTCGATCGCCGCCGGGTCGCCGAGCCGCTCGGTCACCGCGCCGACGACGTCGCCCTCGAAGGACGGCGGGTCGTCGGCCAGGCACACCCACGCGTAGCCCAGCCACTCGCGCAGGTGCACCGGCACCAGCCCGTTGGCCACCCGGTCGACGTCGGGCATCCGTGCCAGGTTGGGTGCGGCGACCAGCTCGCCGTCCAGCCCGAACGACCACGCGTGGTACGGGCAGCGCAGCGTGCGGGTCACCTGCCCCGACTCCTCGCTGCACAGCTGCGCCCCCCGGTGCCGGCACACGTTGAGGAACGCCCGCAGCGCGCCGTCCCGGCCGCGCACCACCAGCACGCTCTCCCGCCCGACCTGCACCCGCCGGAAGCTGCCGGGGCGGCGACCTCGTCGGTGCGGGCGACGCACTGCCACATCACCTCGAACACCCGCTCCTGCTCGCGGGTGAACAGCGCCGGGTCGGTGTAGTACCGCCCCGCCAGGGTCGGCATCAGGCTCGAGGAGGCGGCGGGGAGGGTCGCGGTCACGAGGTGGCCTCCAGTGCGGGCCGGCGGGGGTCGAACAGGCCGATCGGGTGCTTCGTGGTCCCCGTGGTGGCGAGGTCGGCGAGGACCTCGCCGACCACCGGCACGAACTTGAAGCCGTGCCCGGAGAAGCCGCAGGCCACGGTCACCTGCGGGTGCTCGGGGTGCGGCGCGATGACGAAGTGCTCGTCCGGCGTCGTCGTGTACATGCAGGTGGCGGCCTCCAGGAACCGCCCCGGCAGGGTCGGCAGCACCCCGGCCAGGTGCCCGGCCATGGCCGCGACCTCCTCGGCGTGGACCTCCCGGTCGATCGTCCCCGGCGTGCACGGGACCCCCCGCCGGAAGAAGGCGACCTTCGCCCCGCCGTCCGGGCCGTCGATCGCCGGGAAGCCGTAGACCTGGGTGCCGTCGGCCGCCTCGTGGATGTAGATCGGGTGCCGGTCCGGCGTCCAGGCGCCGGTGCCGCCGGTCGGCTGGAACCAGTACATGACCTGCCGCTCCACCGTCAGCGGGACGCCGAGGTCGGCCAGCACCTCCGGCGCCCACGAGCCGGGGCTCACCACGAGCGCGCCCGCCTCGTGCTCGCCCGCCGCCGTCCGCACCCGCACCCCGCCGCCCGGGGTCGCCGTCCACCCCAGGGCCGGCTCGGAGAAGCGCAGCTCGGCACCGCGCGCCGAGGCGAGGCGGAGGTGCGCGGCCACGGTCGCCTCCGGGCGGGCGAAGCCGGCGGCCGCCTCCACCAGCCCGACCTCGTCGTCGGCCGGCGTCAGCGTCGGGAACCGGCGGCGGACCTCCGCCGCGTCGAGCAGTTCGTGCGCCAGGCCCCACTCGCGGGCGGACTGCAGGCTGCCGGCGACTGTCCGGGACTCCGGCCGGCCGAGGAACACCCCGCCGGTGCGCACCAGCACGTCGGTGCCGGAGTCGGCGCACAGCTGGTCCCACAGCTCGTAGGCGCGCAGCAGCAGCGGCACGTAGGCCGGGTCCTCGAAGTAGGCCTGCCGGACGATCCGCGAGCCGCCGTGGCTGGACCCCTGGTCGTGCGCCGGGCCGAACCGCTCCAGCCCGAGCACCCGCTGCCCGCGGGCGGCCAGGTGCGCAGCGGCCGCGCTGCCCATGCCGCCGAGCCCCAGCACGATCACGTCGTAGGCCATGTCAGCACCGCATCCGCGCGCCGGCGGGGTCGACCAGCGGCTCGGCGGTCACCGTCGCCGCGACCGGCTCCCCGAACCAGTCGATCGTCACCGCGGTGCCCGGTCCCGCCACCGAGGCCGGCAGCCAGGCGTAGGCGACCGTCCGGCCGATCGTGGCGCCGTACCCCGCGCTGGTGACGTGGCCGACCGGCGTCCCGCCGACCCGCACCGGCTCCCGGCCGAGCACCGTCGTCGCCGGGTCGTCGAGGAGCAGGCAGGCCAGCCGCCGGTCGTGCGGCCGTTGCTCGAGGGCCGGACGACCGACGAACTCCTTGTCTTTCCGGACGGCGAACGACAGCCCCGCCTCGACCGGGTCGTGCTCGGTCGTCATGTCGACCCCCCAGGCGCGGTAGCCCTTCTCCAGCCGCAGGCTGTCGAAGGCGCGCCGGCCGGCGGCGACCACCCCGTGCCGCTGCCCGGACTCCCACAGCACGTCCCACAGCCGCAGCCCGGTGGCCGCGTCGGTGTACAGCTCCCAGCCGAGCTCGCCGACGTAGGAGACCCGCAGCGCGGTCACCGGCACCCCGCCGACGGACAGCTCCCGCGCCCGGAAGTAACCGAATCCCTCGTGCGAGACGTCGCCGCTCGTCAGCGGCTGCAGGACGTCCCGCGCCCGCGGGCCCCACAGCCCGATGCCGCAGGTGCCGGCGGTGGTGTCGCGCAGCTGCACCGACCCGTCGTCCGGTGCGTGCTGCCGGAACCAGTCCAGGTCGAGCGGGCCGTTGGCGCCCACCTGGAACCGCTGCTCGCCCAGCCGGGCGACGGTCAGGTCGCTGCGGATCCCGCCGGCGGCGTCCAGCAGCAGCGTGTAGGTGACCCGGCCGACCGGCTTGGCGACGTCGTTGGTGGTCAGCCGCTGCAGGAAGTCGCACGCTCCCGGACCGGTCACCTCGATCCGGGTCAGCGGGGTCATGTCGTACATCGCCACGCGCTCCCGGGTGGCCAGCGCCTCGGCGGCCACGGTCGGCGACCACCACCGCGCCGCCCACGCGTCCCGGGGCGGCAGGTCCAGCCCCTCGGCCAGCTGCGCGTTGGCCTCGAACCACAGCGGCCGCTCCCAGCCGCCCGCCTCGGTGAGGACGGCGCCGAGCTCCAAGTGCCGTCCGTAGAACGGGCTCGTGCGCAGCGGGCGGAGCACCGCGGGCGGGTCCAGCGGGTGGACGACGTCGTAGACCTCGACGAACTGCTGCGCGCCCCGCCCGGCGACGTACTCCGGGGAGAGCTGGACGTCGGTGAACCGGTGCAGGTCGCACTCGTGCACGTCGGTGCGCGGTTGCCCCTCGACCAGCCACTCGGCCAGCGCCTTCGCCACGCCCGCCGAGTGGGTGACCCACACCGCCTCGGCGACCCAGAAGCCGGGCAGGTCGCGGTGCTCGCCGAGCAGCGGCATGCCGTCGGGGGTGAAGGAGAAGACGCCGTTGATGCCGTCGGCGACCTCGGTGGCGGCGAGCCCGGGGAGCAGGGCCAGGCTCTGCTTCCAGGCGTCGGCGAAGTCGTCGGGGGTGAAGGGCAGGCAGCTGTTCGCGTGCTGCTCGGTCTCGGCCGCGGTCACCGGCATCGGCCGGTGGCCGTAGGAGCCGATGCCGATCCGGTCGCCGTGCTCGCGGTAGTACAGGTCGGCGTCCTGGTGCCGCAGGATCGGCGCGCTGATCTCCCGCACCGCGCCGGCCAGCGCCGGCACCGGCGCCGTGGTGGCGTACTGGTGCGCCAGCGGCTGCAGCGGGACGGTCAGCCCGGCCAGCGCGCCGACGTCCGGGCCCCAGAAGCCGGCGGCGCAGACGACGACGTCGGCCGGCACGAAGCCCTGGTCGGTGTGCACGCCGGAGACCCGCCCGGCGGCCGAGGCGACGCCGGTGACGCGGTGCCGGGCCAGGAAACGGGCCCCCCGCTCCATCGCCCGCCGGGCCTGCGCCTCCCCGGCCGGCACCGCGTGCGCCAGCCCGTCGCTCGGCACGTGCAACCCACCCAGCACGGCGCCCGGGTCGAGCAGCGGGTGCAGCCGGGCGCACTCGCCCGGGTCGACCAGCCGGGCCTCGATGCCCCAGGAGGTGGCGAGGCCGTGCCGGCGGGCCAGGTCGGCCCAGCGCTCCGGCGTCGTCGCCACCTCCAGGCCGCCGACCGGCCGGAAGACCGGTGCGCCGTCGAGCGCGAGGTCGCCCAGCTTGCCGACGGTGTAGCTCGCGAACTCCGCGAGCGTCTTCGACGGGTTGGTCTGGAAGACCAGGCCCGGGGCATGCGAGCTCGATCCGCCGGCCGCGAACAGCGGGCCCCGGTCGAGCACGGTGACGTCGGTCCAGCCGCGCGCGGTGAGCTCGTCGGCCAGCGAGCACCCGACGATGCCGGCGCCGACGACCACGACGCGGGGCGACGTCCTGCGGGGAGCCATGTCCATGGCCACGCCCTTCGTCCGTTGCGGTCTCCGCAACTGCTGGCGGGATGCGCAACAGCGTCGGGAACGGCTCAGCGCCCCGTCAAGAGGCGGAAGCGTGTCGGCGCGAGTCCTGACACGGCGTTCACACCGGCGACACGGAGCGCCGCCCCGGTGCCTCAGCCGAGCTGCCGGCCGGTCTCCGTGGCGACGGCGCACAGCCGCTCCGCGACGTCGCCGAACCGGTCGCGGGGCAGGCGGTAGGAGGGCGCGGACACGCTGAGCGCGGCGACCAGCCGCCCGTCCGGCGCGCACACCGGCGCGGCCACCGCGTTGAGGCCCAGCTCGAGCTCCCCCTCGGTGGCTGCCCAGCCCCGCTCGCGCACCCCGGCCAGCACCTCGTCGAGGAGCGCGACGTCGGTGATGGTCGACGGGGTGTACCGCTCCAGCGAGGTGGCGGGCAGGGCCGCGCGCGCGGCCGCCGTCCCGAAGGCCAGGAGCACCTTGCCGCTGGAGGTGGCGTGCAGCGGGGTGCGCCGGCCGACCCAGTTGAGCACGCCCACCGAGGCGCTTCCCTGCACCTGGCTGATGTTGACCGCGCTGTCGCCGTCGAGCACCGCGAGGTTGACCGTCTCGTCGAGCTCGGCCGCCAGCCGCTCGCACGCCTCGCGTCCCAGCCGGCTGAGGTCCAGCTGGGCCGCGCTCGCCCCCGCCAGGCGCACCAGCCCGAACCCGAGCCGGTAGGTGCCCCGCTCCCCCCGCTGCTCGACCAGCCCGTGCGCCTCCAGGGTGGCCAGCAGCCGGGAGGCGGTGGACTTGTGCACGCCGAGCTCGGCGCCGAGATCGGTGGCACCGGCGCTGCCGCGGTCGGCCAGGACGGCGAGCATCGCCAGCGCGCGGTCGACGGACTGGACGAGCGCAGGCTGCCCGTCGCCGTCCGCAGCGTTGCGCATGACGCAACGCTAGCCGAGGACGGGACCCACCGGGAGGGTCGCCGCTGAACGAGGCGGCCGCGACCAGAACCTTGTCGCACCTTGCTAGCACTGAGCTAGCATCCTGTCCGTGCGGACCCTGTACCTGCGCAACGTCCCGGACGACGTAGCCGAAGCCCTCGAACGGCTCGCGGCACGAGAGGGCATGTCGGTGAGCGCGGTCGCGCTGCGCGAGCTCACGGAGGTCTCCCGTCGGGCGGACAACCCCCGGCTGCTCGCCTCCCTACCCGATCTCGGCGTCCCCACCGCCGACCTCCTCGCAGACATCGACGACGACCGCGCTGCGCGGTGATCGTCCTCGACGCGTCGGCCGCCGTCTCCGCGCTGCTGAACGACGGCCAGGCGCGAGCGGTCGTCGCCTCGGAGTCGCTGCACGTCCCGCACCTCATCGATCCCGAGATCGCGCAGGCGTTCCGCCGGCAGGTGGTCAACCGGACGGTGAGCCCCGACGACGGCTGGCGGGCGCTCGACACCTGGCGGCGGCTGGGCGTCACGCGCCATCCGGTCACCGGGCTGCTCGATCGGGTCTGGCAGCTGCGGGACAACGTCTCCGCGAACGACGCCTCCTACGTCGCGCTCGCCGAGGCGCTCGGCTGCGCACTCCTCACGGCGGATGCACGGCTCAGCCGTGTTCCGGGGCTGCGCTGCGCGGTCACCGTCGTCCCGCGCTGACCCACCGCTCCGGCGGTCGGACGGACGACGTCCCTCAGGCGAACAAGCCGCGGATGTCCTCGGCGGTCAGTGCCCCGGACAGCGTGCCGCCGTCGTCGTCCAGCACCCGGGAGAACAGGTCGCGCTTGCGGTCCTGCAGCGCCAGCACCTTCTGCTCGATCGTGTCCGCGGCCACCAGCCGGTAGACCAGAACCGTCTTGTCCTGCCCGATCCGGTGCGCGCGGTCGATCGCCTGCGCCTCCGCCGCCGGGTTCCACCACGGGTCGAGCACGAACACGTAGTCGGCCTCGGTGAGGTTCAGCCCGAACCCGCCGGCCTTGAGGCTGATCAGGAAGACCGGCGCCCCGCCCTCGCGGAACTCCGCGATCCGCCGCTCCCGGTCCCGGGTGCGCCCGTCGAGGTAGGCGTGGGGCAGCCGCGCCTCCTCCAGCCGCCGGCGCACGGTGGCCAGGAAGCCGGTGAACGAGCTGAACACCAGCGCCCGGTGCCCCTCGGCGACCACCTCCTGCAGGTGCTCGAGGAATGCCTCCGCCTTGCCCGACCGCATTCCGGCATACGCCTCGTCCACCAGCGACGCGTCCAGCGCCAGCTGCCGCAGCAGGGTGAGCGACCGGAAGATCGTGAACCGGTTGCGGTCGAGGTCGTCGACCAGACCGAGCACCTTGCGCCGTTCCCGCTGCAGGTGGGTGTCGTAGACCTTGCGGTGCTTCGGGTCGAGCACCACCTCGAGCACCTGCTCCTGCTTGGGCGGCAGCTCGGCGGCGACCTGCTCCTTGGTCCGCCGCCGCATCAGCGGCCGGATGCGGCGGCGCAGCGCGGCCAGCACCTCGGGGTCGCCGCCGCGCTCGATCGGGTGTCGGTAGTGCTCGGTGAACCGCTGCGGGCTCGGGAACAGCCCCGGCGCGACGATGGAGAGCATCGCCCACAGGTCCATCAGGTCGTTCTCCACCGGCGTGCCGGTGATGGCCAGCTTGAACCGCGCCGGCAGCCGCCGGGCGGCGGCGTACGTCTTCGCCTGGTGGTTCTTCACGAACTGCGCCTCGTCGAGCACCAGCCCCCGCCACGGCAGCGCCCGGTACTCCTCCTCCCCCAGCCGCAGCAGCGTGTACGAGGTGACCACCAGGTCCGCGCCCGCCACCGCCTCGGCCAGGGCGGTGCCGCGCTTGCGGCCGGTGGCCTCGATCGTCCGGACGGCGAGGCCCGGCGCGAACCGCTCCGCCTCGCGCGCCCAGTTCGCCACCACGCTCGTCGGCGCGACCACCAGCACCGGAGCGGTCAGCTCGCCGGCCTCCTTGGCCCGGCAGACCAGCGCCAGGGTCTGCAGCGTCTTGCCCAGCCCCATGTCGTCGGCGAGCACCCCGCCGAGCCCGGCGTCCCAGAGCACCGACAGCCACTGGTAGCCCTCCAGCTGGTACGGCCGCAGCCGCGCGGCCAGGCCCGCGGGTGCGGTGGGCGGCGCCGCGTCGTCGACGTCGAGCAGCGCCCCGACGTCCCGTGCCCACCGCTCGCTCTGCTCGGCGACCACCCCGAGCTGCACCAGCTCCTCCCAGAGCCCCGCCTGGTACCGGCTGATCCGCAGCCCCGGCCGGTCGGCGTCCTGCAGCGCCCGCGCCTCCTCGATCAGCGCACGCAGCCGGTCGAACTCCGGGCGGCGGACGTCGAACCAGGTCCCGCTGGGCAGCAGCAGGTGCTCCTCCCCCGACGCCAGCGCCGCGAACAGCGGGGCGAACGGGATCTCCTCGCCGTCCACGCTCACCGTCACGCCGAGGTCGAACCAGTCGCCGTCCTCCCCCTCGGTCGCCGAGACCGCCACCACCGGCGCGGCCTCGGACCGCCGGTAGACCACCGGTTCCCCGGTCTCCTCGACCTCCACGCCGGCGTCGGCCAGCCGGGGCAGCAACTCGGCGACCAGGACGACGACGTCCATCCCGGCGACCTCGGCGCTCTCGATCGGCCGGGGCCGCGGGCCGACGTGCCAGAGCCGCAGCAGCCGCTCGGGCGGTGCGGGCAGGGCGCGCAGCAGCTCCTCCTCCGCGGCGACGTCCCGCCCGGCGTCGGGCGCGGCACCACCATCGCGCGCCAGCGGCAGCCGGGGGCCGTCGTCGCCGTAGCGCACCGACCAGGTCAGCCGCGCCCGCTGGCCGGGCAGGTGCTCGACGGTGAGGCCCAGCCGGGGCGTGACCAGCTCCGGCAGCTCCACCGACCGGTCCGACGAGCGCACCGGCAGCGCGCGGCGCAACGCCGGGTAGAAGGCGGTCAGGAAGCGCTCGCGGTCGCCCGCCGGTACCCGCACCGGTCCGCTCTCCACCAGCCGCCCGGCGCTCCGCGGCACCTGCTGCAGCGGCACGAGCACGAGCCCGTCGCGCGGGACGAGCCCTGCCGCGACGCCGGGAGCGAGGGCCGCGCCGTGCGGAGGGCTGCCCAGCAGCAGCACCGACTCGGCCGGGACCCGCACGTCGTCGCCCAGCTCCACCACCGCCTGCACCCGCAGGCCGCCGCCCTCCTCCCGGACGTCGACGGCGAGCTCCCCCGGCGCCCCGACCCGCACCGGGCCGCCCTTCTTCGTCAGCAGCGGCACGCCGTTCTCCACCGCCTGCCGCAGCGCCGGCCAGAGCGCCGGGCCGAAGTCCTGCAGCAGCACCGGCGGCTCACCGGGCCCGTAGTAGTAGCCGGAAGTATCCGCGGACTGGTGCAGCATGCGCAGCGCGGTCACGTGCGCGGGGTCCCGCGGGGAGAAGTAGTCGTGCTGCAGGTCCCGCCACGACACCCCGGTGCGGACCCAGCGGCCCCGCGCGCCGGGAACGACCGGCCGGAGCCGCACCGAGGCCGGCACGGCGCCGCCGCCCTCGACGTCGAACTGCAGGCCCACCGGGGTGCCGCCGACGGAGGACTCGGCCTCCACGAGGTCGCCGAGGACGAGTTCCCAGTCGGGGGTGCGCGCGACCGGCAGTGGTGCTGCCGCGCCCTGCCGGGCGACCGTGAGCAGCGCGGCGACGTGCTTGCAGTCGTACCCGACGGGGCAGCTGCACTTGCCCCACCACCGGGCGGCCGCTGCGTCGTACTGCGCGACGGTCTGGTAGATCCGCCCCTGGCTGCCGACGACGACCGCCGAGACCTCGGGCCCCGTGGGTGAGCGCCAGATCTGGGTGATCCGGCCGTCCCGCGCGTACGCCGCGCCGCGCCGCCACGCGTCGTCCCCCACCGACCGGCGGAGGACCGCATCGGTGAGCGCCGGGCGCAGCTCGTCGAACACCGTTCGAGGCTATCGACGTCGGCGCCCGTCCCCGCCCGTCGTCCACAAGCGGTTTCGCTCCCCCGCGCAGCAGGGCAGTGCCACACCCATGGCTGCACACGACGTCGTGATCATCGGGAGCGGGATCAACTCCCTCGTCGCCGGCGCCACCCTCGCCAGGGCCGGGCGGGACGTCGGCATCTACGAGCGCGCACCGCGCCTCGGCGGGGCGATCCGCACCGAGACCGACACCCCGGCGCCGGGCTTCACCACCGACCTCCTCTCCTGCTGGCACCCGCTGTTCGTCGGCGGCCCCGCCTACCCCTCGCTCGCCGACGACCTCGCCGCCCGCGGCGTCGTCTACCGCAACACCGACCTGCCCGCCGCGGCCGCGCTGCGCGACGGGTCGACGGCGGTGCTCTCCACCGACGCCGACGTCACCGCCGCCGACTTCGACCGGCTCTCCCCCGGCGACGGCGACGCCTGGCGCACCTTCCTCGAGGACTTCGGCAGCAGGGCCGGCATTGCCTTCGGCGCGCTGGGCACCGAGCTGCTCTCCCTGGACGGGCTGAAGCTCGCCGGCCAGGCGGTCCGGCAGCTCGGCCCCCGCGGGCTGCAGCAGTTCGGCGCCGAGGGGCTGGAGTCCGCCCGCACCTGGCTGTCGGGCACGTTCGACTCCCCCACCGTGCACGGGTTGCTCTCGCCGTGGGTCGGCCACGAGGGGCTGGGGCCGGACGACGCGTTCAGCGGGTTCATCAACAAGGTGATCGCGCTCGCCCTGGCCCAGGGCGGCTGCCCGGTGCCCGAGGGCGGCGGGGTGCGGCTCGTCGAGGCGCTGGCCGGCATCGTCACCGACGCCGGCGGCACCACCCGCACCGGTGCCGACGTCGTCGCGATCCAGACGGCCGGCGGGCGGGCCACCGGCGTCCGGCTGGCCGACGGCGAGGTGGTCACCGCCCGCGAGGCGGTCCTGGCCAGCGTCACCCCGCAGCAGCTGTACCTGGGCCTGCTGGACGGCGTCGCGGCGGTGCCCGACCGGGTGCGCGAGGCGGCCCGCGGTCCGCGAGCGGTACGCCGACCGGGTCGTCGAAGAGCTCTCCCGGCACGTGACCAACCTGGACTCCGCACTGATCGCGCGCCGGGTGCTCTCCCCCGCGGACCTGCAGTCGTGGAACCGCAACCTGGTCGGCGGCGACCCCTACGCCGGCGCCTGCACCATCGACCAGTTCCTGCTGTGGCGGCCCACCCCGCAGACCCGCGGGCACCGCACCGCCGTCGACGGGCTGTGGCACATCGGCGCCTCGACCCACCCCGGCCCGGGCCTGGGCGGGGCGAGCGGGCTGCTGGTGGCGCAGCAGGTGATCCGGGCGGCGAAGCCCGGGCTGCTCGCGGCCGGCCGCCGGGCGCTGGGCGGCTGATCGGCGGGCGCACCAGGGGCCGGCGCAGCGGAACGGTCGGCAGGAACCCGTAGCGTCCGCCGGCGATGGCGAAGAACAGGAAGCGGGCCCGGCCCCGGCAGCAGCAGCGGCGGCGCACGACGCCGGAGATCGGCCTGCTCGACACGCTGGGCGCGGGCGTCGACGCACCGACCCCGGGTCCTCTGCTGGCGGTCGTGAGCTGGGCGCTCGCCGTCGCCGCGGCCGATGACGACCCCGCAGGGGCGTTCGGCAACCTGGTCCGCAGCTTCTCCGCCGCGGACCGGGTCGAGACGTCGGCCGCCCTGCTGGCGATCGCCACCCTGACCGTGGATCCCGACCTGCGCCGGCGTGTGCGCCGCGAGATCGCCGAGCGCGGTCACGTCGTGCCCCAGTGGCTCGCCGAGCTGCACCGCTCCCAGCCGGTCGACCGGGCCGTCGAGGTCAGCTCGGTGTTCCGGGACGTCGACGAGCTGCTCGTCGCGGTCACCGTGCCCGGCGGCGGGCCGCTCACCGCCGTCGTCGCCGTGGACAACGAGCGCGGCGCCGTCGCCACCGACGGGTACGTCGTCGCGGCACCGCTCGACGAGGTCGCCGGCCTGGTGGTCGAGGGGGACGACCCCGACCGCCGCGTGAGCGACATCGACCCCGCCGACGCCCGCGCCCGCCTCACCCACGCCCTCGCGGAGATCGACCTCGGCCCGGGGTGGGTCACCTCCGAGCAGCTGGTCGAGGTGCGCCCGCTGGTGGAGTGGATGCTGTCGCTGCTCCCAAAGGGCGGCCAGGACACCGGGCTGCAGGACCTGTCCGAGGAGGAGCTCGCCGAGATCGCCGAGGCGTTCCTGGCCTCGCCCTTCGGCCCCGCGTGGGCCCGTGGCGGCCTCCGCCCGCTCGTCGACGAGGTCGTGACCGCGGGGAGCGGCAACGGCATCGGCGATCCCCTCGTCTGGAGCAGGGGGAACGTCCGGGCGCTGCTCGACCTCGACCGGGGCGCCCTCGACCCCGCCGTGCTGCAGGTCGAGCGGGCCCCGGAGCTGCTCCGCGACCTGATCCGGTACGGGCACGCCGAGCGCGGTCTCCGCCCGCAGCTCACCGCCGACGCGCTGGCCGAGGTCGACTCGCGCGCCGACGCGTTCCGGGCGGCGTTGCGCCCTCTGGAGGACGACGAGGCCTGACCGGGTGGGCGACGGCGAGTCCACGCTGCACCCACGGACCCTCGCGCCGTACGGTCGGGCATGGCCGCTCGTCAGGTGTCCCGCGAGTTCGAGGAGCTGCTCGCCCGGCGGGTCCAGGCGGACCTCATCCAGCGCGAGACCGCGCTCCGCCGGGACCTGCTCAAGCTGGCCCGCACCCACCCGGGCAAGGCGTCGTCCGTCGTCGAGCGAGCCGTGCGCGGCGCCGTCCGCCGGAGCAAGCTCCCCCTCACGACCGCGACCGTGCGGAGCCTCGCGGAGCTGATCCGCCAAGGGGACGAAGCCGCCCCACCTCGACGGCGCGGCTGGTTCTGACCGGACCTCAGGCCCGCACGGAGCCCGAGTAGGTCCCGCCCGCGCCGGCCGTCGCCTCGACCCGCAGCAGCCCGTCCGCGTCGCCGGAGAGCGCCATCAGGCCGCGCACCTCGCCGCCGGGCCGGGTGATACCGGTGTAGACCAGCCGCGCCTCGGCCGGCTCCCCCGCCACGGTGCCGGTGAAGGTGCCGGAGAAGAGGAAGACGTCGGCGAACGTGCCGGGCGGGACGGCGAACGCCTGGTCGCACGGCGCGTCGACGGCGATCCGGATCGTGCCGGGCGCGGTCCCCTCGAGCGTGCCGTCGAGGGTCAGCGTCACCGGGACGGTCGCGAGGCACCGGTCCCCCGGCATCGGCCGGAGGTCGGGCGCACCGGTGATCGCGACCGTGAACCCGCCGTCGGCGAAGACCAGGGTGCCCGCCGCGGCCGGGGCGGCACCGACCCCGATCAGGGCGGCGCAGAGGACGAGGGACAGCAGCAACCTCCGCATGGCCGGACGCCAGGAGCCGCGCCCGGCCGGCCGAAGGGCCCTAGGACCCCGCCGGCAGCAGGGCTCCGCGTGTCGCCCTGCGCCACGCCGGGACCAGGCGCATCGACCGACCGGCGCAGGGCACCGGGCGGTCAGGACGACGGGAAGGGGGTCCCCAGCTCGCGCAGCGGCGCCGCCCGGGAGAACAGCCAGCCCTGCGCGTACCGGCAGCCCATGGCGCGCAGCGCCTCCCGGTGCTCGTCGGTCTCCACGCCCTCGGCGGTGACCACCAGGCCGGCGCCGTCGGCGAAGTCGACGAGCAGCTGCACCAGCGCCCGGTCGCGGTCGTCGGTGAGGATGCCCTGCACGTAGGAGCGGTCGATCTTCAGGCCGTCGGCGCGCACCTCGCGCAGGTGCCGCAGCGAGGTCCCGCCGGCGCCGACGTCGTCGAAGGTCACCTTGTACCCGGCGGCGCGCAGCTCCTCGAGCGGTCCGACGGCGGCGTGCAGCTGGTCGACCAGCAGCGACTCGGGCACCTCCACGCGCACCAGCGCCGGGTCGAGGCCGGCCGCGGCGGTGGCGGTCGCCAGCACCGCACCCAGCCCCGGGGTGAGCAGCCGGTCGGTGCTGACGTTGACGTTGAGCGCCACGCAGCCGGCGCCGGGGCCGCGCTCGCCCCGCCAGCCGGCGAACTCCCGGGTCGCGGTGCGCAGCACCCAGTCGTCGAGGTCGGTGAGCTGCCCGGACCGGGCGGCCGAGGCCAGGAACGTGTCGGGCGTGAGCAGGCCCAGCCGCGGGTGCTGCCAGCGCACCAGCGCCTCCACGCTGGCGAGCCGGCCGTCGGCCAGCGACACGATCGGCTGGTACAGCAGCAGGAACTCCCCGCGGGCGACCGCCTCGGCGACGCTGGTCCCGACGAGGGGATCGGCATCGACCGCCGTCGTCACCAGGACCGGGCCGGTGACCTGGTCCCCGCCGTCCCGCTTGCCGGTGTACATCGCCAGGTCCGCGGCCCGGACCAGCTCGGCGGGGTCGACGGAGCCGCCCGCGCTCACCGCGAGGCCGGCGCTCACCCGCACCCGCTGCGCGAGGCCCTCGGAGCGGCTGATCGAGGCCACCGCCTGGTGCATGCGCGCGGCGATGGAGCGGGCGATGTCGGTGTCGGGCGTGCCGTCGCGGCGGGCCGGCGCGGCGTCGATGTCGAGGCACACGGCGAACTCGTCGCCGCCCAGCCGCGCGACCAGGTCGGCCGGGCGGGCCTCCTCGGTCAGCGCGGCCGCGACCTCGCGCAGCAGCGCGTCGCCGCGGTCGTGCCCGAGGTCGTCGTTGACCAGCTTGAACCCGTCGAGGTCGAAGTAGACGACGGCGGTCTGGTGCCCCGGCTGGGTGGCGCTGCGCCGGCAGGACTCCTCGACCCGGCCGAAGAACGCGTGCCGGTTGGCCAGCCCCGTGAGCGGGTCGCGCAGCGCCTGGCCGGCGAGCGCGCGGGCCAGCGCGGAGAGCAGGACCGGCATGGGGACGGCGCGGATGCCGCCGGCGCCGTGGACGAGGACGTGGTCCTGGACGTGCTCGGCGTCGCGGGTGATGGCACGGCTCGACGCCTCGACCACCGTCGTCGACGCGGGCAGCGTCAGGGCGTCCCACTGGGCGACGTCGGCCAGCCCGCGCCGCCCGTAGAGGGAGCGGCCGTAGCCGTAGGGCCCGCTCATGAACGCCTCGAACCGCCGGCGCTCGACCAGCCCGACCACGCCCTCGACGTCGGGGTGGGTGACGACGGCGCAGCCGGCGTCGTGGGCCCGCCCGAAGACGCGGTCGAGGTCCTCGCAGCTGCTGGTGCCCGGGAGGACGGGCACCGCGCGGGCCAGGCTGTCGAGCGTGACGCTCCCGGCCGCATCGGTGTCCGGGTGCAGCGCGCCGAGTCCGTCCTCGACCGTCCGCAGATGGGTGATCACGAGAACACCGTCGGCGCGACGACGCCTCCTGCCGGAGACCGGAGGCCGCCGCACTCACCCCGTCGGGTGGCTGACCTGCACGTTCGCCGTGGTGCGTGTCACTTCCGGGCCGCCTCAGACCCCGACGTGCGCCAGCGCCTGGAGCAGCAGCGCGCTCTGCCCGTTCGCCAGCTCCGCGAGCACGGTCGCCTCCCGGACCTCCTCCGGGCTGAACCAGGTCAGCTCGAGCGCGTCCTGCTGCGGCGAGCAGTCGCCCTCCACCGGCACCACGTAGGCCAGCGACACCGCGTGCTGCCGCGGGTCGTGGAACGGCGTCACGCCCGGCGTCGGGAAGTACTCGGCGACGGTGAACGGCTGCGGCGCGGGCGGGATCCGCGGCAGCGCCAGCGGCCCGAGGTCCTTCTCCAGGTGCCGCAGCAGCGCCGCGCGCACCCGCTCGTGGTACAGCACCCGCCCCGACACCAGCGCCCGCTTGATCTGACCGTCCTCGCCGGCCCGCAGCAGCAACCCGATCGAGGTGACCGTGCCCTGCTCGTCGACCCGGACCGGCACCACGTCGACGTACAGGATCGGCAGCCGCTCGCGGGCCGCGTCCATCTCCTCGCGGGCCAGCCAGCCCCCGCCTGTCGCCGTCGTCAGCTCGGTCATGGCACCTGTCTAGCCGACGCACCCGGCAGGCGGCACCCGTCCGCCCGGACGGACGACGTGTCCCCCGTCACGCACGCCCCTTCCGCTCCCGCACCCCGCGGAGTAGGCAGATCACCATGACCGCCGTCACCACCGGTACCGCCACCCACCCGCTCGCCCGGCTCACCGCCGAGGAGGTCACCGCCGCGACGGGCATCGTCCGCGCCGCGGGGCTGTGCGGGGCCACCGGCAACTTCGTGTACGTCGGCCTCGAGGAGCCGCACAAGGCGCAGGTGCTGGCCTGGCAGCCCGGCGACGCCGTCGACCGCCGCGTCCGGGCGCTGCTGCTGGACCGCGCCACCGGCGCCGGCCGCGACGTCACCGTCTCGCTGACGACCGGCGCCGTCGTCCGGGACGTGGAGCTGGACGCGGTCGCCGACGGCCAGGTGCCGATCCTCGACGCCGAGTTCGAGGTGGTCGAGCGGATCCTCGCCGCCGACGATCGCTGGGTCGCCGCGATGGCGAAGCGGGGGCTCGAGGCCGCGGACGTGCGCGCCGTCGCCCTGTCGGCCGGCTCCTACTTCCCCGACGAGGCGGGCCACCGGGTCGTCCGCGTGCTCGGCTTCCACCAGGCCGATGCCGACGACCTGCCGTGGGCGCACCCGGTCGACGGCGTCGTCGCGTTCGTCGACGTCACCGCCGGCGTGGCGACGGCGGTGCAGGACCACTTCGACCTGCCGGTGCCCACCGAGCGCGCCGACCTCACCCCCGACGTGCACCCCGCGCCGGTGCGCGAGCTCAAGCCCATCGAGATCACCCAGCCCGAGGGGCCGAGCTTCACCGTCGCCGACGACGAGGTGACCTGGGCCGGCTGGCGGTTCCGCATCGGCTTCGACATGCGCGAGGGGCTGGTGCTGCACCAGGTCTCGATCGACGGCCGGTCGGTGATCCACCGCGCGTCGATCGCCGAGATGGTCGTGCCCTACGCCGACCCCTCGCCGGTGCGGTTCTGGCAGAACTACTTCGACACCGGCGAGTACCTCTTCGCCCGGTACACGAACTCGCTCGAGCTCGGCTGCGACTGCCTCGGCGAGATCCACTACCTCGACGCGACGATCGCCGACGAGGAGGGCGCCCCGCGCACGATCCGGAACGCGATCTGCATGCACGAGGAGGACTACGGCGTCCTCTGGAAGCACACCGACCCGTTCAGCGCCATGGCCGAGACCCGGCGGCAGCGCCGGCTGGTGGTCAGCTTCTTCACCACGATCGGCAACTACGACTACGGCTTCTACTGGTACCTCTACCTCGACGGCACCATCCAGCTGGAGAGCAAGGCCACCGGCGTCGTCTTCACGTCGGCCTACCGCGGCGAGGAGCACCCGTACGCCACCGAGGTCGCCCCCGGTCTCGGGGCGCCGTTCCACCAGCACCTGTTCTCCGCCCGGCTGGACATGGCCGTCGACGGCGTCGACAACACCGTCTACGAGGTCGACGCCGTCCGGCAGCCGGTGAGCGACGTCAACCCGTACGGCAACGCCTTCACCCGCCGGATGACGCCGCTCACCAGCGAGGCCGAGGGCGCGCGGCTGGCCGACAGCAGCGTCGGCCGGGTGTGGCACGTGGTCAACGAGTCCAGGCGCAACCGGCTGGGGCAGCCGGTCGGGTACGCCCTGCACCCCGAGGGCGGGCCGGTGCTGCTGGCCGACGAGAGCTCCTCGGTGCACGCCCGGGCGACCTTCTCGACCAGGCACCTGTGGGTCACGCAGTACGACCCGGCGGAGCGGTACGCGGCCGGCGACTTCGTCAACCAGCACCCCGGGTCGGCGGGGCTCCCGGCGTTCGTCGCGGACGACGCGCCGCTCACCGACACCGACGTGGTGCTGTGGCACACCTTCGGCCTCACCCACTTCCCGCGGCCCGAGGACTGGCCGGTCATGCCGGTCGACCACGCCGGCTTCACGCTCAAGCCGGTCGGCTTCTTCGACCGCAACCCCTCGCTCGGCGTGCCGCGGTCGGCGTCCGCGCACTGCGCACCGGGGAACGGCGGGCACTGCTCCTGACCGGGGACGGGCACCTGCTGCTGGAAGACGGCTGGTCGGCAGCGTCGGGCCGACCGCGCACCGTGCCGCGGTTCGACCGGCCGCCGGGCGGTGCCACGTCGCATGCACGCTGAGCTGAACCGCCGCGACCTTCCACCGGGCCCACCGCGCTGCTAGCCATACCGGTATGCCGTTCATCCGGATCACCATGGGGCCGGGCCGCACCGAGCAGCAGAAGCGCGACCTGCTCGCCGCGGTGAGCAGGGTGACCGCCGAGACCACCGGCGCACCGCTGCAGGCGGTGCGGGCCTGGATCGTCGAGGTACCGCCGACGGACATGGCGATCGCCGGCGAGACCCAGGCCGACCGGCACGCGGCGAAGCACGCCTCGTCCTGAACCACCGCACGGCCGGGCACCCTGCGGTACACCGGCCGTTCACGTAGCGTTTCCCGTGACCGTCGTCACGGGGGGCGCCATGGCTCTGCTCCACCGGCTCGGCTCCGCCGCCCGCCAGGCCACGCAGGTGGCCACCGGCGCCGCGGCGCTGGCCGCCCTGCCGGTGGTCGTGGGCGCCGGCCTCGTGGGCGGGACGACGCGCGCCGCGCGCGCCGGCGTCTCCGGCTCCCTGCACCTGGCGCACGCAGCCGCCGTCTCGGGCACCCGGGCGGTGGGCACCCTGGTCACCGGCGCCGACCCGCTGCCCAGCGGCCACCTGCATGACCTGGTGGACGCCGCCCGCGGCCTGCTGGAGCCCCCGCCCGCCCGGCACACCCGACGGGTGTGGCGCGACGGCGACCGGCTGCAGGTCGAGGTCGAGGACCCCGCCGACGACGACGCCCCCGCCGCCCGCGCGGCCCTGCGCCGCCACCTCGAGCGGCTCGAAGGCGTCGAGTGGGCCACCGTCAACGACGTCGTCGGCCGGGTGCTGGTGGCGGTGGACTCGCGCCGGGTGGGCATCGAGGACGTCGTCGGCGTGGTCACCGAGATCGAGCAGGCCCGCGGCGGCACCGGCGTCTTCCCGCAGCGCCCCGACCACCCCGCCGACGTCGAGCCGCTGCTGGCCGCCGCCCTCGCCGCCGCCGTCGACGTCGCGGCGTTCGGGTTCGCCACCGCCGCGAAGTACCTGCCGATCCCCGCGGTGCACCGGCACGCCACCCTCGTCATGGCGCTGCTGGACACCCAGCAGTGGCTCAAGCGCGCGCTGACCGACCGGATCGGCCCGGTCGGCACCGACCTGGTCTTCGAGGGCACCGGCGCGCTGCTGCACTCGCTGACCCAGAGCCCGGTCGTGCCGGCGCTCAACGCCGCCGCCGCGCTGCAGCGGGCGCTGGAGGTCCGCGCCCGCCGCCAGGTCTGGTGCCGGCGCGAGCGCGAGCTGTGCGGCCCGGAGCCCGACGACGACCGCACCCCCGCGCCCCCGCCCGGCCCGCGGCCCGGCGAGCTGCCGCGGGGCCCGGTCGAGACCTACCGCGACCGCCTGGGGCCGACAGAGCTCGGCGCGGCGCTCGGCCTCCTCGCGCTCACCGGCCGCCCCGGCCGCTCGGCCGACCTGCTCCGGGCGCTCACGCCCAAGGCCGCCGTGCAGGGGCGGGAGTCCTTCGCCGCCACGCTCGACCTGCTGCTGTGCCGGCAGGGCGTGCTCCCCCTCGACGGCTCGGTCTACCGGCGGCTCGACCGGGTGGGCGCCGTCGTCGTCGACGCCGCCGCGCTGTGCACCGGCCCGCCGGTGGTCGTCGAGTCGGCCGCGGAGGCCGATGGGTGGGACGACGCCGCCGTCTGGTCGGCCGCCACCCGCCTGCTCTCCGGGGACGGTGAGGACCGGCTGCGGCTCGGCCCGGTGCGCCGGAGCGACGACGCGCCCGGCGGCGAGGTGCGCTCGCTGCTGCAGGGCCGCCGCCGCGTCGGCAGGGTCACCGTCGCCGCCGAGCTCGACCCGCACGCCGAGGCGCTGCTCACCACGGTCGCCGACGCCGGCCTGCGGTTGGTGCTCACCCGGCACGCCGGGGCCCGCGACGTCACCGGGCTGGCCGACGAGGTCGCCGACGCGGGGACGCCGCTGGTCGACGTCGTGCGGGGGCTGCAGGCCGACGGGCACGGCGTCCTCCTCGTCTCGGCCATCGACGGGCCCGCGCTGGTCGCCGCCGACGTCGCGGTGGCGCCGGTCCTGCCGGGTCGTGCCCCCGTCTGGGGCGCCGACCTGGTCACCGACCCCGGGCTCGCCGACGCCTGCCGCATCGTCGCCGCCGTCCCCGACGCCAAGGCGGTCAGCCGCCGGGCGACCGGGGCCGCGCTGACCGGCAACGTCCTCGGCGGGCTGCTCGCCGCCGTCGGCAGCCCCCGCGTCGGCCAGGCCCGGGCGACGTCGCCGGGCAAGTGGGCGACCGCCGGCACGATGGCCGCCGGCACCCGCGCCGCCGTCCGGGCCGCCCGCCGCCCCGTGCCGGCGCCGACCGCGCACACCCCCTGGCACGCGCTCGACCCCGACGACGTCCTGCGCCGGCTGGCCGACCTCCCGACCGCCGACGAGCGCCCGCCCGGCCGGCTGACCGCCCTCACCCGCCGGGTCACCGCCGCACCCGCCGTCCGGGTGCCGGCCCGGTTCGGCCGCACCGTCGCCGTCGAGCTCGCCGACCCGCTCACCCCGATCCTGGCCACCGGCGCCGCCGCGACCGCAGTGCTCGGCGAGGTGACCGACGCGGTGCTGGTCGCGAGCGTGACCGCGATCAACGCCGTCGTCAGCGGGCTGCAGCGGATGCGCGCCGAGAGCGCGCTGGAGTCGCTGCTGCTGGAGCAGGCGCACTGCGCCCGCCGGGAGACCGACGGCGGCACCGAGGAGGTGCCCACCACCGCGCTCCGCGTCGGCGACGTGCTGCTCGTCGAGCCCGGCGACATCGTCGGCGCGGACGCCCGGCTGCTCGACGCGGAGGACCTGGAGGTCGACGAGTCGAGCCTCACCGGGGAGTCGCTGTCGGTCGCGAAGTCGGTGCCCGCCACGCCGGGGGCCGAGCTCGCCGACCGCACCTGCATGCTCTTCGACGGCACCACGGTGGTCGCCGGGCGCGGGCGGGCCGTCGTCGTCGCCGTCGGGCCGGCCACCGAGGCCGGGCGCGCCGCCCGCGCCGCCGGGGGTGCGGCGCCACCGGCCGGCGTCCAGGCGCGGCTGGCCGAGCTGACCCGTGCGGTCCTGCCGCTCACGCTCGCCGGGGGCGGCGCGGTCACCCTGCTCGGGGTGCTGTGGGGGCGGCCGCTGCGCGAGTCGGTCGCCGCCGGGCTGGCGATCGCCGTCGCCGCGGTGCCCGAGGGGCTGCCGCTGGTCGCCACCGTCGCCCAGCAGGCCGCGGCCCGGCGCCTCTCGCGACGCGGTGCGGTGGTGCGCAGCGCCCGGGTGCTCGAGGCCCTCGGCCGGGTGGACACCGTCTGCTTCGACAAGACCGGCACGCTGACCGAGAACCGGCTGCGGGTGACCCGGCTGCTGCCGGTGGACGGCGGCACCGAGGACGAGCTGCTGCGGCTGGCCGCCGCCGGCATGGGCAACGGCGACGACGGCGCCCACGAGACCGACCGCGCGGTGCTGGAGGCCGCCGGCGACGCGTGGCACGGCCCGCCCGACGCGAGCCTGGCGTTCGCCGCCGGCCGCGGCCTCTCCGTCGCCGTCCGCGAGGGGCGGCTGGTCGTGAAGGGGGCGCCGGAGGTGGTGCTGCGACGGTGCGGCGACACCCCGGAGCTGCGCGACCGGGTGCGGCAGCTGGCCGGTGAGGGGCTGCGGGTGCTCGCCGTCGCCGACCGCACCGTCGACGGGACGCCGGACGACCTCGACGAGGCGGCCACGGACCTGACGCTGCGCGGGCTGGTCGGGCTCTCGGACACCCTGCGCGAGTCGTCGGTGCGCGCCGTCGAGCAGCTGCGGGCGGCCGGCGTCCGGGTGGTGGTGGCCACCGGTGACCACCCCGAGACCGCGAGCGCGATCGCCGCGCAGGCCGGCGTCCCCGGCGCCGACCGGGTCGTCACGGGCGCGCAGCTGGCCCGGGCCACCGACGCCGAACGGGCGCGCCTGGTCGCGGAGACCGCCGTCTTCGCCCGGCTCTCCCCCGAGCAGAAGGTCACGCTGGTGCAGGCGCTGCGCCGGGCCGGGGCGACGCTGGCCATGACCGGAGACGGGGTGAACGACGCCGCCGCCATCCGGCTGGCCGACGTCGGCGTCGGCGTGGAGGGCGCGGAGTCACCCGCGGCCCGCACCGCCGCCGACCTGGTGCTCACCGACCTCGACCTCACCCGGCTGGTCGACGCGATCGCCGAGGGCCGGGCCATGTGGTCGCGGGTGCGCGACGCGGTGTCGGTGCTGGTCGGCGGGAACGCCGGCGAGGTGGCGTTCACCGTGCTCGGCACCGCCGTCGGCGGCCGGGCCCCGGTGAACACCCGCCAGCTGCTGCTGGTCAACCTGCTCACCGACATGTTCCCGGCGCTCGCCGTCGCGGTGGCCGCGCCCCGGCAGGTCCCGGCGGGCGACGACGACGGTCCGCTGGCCGGGCACCCGCTCGCCGCCGTGCTGCGGGCCGGCCCGCACCGCGGCTTCACCGCTGCGGTGGAGCGGATGGTGCTCGTGCGGGGTGCGGCGACGACGACCGGCGCCACCGCGGCCTGGTTCATCGGCCGGGCCACCCCGCTGTTCCCCGGCCGCGCCAGCACGATGGGGTTGGCCGCGCTGATCACCACCCAGCTGGCGCAGACCGCGTGGTCGGGGCGGCGCAGCCCGCTGGTGCTGGTGACCGTGGCCGGCTCGCTGGCGGCGCTGCTGGCGATCGTGCAGACTCCCGGCGTGAGCCGGTTCTTCGGCTGCACGCCGCTGGACCCGGTCTCCTGGGCGGTGGTGCTCGGCTGCGCCGCCGCCGGGGCCGCGGGTGCCGAGCTCGTCCCGGCGCTGGTCGCCCGCCGATCGTCCTGACCACCCCACCAAGCACCGCGCCGCGCAGCCGGCGGGCGTCGGCAGGAGAGGACACCGAACCGTCCGATCCCGCTCACGCCGCGAGCCCCGCACCCGGGTCGGGTGCGGGGCTCGCGGCGGTGCTGGGGTCAGTCGCCGGTGTAGGCGGCGACGCCGAAGTGCTGCTCCCCGTCCCCGTCCACCTGGACCAGCACGGTGTAGGCCTGGCCGCCGATGATCGCCGCGCAGGTGTCCCTGTCGCACTCGATCGTCTCGACCTCGCCGCCCTGCTCGGCCAGCGCCCGGGTGACGGCGGCCTCGGTGGCGGCGTTGTCGTCGTCGATGCCGCCGCGCCAGAGGATGAGCCCGGCGATGGCGATCGCCGCGACGACGACCGCGACCAGCGCGGCGATCAGCAGCCCGCTGTTGCGCGACGCCCAGCCGGGTCCGCTCCCCTGCTGCCCGTCCGGCGCGGGCGCCACGCCGCCGGGGACGCCCGCACCCGGGACGACCCCGCCGGGGAGGACGCCGGTGCCGGTGCCGTCGGTGGGCCCGGCGGCGGCCGGCACGGGCGGGACGACCGTCGGGTCGGGGTGGCCCGAACCCGCCGTGGCGCCGGTCGGGTTCGGGTTGTCGGTGCTCATGGGAGGACGTCCTTCATCTGCGGGTGCGAGTTCCCGGGTCCGCGGCAGGCGGGCACCCCGGGAGCCGGCGGCGGAGGGCCCGGCCGGCTGACGGGGAAACCCTGCCACAGGGGAGCGCCCGCGCCGCGGCACGGGCGGTGGTGCACAGGGAACTGCCAGCGGACGCACAGCGCCCCGGACCTCGCGGAGGTCCGGGGCGCCGGGGCGGTGCGGGATCAGACCGTGGTCGGCGTCCGGTCGGCCGGGCGGCGGCGCACCGAGCGCACCGTGCGGACGGCGGCACTGCGGGCGAGCTCGCGGATGGGGCCGGTGTCCCACAGCTGGCGGGGCGCCTCGGCCGGCTCCTCGGCGGCGGGCACCTCCGGCTGCGACCGCGCGGCCTCGGTGCGGGCGGCGACCTCGGCCAGCGCCGCCCGGCGGCGGGCCAGGATCGCCTCCTTCTGCCGGTCCACCCGCTCGCGCTCGGCGAGCACCAGCAGCTCCTCCTTGGCCTGGGCCACGGTGCGCCGCGACTCCTGCGCCATCTCCTCCAGCTCGACGTCGCCGGAGTCGCGCAGCTGCACCAGCCGGTCGTAGGCGGTCCGCGGGCTGAAGTTGAGCAGCAGCTTCATGAGCACGGGCAGCACCTCGACGCACATGAACAGCAGCGAAAGCATGAACTGGGCGGCGGCGAGCGTCATGTTGCGGTCGCCGAGGCGGTCCAGCGCCTCCAGCCGCAGCAGGATGCCGCCGGAGTCCTCGTTCTCGGCGTCGAACGCGGCCTGCTGCCGGTCGAGCTCGGCGGTCAGCCGGGTCAGCTCAGCCCGGTCGGCGTCCAGGGAGGAGCCGGCGAGGGCGGCGCTGCGCCCCTCGGCGGCGGTGACGGCGGCGACGGCGGCGTCGAGCTCGGCGCGCGCCGCGGTGACGACGCCCGCCTGCGCGTCGGCCGCGGCCCGCGCCTGCAGGTAGGCCTCCCCGGTCCCGGCGTCGCCGGTGCCGCAGGTGCCGTCCAGCTCGCACTGGGCCTTGGCGTCGAGCTCGCGCTGCAGCGTCACGGCCCGGTCGAAGGCCGCCTGCTTCTCGGTGACGCCGCTGCGCACCACCGCCAGGCCCGGGTCGGCCGCTCCCCCGCTGGCGACGACCGCCTCCTGCGTGGCGATGCGCTCGCGCAGCGCGGGGAGGCCGGCGAAGCGGCTGTCGGACTCGAGGGCCACGCGGTGGGCGTCGGCGGCCTCGGCCTGCATCGTCACGATCTCGGCGTCGATCTCCTTGGCGAAGACCTGCAGCGTCAGCGGCGTGGCGACGACGACGCCCAGCACGAGCGCCAGCCCCACCCGGGGCACGGCCATGACCAGGTTCCGCTTGAGCGAGGAGTCGTGGGCCATGCCGACCAGCAGCATCCGGTCCAGGTTGACCACGACCGCGCCCCAGCCCAGCCCCACGAGCGCCGCCAGCGGCCACCAGACCCCCAGCGCCATGCCGACGGCGAAGGCCGCGGAGACCGCCGCCAGCGCGCCGGTGCTCAGCAGGACTCCGCCGAGCGCCACGAACCGCGACCGGGCCCCCGGTGCGGCGGCCAGCACGTCCGGCCGCGCTCCGGCCAGGACGGCCAGCCCGTCGCCCATGCGCCGTCGTCGCTCGCTCATTGCAGTGCACCCCCGGGCGACGGGGATCGCTGTGGACCGTCACCCACGAGTGCTCATCGGCAGGCCGAGCCGGTCACGGCACCGTGACCCGGCTCGCCCCGCCGGGGATCACATGCCTTCCTCGGTGCTGGGGGTGCCGTCCTCACCGTCGACGCTGTTGTCGTCGGTCTGCCCGGGCGGGACGTCCTCCTCGAGATCGGTGTCGTCGTCCTCGTCGATGCCGCCGGTGCCCGGGTCGGTCCCGTCGGGGTCCTCGTCACCGCCGTCCACCGGGTCGGACGAGCCGACCTCCTCCTCCTCGAACTGCTCCTCCGTCACGCCCTCGTTGACGTCGACCTCGTCGTCGCCCCCGCAGCCGCTGAGCCCCAGTCCGGCGGCGAGCAGCGCGCCGGCGAGAGCTCGCGTGGTCCTGCGCATCGGTGTTCCTCCCTCGGTCCGTGTACGTCCTCCACCGGTGCCCGCCGGCGCCACCGGGACGCGGCGCCGGCGGCAGATGACACGGCTTCGACATGTGGACCGCGCGGTGCGGTCATCCGGGCGGGCGCCACCCCGGGTCGCGGCCGGTGCGGCCGAGCAGCCGGTGCAGGGCAGGCGCGTCGTCGGGCACCGGCACGACCGGCCCGAACAGCCCGTCGGGCTCGCCGGCCGGGTCGCTGCGGTCGCCCACGAACCCGGTGCACGCCTCGACCGCGGCCGGGTCCGGGTGGTAGGGCTGCCCGGTGGCGGCGGCGAGGTCCCAGCCGTGCACGAGCACCTCGTCCAGGGCCACCAGCGCCATGGCCGCCGCAGGCATCCGCACGCCCGCCACCTCGGCCTCGCCCCGGCAGGCGTCCGGACGCCGCCACGCGGTGGCCAGCGCCTCCAGCCGGGCGGGCAGCAGCGTGCGCCAGTCCGGGGCGAGGGCGGCTGCATCCGCCGACGGGCCGCCGGTGGACGGCGCCTTCTCCGCGGCCAGCCGGAACGCCAGCGCCAGCCCGAGCAGGTGGTCGAGCAGGCCGGCCACCGGCATGCCGGGGCAGGGCGTCGGGTCGCCGAGCTGGTCGTCGCGCACGCCGGCGACCACGCGCGCCAGCTCGGCCGTCGTCGGTCCCAGGTCCAGGGTCGTCGTCTCCATGTGGATCGGACGGCCGGGGTCACCGGAACTCATCGCGTGCGGCAGGCTGGACCGGTGAGCGACCCGTTCGACCTCCGCCGTTTCGTCGATGCCCAGGCCCAGACCTACGACCAGGCGCTCGCCGAGCTGCGCGCCGGCCAGAAGCGCACCCACTGGATGTGGTTCGTCTTCCCGCAGGTGGAGGGCCTGGGCCGCAGCGGCATGGCGCAGCGCTACGCGGTCTCGGGGCTGGACGAGGCCCGGGCGTACCTGGCGCACCCGGTGCTCGGGCGGCGGCTGGTCGAGTGCGCGCGAGCGCTGACCGCGCTCGACACCGAGGACGCCGTCGCCGTGCTGGGCCCGACCGACGCCCAGAAGCTGCGCTCGTCGATGACGCTGTTCGCGCACGCCGACCCGGACCAGCCGGTGTTCCGCGAGGTGCTCGACCACTACTTCGACGGCGTGGAGGACGACGCGACGACCAGCCGGCTGTGACCCGCGCGTGTGAGCCGGTAGCGCACCGGGCAGGCTGCACCGGTGAGTGAAGACAACAGCGGGTCGGGATACGTCGAGGCCGAGTACTCACGCGACTCCAAGTACATCTCCGACCGCATCACCGCCGACGGCTCCAGCCCCTGGCCGGTCGAGCCGGGGCGCTACCGCCTCGTCGTCGCGCGGGCGTGCCCGTGGGCGAACCGGGCGGTCATCGTGCGCCGGCTCCTGGGCCTCGAGGACGCCATCTCGATGGGGCTGTGCGGGCCCACCCACGACGAGCGCAGCTGGACCTTCGACCTAGACCCCGGCGGCCGCGACCCGGTGCTCGGCTACGAGCGGCTGCAGGAGGCGTTCTTCGCCCGCGACCCCGGGTACTCGCGCGGCATCACCGTGCCGGCGATGGTCGACGTCCCCAGCGGCGCCGTCGTCACCAACGACTTCCCGCAGATGACCCTGGACCTCTCCACCCAGTGGACCGCCCACCACCGCGAGGGCGCCCCCGACCTCTACCCCGAGCACCTGCGGGACGAGATGGACGAGGTGATGGAGCGCGTCTACCAGGAGGTCAACAACGGGGTCTACCGGTGCGGGTTCTCGGGCTCCCAGCGCGCCTACGACAAGGCCTACGACCGGCTGTTCACCGCGCTCGACTGGCTCAGCGACCGGCTCGAGGACCGCCGCTTCCTGATGGGCGGGCAGGTCACCGAGGCCGACGTCCGGCTGTTCACCACTCTCGCGCGGTTCGACACCGTCTACCACGGCCACTTCAAGTGCAACCGGCAGAAGCTCAGCGAGATGCCGGTCCTGTGGGCCTACGCGCGCGACCTGTTCCAGCTGCCGGGGTTCGGCGACACGATCGACTTCCCGCAGATCAAGGAGCACTACTACGTCGTCCACGCCGACATCAACCCGACGCAGATCATCCCGCAGGGCCCCGACACCTCCGGCTGGCTGACGCCGCACCACCGGGAGGAGCTCGGCGACCGGCCCTTCGGCGACGGCACCCCGCCCCCGCCCCCACCACCGGCCGAGCGGGTGCCGGCCGACCACGGCCCCGGGGGCATCGGCCACCGCTGACCTGTGGACAACCCCGTGGCCGGCCCCGCGACCTGCCACGGTGTCGGGCATGACGACGTCCCCGCTCGCCGATGCCCGGGTCCGCTCCACCGCCGAGCTCACCGACCGCTGGCGGTCGGTGCTGCACCCCGCCACCTTCCCCGCCCGCAGCCTCTGGCTGACCTGGTTCGACGCCGGCGGCCGCCAGCTGCCGGTCGTCGTCCCCGTCGAGGACCTGCCGGCCCTCCCGGAGCCCGCCCTGCTGGTGGGGCTCCGGGAGGTGCACGGCTCGGTCGTCGACGACCAGCTCGGCGGCGCCGGCCACCTGGCGCTGGCGTTGTGCCGGCCGGGCGAGCCGGTGGTGACCGCGGAGGACGAGGCCTGGGCCGAGCAGCTGCGGTCGGTGCTGGACGACGACCTCGTCGCGGGCACCTGGAGCCTGCACGTAGCGGCCGCGGGTGCCGTGCTGCCGCTGGTCGACGGGGCCGTCAGATCGGGTGGCGGGCGATCCACTGCGCGGCGATGACCGTCCGCTGGATCTCGTTGGTGCCCTCGCCGAGGATCATCAGCGGCGCGTCGCGGAAGTAGCGCTCGACGTCGAACTCCTTGGAGTAGCCGTAGCCGCCGTGCACCCGCATGGCGTCGAGGGCGACCTGCATGGCGGCCTCGGAGGCGAACAGCTTCGCCATGCCGGCCTCCATGTCGGCGCGGGCGCCGCCGTCGAGCTTCTCGGCGGCGTCAGCGGTGAGCAGCCGGGCGGCCTGCACCTTGGTCGCCATGTCGGCCAGCAGGTTGCCGACCGACTGGTGCTTCCAGATGGGGACGCCGAAGGACTCCCGCTCCTGCGCGTACCGCGTGGCCGCGGCGAGCGCCGCCTGCGCGACCCCCACCGCGCGGGCGGCGACCTGCACGCGCCCGACCTCGAGACCGCGCATCATCTGCACCCAGCCGCGGCCGGGCTCCCCGCCGAGGACGGCGTCGTCCGGGACCCGCATGCCGTCGAAGGTCAGCTCGCACGCCTCGACGCCGCGGTAGCCGAGCTTGGGGATCTTCGCCGAGATCTCCAGCCCCTCCCCGGGCTCCACCAGCAGCACGCTCATGCCGGTGTGCGCCGGGACGGCGTCCCGGTCGGTGCGGCAGAGCAGTCCGATGAGCTGGGAGTGCTGGGCGTTGGAGATCCACGTCTTGCTGCCGGTGACCGCCCACCCGTCGTCGGTGCGGACGGCGTGCGTGCGCATCGCCTGCAGATCGCTGCCCCCGCCGGGCTCGGTGAGCGCCATCGTGGCGCGGACCTCGCCGGTGGCCATGCGCGGCAGGTAGCGGGCCCGCTGCTCGCCGGTGCCGGCGGTCGCGAGCAGGTGCGAGATGACCGAGTGCCCGCCGATCGCGCCGGCGAGGCTCATCCACCCGCGGGCGAGCTCCTCGGTGATGCGGGCGAAGCAGGCGGTGCTCACGCCGCTCCCGCCGTGCGCCTCGGGCACCAGCAGGCCGAAGAGGCCGAGGGCCTTCATCTCCTCGATGAAGTCGTCCGGGTAGCGGTCCTCGGCCTCGAACTCGGCCACCCGCGGGCGCACCCGCCGGTCGACGAACTCCGCGGTGAGCGCGACGAACTCCTGCTCGTGGGCGGGCAGCGCCGTCACGCGAGCGCCTTCAGCGTCTCGATCGCCCGGACCCGCTCGGCGTGCTCCGCGGCCAGCGGCGTGACGTTCAGCGTGGTGACCCCGGCCTCGCGGAAGGCGGCGAGCCGCTCGGCGACGTGCCCCCGCGGGCCGACCAGCGCCACCCCGCGGACGAACTCCTCGGGCAACGCCGCGGCGGCCTCGTCCTTGCGGCCGTCCAGGTAGAGGTCCTGCACCCGGGCCGCCTCTCCCGCGAAGCCGTAGCGCACCGCCAGCTCGTTGTAGAAGTTCTTGCCGCGGGCGCCCATGCCGCCGACGTAGAGCGCGAGCTTCGCGCGGACCCGGTCGAGCGCCGCCGCCTGCTCGTCGGCGTCCTCGCTGATCAGCAGCTGGGTGTCGGCGGAGATGTCGAGCGGGCCGAGCGCGGGATCGCGCCGCGCCGTCCCCTCGGCCAGGGCGTCCCCGAACGCCGCGGCGCTGCCCTCCGGGAGGAAGAACGCCGGCTGCCACGCCTCGAACAGCTCGGCGGCCATCGCGACGTTCTTCGGCCCGATGGCGGCCAGGAGCATCGGGATGCGTTCCCGCACCGGACGGTTGATCAGCTTCAGCGGCTTGCCCAGGCCGTTGCCACCGCGCTCGCGGGTCAGCGGGATGTCGACGTGCGCCCCGTGGTGGTCGACCTTCTCCCGCCGCCACACCGCGCGGCAGACCTCCACGACCTCGCGGGTGGTGGCCAGCGGCGCGGTGTAGGGCACGCCGTGGAAGCCCTCGACCACCTGCGGTCCCGAGGCGCCGATGCCGAGGGTGAAGCGGCCGCCGGAGAGGAAGTCCAGGCCGGCGGCGGTCATGGCCAGCAGCGTCGGCGTCCGGGAGTAGATGTTGAGGATGCCCGAGGCGATCTCCACCGTCGTCGTCCGCGCGGCCAGGTAGCCGAGGTGGCTCACGGCGTCGAAGGAGTAGGCCTCGGCGACGTAGACGGTGTCCAGGCCCGCCTTCTCGAAGTCGGCGATGACGGCCGTGGTGCGGTCGTAGCCGCCGTCGTAGGAGATGGGCATGCCGATGCGCACGGGGTGCTCCTGTCGCCGAGAGGTCGGGCCTCCCCGCAACGTAGCGCTACCGGGGGACGGCCACCCAGCCCTCCGCCTCCCGCAGCGGCGCCTTGAGCACCTTGCCGCCGGCGTTGCGCGGCAGCGGGCCGTCGATCACCCGCACGAACTGCGGGCGCTTGAAGTCGGCGAGCCGCTCGCGGGCGAGGGCGGAGAGCCCCGCGACCAGCTCGCCGGCGTCCGTGCCCGGCCTCGGCAGGACGACGGCGCCGACCTTCTCCCCCATCACCGGGTCGGGGACGCCGACGACGGCGACCTCGAGGACGTCGGGGTGCTCGGCGAGGGCGTTCTCCACCTCGACGCTGTACACGTTCTCGCCGCCGCGGTTGATCATGTCCTTGGCCCGGTCGACGATCCGGACGATGCCGTCGGTGATGGTCGCGAGGTCGCCGGTGTGCAGCCAGCCGTCGACGAACGTCTCCGCGGTCCGCTGCGGGTCGCCCCAGTAGCCGGCGACGACGTTGGGCCCGCGAACGAGCAGCTCACCGACGCCGGTGGCCGGGTCGGACCGGTGCAGGTCGACGTCGTTGACCGGCGTGGGGAAGCCGACGGAGTCGGCGTGGGTCTCGGCGTACTCGTGCGGGAGGAAGGTGGCCAGCGCGCTGGTCTCGCTCAGGCCGAACCCGTTGCCGAGCCGGGCGTTCGGGAACGCCGTCCGCAGCCGGTGCACGAGCTCCGGGGCGATCGGGGCGCCGCCGTAGCTGAGGGTGCGGACGGTGGAGACGTCCGTCGTCGCGAGGTCGGGGTGGCGCAGCACCAGCTCGTAGATGGTCGGGACGCTGGTGAGCAGCGTGATGCCGTGCTCGGGGATGGCCGCCAGGAAGGCCGTCGCGTCGAACTTCGGCATCAGCACGCTCGTGCCACCGAGCGCGATCTGGGTGAGGAACTGGGAGTTGCAGCCGGTGACGTGGAACAGCGGGACGGAGATCAGCGTGGCGTGGGACGCCTCGGGGTCGCGGCTGAGCTCGCGGCAGCGGATGACCGACTCGATGTTGCTGAGGAAGTTCTCGTGGGTGGTCATGGCGCCCTTGGGGCGGCCGGTCGTGCCGCTGGTGTAGAAGAGCGCGGCGACGTCGGTGTGCTGCGGGTCGGGCACTTCCCCCGGCTCGCCGTCGGGCAGGGCCTCGCCCGGGCGGACGACGAAGGCGGCGCCGCAGTCGGCGAGGATGAAGTCGGCCTCCGCCGGGGCGAGGCGGGTGTTCATCGGGACGACGACGGCGCCGGCGAGCTGGGCGCCCCAGAAGGCGAGCACCCAGTCGACGCCGTTGGGCAGCTGGACGGCGACGCGGTCGCCGGTGGTGACGCCGGCATCGCGCAGGCCGCCGGCGACGCGCATGGCGCGCTGCCAGAGCTCGGCGTAGGTGAGCCGCCCACCGCCGAGCTCGACGATCGCGGTGCGGTCGCCGTGCCGTCGGGCCTGCCCGGCCAGCACCCGGACGATGTTCTGCGGCAGGCCGGTGTAGCGGCGGATGCCGTCGGCGCCGAGCTCGATGCCGCTGGTGTCGAAGGGGCTGTGCCCCGTCGTCTGCTCCGTGCTCATGCGCTCTCCCCCCGCCCGCGGTGCTGTCGGCTCCGGATTGTGCGCCGGTGAGCCAGGTCTCCTGCGTGGGGGCGTCACCCGATCCGGCGGCGCGTGCGGTCCTGTCCACAGTTACGGAACCGGATGCCGCCAAACTCTGCGTAGTCTCCCGCTGTGCGTGATCTCCGTGGGGGCCTGATCCGGACGACGCTCGGCTGCCTGCTGGCCGGGACCGTGCTGCTGACCGGGTGTGCGGAGAAGCAGGAAGCCAGCACGAGCCTGCCGACGACGGAGGCCGCGCCGACCACCGAGTCGCTCCCACCCCTGGGCCCGGCGGACATGCCCATGCCGAAGGAAGCCCGCACCCAGGACGCCGCCGGCGCAGAAGCCTTCGTCCGCTACTACGTCAATCTCATCAACCGGACTTCAACCGTCATGGACGCGGAGCCGCTGCGGCGACTCAGCGACGGATGCCGCGACTGCGATCGCATCGCCTCAGGCACGGAGGAGGCCGCGTCGGCGGGGCAGGACTATGAAGGCGGAGAACTAACCATCGTCGAAGTCGGCGCCCCTGTTATGAAGAACGGCGCTGCAGACTTCCCAATCGTCGTGGATCAGGCCGAATTCGTGGTTCTGGATGCCTCAGGCAAGCCCACTCATGGTGGTTCCGCCGCCTACTTCAACGTCACCGGAGGCGTGGCGGTCGTGTGGGACTCCACTCGACAGTCATGGCTTATGCGCGACCTCACTTTCGGCTGATGCGCAGATTGCGCATCCTCGTTCTTATTGGCGTCGCAACAGCGTTCCTGACTCCATCGTCGGCGGCCGCAGAGCATGTGGAATGCGGCCGCGTCGTCTGTCCGCACGTCGAAACCGCTCCCGGCGCACTCACGGCGGCCTTGGTCGAGCAAACTGCGGGCGGTGGGTGGTTCGCTAGCAATGCCGCTCCCCACGAGCATCCGTACACCTACCGCCTGTCCCGACCATGCGTCGTCAGTGACCGCGAGAACGGCGGATGCCGACCCAGCGACTTCTTCGAGTGCCCAGCGCCCCCCGATCGGGTCATCGAGGACTTGGTGATGGAGCAACGACGTCTCGCGATAACTGCGCCAGACGGTGGGACTACGACGGTGGACGGGTTCGATAGCGGCGGAGCGCCAGTCGGCACCCAGGTGGGCCCCTGGATCGTGGGGACGCGGGCCTGCATTGACATCACGGCGCTGGACCCACCACCGTCTCCCGACGAAGTCTTCCGCTACTTCCAGAGGCTGCCGCTCCCTCAGCTGACGACCCGGCACCAGCCGCCGGGGAACGCCCTGACGGGGTTGCCGGTCATCTTCTACACCGACTCCCCCACGAGCCAGACCTTCACGGTCGACATTCGCGGCTTCACCGTCGTCATCGAGGCCACCGCCGAGCGGTTCACCTGGCACACCGGCGACGCGACCGGCCAGATCACGACCACCGACCCCGGTGCGCCCTACCCCGACCACACCATCGAGCACGACTACCGGTCGGGCACCTACACCGCGCACCTCACCGTCACCTGGGGCGCCACCTTCACCGTCGACGGCGGTGCCGAGGCCGACGTCCCCGGGACCACCACCACCGACGGCCCACCGGTCACCTTCGACGTCCTCCAGGCCCGCACAGTTCTCACCAATCCCTACGACTGACCTGCGGGAACTGTCAGTGGTCGGTTCTACGGTGCAGGTGTGTTCATCGGTGAGCCACCCCGTGCGCCGGAGGACGGCGTTCCGATCCCCTGGGTGCCCGACACCGATGGCGGGGGGTCGAGCGACCTGGAGCTGGTCGCCGACATCTGGGCCGCTGACGCCCGCGAGGCCCGGCACGCCGCCCAGCGCGCCGAGGCGATCGCCGCGCTCGCCCGCCGGCGCTCCATCGAGCGCGACCGCGACTTCGGCCCCCTCGGTGGTCCGGGGCTGGACAGCCGGCTGCGCCGCTCCCAGGTCCTGGCCCAGGTCAGCGAGACCTTCGTGGCCGAGCTGGCGCTGATCCGCAACTGCTCGGAGGCCGAAGCCGAAGCCCTCGCCGTCGAGTCGATCCTGCTCACCACGCTGCTCACCGGCACCTGGGACGCCCTCTACGCTGGGCGCATCGACGTGCGGAAGATGCGCGCCCTGGTCGACCTGCTGTCCACCGCCGCCCCCGAGGTCATCGCCGAGATCGAACGCCGCGTGCTGCCCCACGCCGGCCGGCTGACCGTGCCCCAGCTGCGCGCCCGGGTACGCCGTGCCCTGGCCCGCCTGGACGCCGACGCCCTGGACAAGCGCCGCAAGGAAGCCGCCGCGCGGGCCGACGTCGCCGTCCGGCGCACCGGTGACGGCATGAGCCAGCTCGTCACCGACCTGCCCGTGCACCTGGCCGCCGCCTGCGCCGACGCCATCGACCAGTACGCCCAGCTGCTGCGCGCCGACGGCGACACCCGCCC